>NZ_JBPPGJ010000002.1:0-483424 GCF_051594765.1 Oryzibacillus soli
CGTGGTTTTCGGAACAAAGTGGAAATGGCCCCCCCCCCCCCCCCCCGAGGGTGACGTTGGATTTCGTCCAACCCACTACGCCCCTAGCTGGCTCCAGTGCACCTTATACTCGATCTTCTCCCACCCCTCCCCAAATTCTGGTTTTTTCCTCTCCCCCCCTACGAGGGTTTTTGGAAAAGAAGGGAACGGGCCCCCCCCCCCCCCCCCCGAGGGTGACGTTGGATTTCGTCCAACCCAATACGTCCCTAGCTGGCTCCAGGGCACCTTAGACTGGATTTGGTCCCATGCATGTTCGCTCAAATCCTCCTCTTGGGCTCAAAAAGGAAGACGGATATAGACAGCCACGACGAAAAGCCTCTCTACCCTAACGGGCAAAGAGGCTTCATCATCCGTATGATGGAATGGAGGATTACAAAATCTTGATGGAGGTTACGGTCGTGCCCGTGCCCTTCAGCTCCAGCACTCTATTGTCCGCCGGAAGAGCGCCGCCGGTAATGCTGACGTTCGGAGCCACGTTATAGACTGCATCCTGAACGGTCGTATTGACGTTCTGGGAGATGGTCACCGTGGCGATCTTGCCGTCGGCGCCCAGGGTGATCCCCTTGTACAGTCCGAATACGGTGAAGGTATTCTGTTCGGTAGCAGGTGCGGACTGGGTCACTTCCACGAAGATGGCCACATTGTTGTATGTGCGGATCTTCAGCACGTCTCCAGCCTTCAGATCGGCCAGGGTGACCTTCACGCCGCCGCGGTAGATATAGGCGTTGGCGTCCACGGTTACCGGCACGGTCGTCTTATCGTCCTTCTGCACCAGCAGCACGTTGCCGGCAGCGGCCGCCGTCAGCTTGCCCCGGATCAGCGTCTGATCCTGGCTGCTGCCCGGAAGCTGCTCGCCTGTGCGGTCCAGAAGAGCGGCCAGCTCTGCGCGGGTTACGGGCTGACTCGGACGGAATGTGTTGTCTTCATAGCCTTGGATCAGCCCCTTGGAGCGTGCAACCTCCACATACCCGACGGAACCGGCGGGAATCTTATTGGCGTCCTTATAAGGAAGCGTCACATTCATGTTCGCTTTGGCTTCTGCAGACAGCTTCATCGCCTTGACCAGCAGGGTAGTGGCCCACAGGCGGTCGGCCGGCTTCTCCGGCTGGACCGATTCATCGGACTCGAGGAACAAGTCGTTCTCCAGAGCAACCGCTACGTAGCCCGTCGCCCAGGAGTAGTCCCGCTTGATCTTGTCAGCGTCCTTGAAGTTCAGCGTGGTGTTCATCTCAGCGGCCGACTCGGCTTGGTCGCGCAGGCCCATGAGGCGCACGGCTGCCGTAATCGCTTCGATGCGGCTGATCGGCTTCCGGGGCTGGAAGGTGCCGTCCTCATAGCCTTCGAAGACGCGCTTCGAGGCCAGGCTCGCTATGTATTTCGCCGCCCATTCCACATCGCCGCCCTTCAGGTCGGGGAAGTTCAGAATAATATTGATATTCCCTTTAAACTCGACCTTGCCGCTATCCTTATACTCCGATTTGGAGTCTCCTCTGTGGTCGCGCTTGTCTGCCCCGTTTGCGAAGGCGCTTGCACTTCCGCCTGCCAGCATGGAGACCGCTACACCGGAAACCAGCATCTTTTTCATCCAAGGTTTGAAGTTCATTTCGTTTCAACTCTCCTTTTTATCATTTCGTACGTATGAGAGGTTCTGGCCAAGAACCGCTTCGCGAAGTGTCTTGCTGTACTATAAGTGTTCGTTGGCCAACCAGGGGATTGAGGGGGTCGAGGGTTCATGGTATTCTAAAATTCGGTAAATAGAACAAAAGGAGACTACCATGAACCATAAATCCAAACTCATTCTCGGCCTTGCTTCTGCCGTGGCCCTAGCAGGGCTGGCAGGCGCCGCCATCTGGCTGAAGCGGGATGCTTCCGGAGCGGAAGAGCCCTCCTCCAGCTCTCCGGTGTCCGTCACGGCTGCCGCCACAGGCACGCCCAAGCCCTCGCCCAAGCCGACCGAGCCGCCGATCCCGACGGAGACCGTCGATATCGCCGTAGTGGGCAGCGAGCTGGAAGGCTTGTACCTGGCCCGTGCCGCCGCGGACGAAGGACTGACCGTGAAGATCATCGACCCGCGGGAGAAGGTCGGCGGACAGCTGCTGCAGGCGGAGATGCTCTTCCTGGACGAGACCCGGGATGCTCAGGGCAAGCTGATGGTACAAGGCCGGGCCAAGGAGCTCTTCGACGGCTTCCGGTCGGGGAAGATCCGCAAGCTTTCGGAATTCACGGCCTACTTCGATACGCTCCGGCATGGCATTCCCTTGGAGTCCGGTGTCACACTGGGCAATGTGGAGACCGGGCCCGGACTGGCGGGCAGCGAGGCCGTACATAGCGTCCTCTACCAGACCAAGGACGGCGCCAAAAAACGGCTGTCCGCCGCCTACTGGGTGGAGAATACGGACTTCGCCGCCCTAGCGGGCAAGCTGAAGGCCACACGGCTGCCGGGACTGGAGAAATTTTACGGCCAGGACCACATCGAATACATGAGCTCCGGCATGATGATGAAATTCAAGGGCGTGGATTGGGCCCGGTTCCAGGAGCACTACAAGGAATCCGTCAATGCCAGCTATGCCATCGGGCTGACCTCCGTCACCAACGGGTACAAGCCGACGAACAGCCGCGTGTTCCTCCGGGGGCTGAATGCGGTGAACCAGCGGGATGGTGAGGTGCTGATCAATGCCTTCCTGATCTATACGGTCGATCCGGCCAACGATACCTCCGTCCGGGAAGCCATGGAGCTCGGCAAGAAGGAGCTCCCCCTGATCCTGGATTACTTCCGCAAGCATATGACCGGCTGGGAGAAGGCGGAGCTGAACGGATTTCCCAACTACCTGTACATCCGGGAATATAACCATTACGAGACGGACTATGTGCTGAAGGTTTCCGACATGCTGGGAGCCAGGATGTTCCCGGACAACGTCAGCATCGCCGGGTATCCCTTGGACCTGCAGGGCACCAGCGCCAACAAGTGGGGCATCGAGATGGGACGCCCGGACAAGTACGGCATGCCCCTTCGCAGCTTCCAGCTGAAGAATTACGAGAACGTCCTCCTGGCCGGCAAAAATGTGGGCTCCTCGGCCATTGCCTACGGGAGCGCCCGGATCCAGCCCAATACTTCGCTGGCGGCCGAGAGCATCGGCGTCATCCTGGGACAGATCAAGGGCAAGAAGAAGCTCCGGGAGCTTACGGCCCAGGACTGGTCTACCCTGCATCCGTACCTGGAGAGCAAGTACGGCATCAAGCTGACGGGCGTCACCGGCACCAACAAGCTGGCCGGCTGGACGGAGGAGGAGCTCCGGAAGCTGGACACAGGGGAGATCGTCTACCCGACCTACGTGAAGACCAGGAAGCCTTGAACCGATTCCAAACAAACAAGCGGCTGGACCAGGAACCCTCTCCTGTCCAGCCGCTTGTTTGTTCGAACCGATACACTTCGCTTACCCCTGAGGGCCTTTCCCCTGCTTTTCCTTCAGCCAGCGCGGCGCGCCCTTGTTCTTGGAATCCGCCTTACGGCCGTTCTTGCCCTTGCGGGTGTTCTCCCCGGCGATGGTCCGCCCGGCGCCGCCTGTCCCGTTCCGCGGAGATCCTGCCCCATTACGCGGAGCTCCTGCCCCATTACGCGGAGTTCCGGCTCCGTTCCTCGGACCGCTCGCCTTCTCTGCCGGACGCCCATTCCCGGCGGAAGAAGCAGCGCCTCCGCGGACCTCCTCCGGCGCCTTGCGTTGCAAGGTTCGCTTGGGAAGCTCCGACGGCGCAGCCAGCCGGCCTTCGAAGAGCATCCTGCGGTCAAAGGCGATACCCAGGGCCTTCGAGAATTTATCCAGAATAAACAGCTGGTTCGGGGCGCAGATGGCGACTACCGTCCCCTTCCTGCCCATCCGGCCGGTCCGTCCCGAACGGTGGACGTAATGGTCCGCGTCATGCGGAAGGTCGAAGTGGAACACGTGGGTCACATCGGGAATGTCCAAGCCCCGTGCCGCCACATCCGTAGCCAGGAGGAGCGGGACGCGCCCTTCGCGGAAGTCCTTCATGACCTTGGCCCGGTCCTGCTTTCCCGCATCGCTGTACAATCCCTCTATATTCAAGCCGGCAAACTTCAGCTTGGACAGAATCTCCCCGAAGTCCTCCACCTGATTGGTGAATACGATCCCCGACGTCGGCTCCAAGGTGCGGACCAGCCTTCGGAGGGTATCGATGCGCTCCCGCTCCTCGCACACCACGTACAGGTGCTCCAGAGTCTCTGCTGTCCGCTGCTCGGGCTTCACGTCCACGGATACGGGATCGGTCATGAACCGGCCGGCCAGCCGCCGAACCCCCTCCGGCAGGGTAGCCGAGAAGAAGCAGAGCTGGCGGTCCCGAAGGGCGCTCTTGATGATCGCCTCCGTCTCCTGGCCCTCTCCTTGATGGAACACCTGGTCGGCTTCGTCGATGATGATGGTCTTCACATGATGCATGGATACTTTCCGGAGCTTGATCAGCTCCAGAATCCGTCCCGGCGTGCCTACGGCGATCTGGGGATGGAGACGGAGGCGGTCGATCTGACGACCGATGGCGGCGCCGCCGATCAGGAGCTGGGCGGACACCCCAAGCTCTGCCGAGGCCTGCTCGATGACCTGGACAATCTGCGCCCCCAGCTCCCGGGTGGGCACCAGAATCAGCGCCTGAAGCTTTTTGGCCGCCGGGTCCACCTTCTCCAGGATCGGCAGCACGTAGGCCAAGGTCTTGCCCGTACCGGTCTGAGACTCCGCCATCACGTCCTTGCCTGCCAGCAGGGCGGGAATCGTCTGCTGCTGAACCGGAGTCGGTTCCGTGATATTCATCGCCTTGAGATTGCGGAGTACGGTTTTATGTAAGGAAAAGCTTTCGAAGGAAGAAGTCATGGGTAGCTCCTTTGGGCTTGATGGGATGTTCATTATTATACCAAATAAAGTTTTTCAAAAAAAATCGACAGAATGACGTTACATCTGACAACCTCAGCTTGTCTACTTTTATGGAGCCTCTAATAAAGGCTCCCATTCATAGATTCCTATATCATAAGGGAGGAAATTGAACATGTTGAAGCACCACCTGCGCAAGATCCTGCTAGTCCTGACGGCCTGTTTCCTGGCGCTGGCCGCCGCCATCCCGGCATCCGCTGCCGGACCCAAGAGGTATGAGAACGGCATGCTGACCCCGCCTCCGCCAGACATCTACAAGTACCATACCTATATACCCGGGCCTAGCACCAGGACCGACGTCAACGGCGTACTGTCCATCCAGAGCATGGCATCCGGCAACCTCTACCTGATGCCCGGCCGTTCGGACATTGCCGAAACCATCAACGGCGAGCCCGTATATACCGGCGTTTCCTCCGCCAATGTGATCTGTCAGCAGATCGGCATCACCGCCGAGCTCCAACGGTGGACCGGCAGCTACTGGGTCACCGAGAAGAGCTCCTCTTTTACCTCGTATAACAATGCGGCTGCCCCAACCACCGATGCCACCAAGGTATACCAGACCGGCTATTATTACCGGACCTACAGCACCCATTGGCTGGATTATAACGGAGTACACGAAGTAGGCAACTCTTACAGTCCGTTTAAAGCATTCTAATCTACATATCCGCAATCAGCTTCAGAAATAACGGGGATGCATCCGCATCCCCGTTATTTCATGCCTTCCGCGAAGCGGACCATCTCCTCCTTGGACACTTTCCCGATGAGTTGATAGGCGTAATTCGAGTCCATCCAATTCAGGAAGCCAGTGTCCGCCCCCTTCCGGATATAAGCGGCCTCCGTCCCGGAGATCTGGAGATGCTCCAGTTTATCGTCCGGATCGACCTGCAGGTTGCTGTACTTATTCATCGCGACCGGCGTTACCGTTAAGGCCAGCGCAGCTCCGCTGCCGCTTTCCTGATAGAGCATGACCCCATTCACCAGCCGCTTGGCTGCATTCGTACGCAGCTCCGCTTGGAACAGCTGGTAACCCGCCGGTACATAGGTGGGAACGGGCACGCGGGAAACCGTGGCGGCCTTCGCCTCATCCAGAGTCTTCACTTGAACCGTAGCGGCGATCTCGAACTCATCGGTCGTACCCTGCCCCATGATCGGACCTACATTGCCCGGTGGAGGCGCCGTCAGCATCTTCTTGGACGGCTCCTTCTCCAGCTCCTTCTTATCCCCCTGGAACAAGGTGACCACCCCGTCCTTGACCCCGTCCCAGATCTTCGTAACCGGCAGGAACGCCTCCGTTTCCTTGGCCGGACTGAACACGGCTACCGCCAGCAGGAGAGCCGCCACCGCCAGTGCTGCGGTCTGCAGTCGCTTGCGCAGCCGCCGTCTGCGGACATGCTTCTGGAGCTTAACCGACATCCTCTCCCAGGACGCCGACGGATCCGGGACCTCCATCTTAAGCTCCGATCGGACCGCCTCGTCAAACGCTTCGTCAAAGAGCTCATCCAGCTTCTTATTGTCCATCGAGCAATCCCCAATTCTCTCGCAATTTCTGCTTCACCGACTCCCGCGCCCGGTACAGCCGTTGGCGCACTACACTCTCCGACGTTCCGAGCAGCAGCGCAATCTCCTTGTAGGAACAGTTCCTTCCGCTGCGAAGCTCCACCAGCAGCCGGTATTCCGGCTTCAGAAGATTCATGTATTGGACGATATCCTCCTTCAGCAGCTGCGCCTCCACCTCTTCCTCCAAGCACGCATAGATGAGATTCTTCGGAGGCTCTCTTCTACTAAAGACACTTCCATGATCCAGTTCGTTACGGTTCTTCTTTAATTTCCTCAAAAAGTTGAAGGTTACATTTCTTGCCACCGTCCGCAGCCAACTCTCCGCACTTCCCACGTCGTTCAATTGGCCCGCCCGGTCTAGAGTCCGCAGGAAGGATTCCTGGATAATGTCCTCCGTGGCCTGGTAGTCCTTCACGATGAAGAACACCATCGGATACACCATCCGGAAATACTCCATATAAACCTCCCGCTGCTCATCGGGTGGCATTTCGTAGAAGTTTTTGGTGAAAAGAAGAGTCAACGTATTCGACATCACTGGTCCTCCAAGCTTAGGCCCATCCTATCGGTTCCATGACTCTATAATAGGGAAAGTCCCAGAGCCGCACAACTAAAATATGGGGGCCGCCATGCATAATCCCGGCCGGAAATCGCGACAATATACCGGTGTTCCCCATTTCCACCCCATGAAAGGAGATCAGGAAACATGGCTAAAATCGCAGTGGAACCCTCCCTGACCGATGTGAAGCAGCTTCTTCAGCAGAACGGACACGAGGTGGTCGGCATCGATCAAGCCACCAACTGCTCCTGCTGCGTCATTACCGGGCAGGATATCAACGTGATGGGCATGGCGAACACCTCCACCAATGCATCCGTCATCAACGCCGACGGCAAAACCGCCCGTCAAGTGGTGGACCAGGTGCTCCAAAGCATCAAGTAAGCCTAAAAAGAATGAAAGCGTCCCTTTCTGCACTCCGGCTGACCGGGCTGCTGAAGGGGACGCTTTGTTATTTTTGATTCAGAAGCTTGACCGCCACGCGATCCAAGAGCCGGGGAAACAGCTGGTACAGCTTGACGCCCACAGCAGCGGTCAAGGGAAGATCGATTTCCTTGCGGTTCCGCTCCACGGCGTCGGCCACCCGAGACGCCACCGTTTCCGGCTTCAGCATGAACCATTTCACGTTCTTCACGTAATTCCCCGACGGGTCAGCGACATCGAAGAAGGGGGTATCGATGGGCCCGGGGTTGACAGACGTCACCGAGACGCCCGTGCCGGCCAGCTCCTGACGGAGGCTGTTGGCGAAGCCCAGCACCGCATGCTTCGAGGCGCAGTAGCCCGTCCCCTTGGCCGATCCCATCTTGCCCGCCATGGAAGCGATCTGGACCAGACTGCCGCTGCCGGCCTGCAGCATGGAGGGCAGCACCGCCTTCGTACAGCGGACGAGGCCCATGTAATTGACGTCCATCATGCCTTCCAGGTCATCCAGCCCCAATTGATCCAAGGTCTCGAATCGGCCGTACCCTGCATTGTTGATCCAGATATCGATCCTTCCGGTGCGGCTCAGGACATCCTGCACCGCCGTCTGAACGCTATCCATCTGCGTCACGTCCAGCTTCACCATCATACAATCTCCGCCCAGCCGCTGCTGTGCCTCCCGAAGCTTCTCCAACGAACGGGCCGCCAGCACCACCCAGGCTCCCCGCTTGTGGAATTCCTCCGCCAGGGCCATTCCCAACCCGCCCGACGCTCCGGTTATAACGGTCACTTGACCGGATAAATCTCTCCTCATTCTCAATCCCTCCCCACAAAGAAAATAGCGGCAGGCTTCTAGCCTCCGCTATCCGATCTCATCCATCCGCCAAGTCCTCTAGGTGATCAGCACTTGGATGTCCAACTCGCCGATGCCGTCGATAATAAGCGGAATGGTTAATGCCTTCTTCGGTGTAAAGCCCGCCGACGCGGCGGATTGTACGATAACGGGAGGCGTGATATCCACGCGAACCCCTTGGTTGAACAGAATGGTGCTGGCATTGCCGCTGATCATGTTGCCGAGCTCCGATATGGCGCTCTTGCCCATCTCGTCCATCTCGCTCAGGACGAAGCCGCCCATCATGGCCGAAACTAGCTTCAGCGCAACTTCCTCATGCAGACCGAAGACGATGTCCCCTTGCATCTGGCCGGTTATCCCAATCTGGATCCATATGTATTTCTCGACGAATTTAACGTCCTTAACCCCCAACTCCCCGGTTGTCGGTCGAACGCTGATCAGCTGCTCCAGCACAATACTGGCAGATTCCAAAAATGGGTTGATGTATTCCGCCTTCATCACGGGCCTCCTTCTCCAACTGCAGTCGCCTTGCTGAAGCCTGTCACTTTTTCTTATTATATACGATTTCCTTGGGTCAAGTATACTAGAAAAGGCACGAATTTTGGAGTAAAGATATGGAACGTGTCACATTTCCCCTTTCACTTCGATCTGAACGACGAAGAACCCGCCAATCAAGGCGGGTCCCCGTAGAAGTCCTATCCGCTTCTCATGCCGATCCGGTTGCCGGAGCTGTAGCGTGCCAGCCCCCTGTGGAAGACGGTTGCAGCGGCCGCTCCGAATACGAGGATGGCGGCGGCGGTGCCGGCCATAAATCCGGCATCGGCATCACGGAGGAAGCCGACGGGGATGTAGCTGATGAAGCCGGCGGGAATGACGGTGAAGAGCATGATTTTGCCCCAGCCCTTGAAGATGTCCGTCGGGTAGGTGGTCAAGGTGATGAAACCCATGAAGAATTGGTAGCCGAGCCCCTCCGCATTGCCGATGAAGAAGGCCAAGGACTGGGTCAGCACGTAGAAGCTCAGGTTCAGGAGCATGACGGCGATGCAGGCCGTCCCATATTTCAGGAATCCGGCCGCCGAGTGGTCGCCGAATATGCCGTATAGGATGACGCCGAACAGAAGATCTCCGACCGCCGGCAGCGACATGCGGTTCACCAGCAGGTTCAGAAGCACCGGCTTCGGCTGGGTCAGATAGGTATCCAGCTCGCCCTGGGCCACCAGACTGGCGATGCGCAGCGCGTTGCCGAAGAGCGACTGGGACAGGCCGAACCCAGCGGTCCCCACCGCCCACATCATCATTACGTCGTGAAGGGACCAGCCCTTGACGAGGGTGAAATTCTGGAAGTAGACCGCCCAGAAGAAGAGGAACACGGCATTGTTCAGCATCATCATGCCCGCCGTCAGGAAGAAGCTCATCCGGAACTCCATGGCCCCGGCCAGATTCAGCTTCCAGGCTGTCAGGAGGAAGCCCCATTTTCTAACCGCCGTTGACATTGAGCCTCGTCACTCCCTTCCGGAACACCAGCCACAGGAGCGTGCCCAGCGCCAGCCCCCAAGCCAGCTGGATGCCCAGCATCTCCAGCATTCGAGTCCCGTCGAATTGTACGGCCGTCTTGACCGGGAAGTAGACCATAGTCTGAAAAGGCAGCCACTCCACCGCCCTGCGGAGCGTTCCCGTCAACAGCTCCAGCGGAAGCAGCATGCCGCCCACCGTAAAGAGCAGCTTGTCGTAGACGAAGACCAATCCCTGGGTCTCCTCCACCCAGAAGGCGCATAGCGCCAGGATCATGCGGATGATGAAGTTCAAAGTCATGGCCCCGGCCGCCACCAGCACGAACCCGGCCCAGCCCCAGCCGAAGTCGGGCGGACCGAACAGTGACAATCCCAGCACGCTGCCGACGGCGAGATTGATGACAAGTCGGACGGTATACTCCCCTGCGTATTCGGAATAACGGTACAGGATGTAGTTCAGAGGCCGGGTCATCACGTAGGCGATGCCGCCGTTCTTCACCTCGTCCTCCACCGTGAGATGCACCCGCGGCACGGCCGTCACCATGGACTCGGAGAAGATCAGGTACCAGATCAGCTCCTCGAACCGGTAGCCGCCGATGCTCCCGGTCCCCGCTCCCTCGTAGGTAACGGTCCACAGCTGGACGAATACATACAAGATCAGGAGCAGGAAGATCGTCCGGATCAGGAGGTCCGTCACGTAAGCCAGCTGGTTGCGGACGGTGATCCGCCCGACGGCCGTATATTTACGAAGCTTCCGCTCCATCCAAGCTGTCCGGTCCATGCTCCTTCACCTCCTTGCCCGTTCGTTCGTAGATCTGGGTGATGATCTCCTCCATGGGTGGGTCCTCGATGGTCACGTCCTCCACCCGGCAGTGGGAGACGATGTGACCCAGCACCTCCTCGATCCCGATGACGGAGGTGTCCACGTTCAGCTTCAAGCCCGCACCACTGCGCTTGACGATCTCCACCCCCGGCAGCTCCAAGAGTCCGTGTTCCTCCTTCAGCCGGAGCTCGATGGTCTTGTACGTCAGCACCTCCCGCTTCATCCGGGACACCTTCTCGTCCAGGATGATCTCGCCCCGGTTGATGACCACCGCCCGGCGGCACAGCTGCTCGATGTCTCCGGCATCATGGGAGGTCAGGAACAGCGTGGTGCCCTCCTCCCGGTTCATCTCACGGATCAGCTCCCGGATCTTCTGCTTCACCACCACGTCCAGCCCGATGGTCGGCTCATCCAAGAACACCACCCTCGGCTTGTGCAGGAGGGCCGCTGCGATCTCGCACCGCATCCGCTCCCCCAGCGACAGCTTGCGGACGGGGGTATTCACGTAGGGCCCGATGTCGAAGCGCTCGATCAGCTCATCCCTTCTGCGGAGAAAATCCGTCCTCGGCAGCTCGTAGATGCTGCCCATCAGCTCGAAGGAATCCACCGGCGGCAGGTGGTACCACAGCTGGGACTTCTGTCCGAAGACGGAGCCCACGATGAAGCCGAGCCGCCGCCGGTCCTTCCACGGGGTCAGACCGCATACCTCCGCCCGTCCGGAGGTGGGGTGCAGGATCCCCGCCAGCATCTTGATGGTGGTGGACTTCCCTGCCCCATTCGGGCCCATGAAGGCCAGCACCTCTCCCTCCTCCACGGTGAAATCGATGGGCTTCACCGCCACCTTTTCCCGGAAGACCGGGCGGAACAGCGACTTCACGCTACCCTTGAACCCCGCCTCCTTCTCCTTTACTTGAAACACCTTGCATAACCCTTCCACTCGGATCGCTTGCATGCCGCTCCCCCCTGTGTGTGATGGAGCCCTCCTATGGCCGCAACAAAAAAAAGACCCAGGCAGCTCCGTGAAACGGAACTTGCCGAAGGTCTTTTATCCCTACGGTGTAACGCGTGTCCCTATTGCCATACGCGCCGGCTTCGCTTGGTTCGGACGGCGGCGCGCCCCGGATCCCTAGAAGCCCTTCCAGTTATTGTCACCGATCGTATCACAGGGACAAGGGCGGATGCAAGAGAAATTTTACATATAGTGTAAGGTTCAGGCCAGGCCGAACATCTCTCGGATGTGAGCCTTCAGCTCGCTCTGAGAAGCGAAGGCCGGCGTATCCACCTGGATGTACTGCTCCGCGCCCGGCTCTCCGCCCAAGCTCAGGATGTTCGCATGGTAGCTCTCGTTCTCGTAGCGGACGATCACCTGGCAGGGCTCATAGCACTTCAGACGGTCATTATACACTTGCTGCTTAAAAGACGATTGGATCATCGTTCCCAGCTCCTCTATTCGATCATGGATGACGCGCTGACACGTAACACCGGCACCGGCAAGACGACAAACTAGGGGACGGACAACGGACAAGTCATCGGATCAACATAAGGGAGGCTGGTTGAGATTGCTTAGCTCTATTTTACCCGGTTCGGAGATGCTCTACAAGGGATTTTTGTAACTGCCTACAAGGTTTATTGTAAAAAACGACAAAAGCCCTACCATATAGGCAGGGCTTCCGTCTTCCGAACTATTAGCCTTGATCCTCGAGGAAGCGTGCACCGGCAATACCCGGCGAAGTCATCTGGAACGGATCCAGGATCTCCGTCAGCTCCTCCTCGGTCAAGAGCCGGCGCTCCCGGATCAGGTCCTTCACGGTACGCCCCGTCTTCATCGCTTCCTTCACCAGAAGAGCGGCCACCTCGTAGCCCAGGTGGGGGTTCAGCGCGGTAATGACGCCGAAGCTCTCCTCCACGTAGCGCAGGCAGCGCTCGCGGTTGGCCTCGAGCCCTTCCAGAGCGAACTCGCGGAAGGCGTCCAGGCCGCGCTTCAGGATCTGCAGGGATTGGAGCAGATTGAAGGCGATGACCGGACCCATGACGTTCAGCTCGAACTGCCCGGCCTCACAGGCGGCGCAGATCGTATGGTCGTTGCCCATGATCTGGAACGCCACCTGGTTCAGCACCTCGGCCATGACCGGATTCACTTTGCCGGGCATAATGGACGAGCCCGGCTGCCGGGGTGGCAGCAGGATCTCGTACAGCCCCACCCGGGGACCGGAGGCCATAAGCCGGATATCGTTGCAGATCTTGGACAGGTTGACGGCGCACACCTTCAGCGCAGCGGACAGCTCCGTATAGGCGTCCGTGTTCTGGGTGGCGTCAACCATATTGTCCGCCGGATGAACCGGAAGACCCAACTGCTCCGTCAAATAGGCGGATACTCGGGTGATATACTCGGGCTTGGCGTTCAGCCCGGTGCCTACGGCCGTCGCGCCCATATTCACGGTGAGCAGCTCCTGCCCCGCCCGGCGGACCCGCTCCCGGTCCCGCTTCAGCACGGCTCCATAGGCTCCGAATTCCTGGCCCATCCGGATAGGGACCGCATCCTGGAGGTGGGTGCGGCCCATCTTGATGACGTCGTCGAACTCCTTGGCCTTCTTCAGGAACGCTTCGATGATGTCGTCCATGGAGCGGAGAAGCTCCTCCGACAGCCAGTAGGAGGCGATGCGAAGAGCCGTCGGAATCACGTCGTTGGTAGACTGGGACATGTTCACGTGGTTGTTGGGGCTGCACTGGAAGTAGTCGCCCTTGTCCTTGCCCAAGAGCTCCAGCGCCCGGTTGGCCAGAACCTCGTTCATATTCATATTGATCGAGGTTCCCGCTCCGCCCTGGATGGAATCCACGATGAATTGCTCCGCCAAGCCTCCATCGGCCACTTCCTCCGCCGCCTCCACGATGGCTCCGCCCACCCGGTGGTTCAGAAGATGCACGTCCATGTTGGCCCGTGCCGCAGCCTTCTTCACGTGGGCCAGCGCCCGGATGAGGGTGCCGTGAACCGGGACACCGGTAATGGGGAAGTTCTCTACCGCCCGGAGGGTTTGGATGCCGTAATAGGCCGCGGCGGGGACGTGCTTCTCGCCGAGGAAGTCTTTTTCAATCCGTACGTCCATAAAGCTTATGCTCCTTCTCGTCTTAGCGCTTGTAGGTATCTGACAGACCGTAGCCGGTGTAGTCGCACAAGCTGCGGAACTCCCGCGGCACCCGGCGGGCCACACCCGTCTCGATGGCCGCCGCGATGACGGCGGAACGGACGGACTCCACCACTTTGTCGTTGAAGATACTGGGAATGATGTAGTTCTCGTTCAATTCCTCGTCCTTGATGACCGAGGCGATGGCCCGGGAGGCGGCCAGCTTCATCTCTTCATTAATAAGGCGGGCTCTGCAGTCGAGGGCCCCCCTGAAGATGCCGGGGAAGCAGAGCACGTTGTTGATCTGGTTCGGATAGTCGCTGCGTCCTGTGGCCAGAACGCGGACATGGGGCTCCGCCAGCTCCGGATCGATCTCCGGCTCCGGGTTGGCCATAGCGAAGACAATGGGGTCCTCGGCCATCTTCTTCAGGTCCTCCACCTTCAGCACCCCGGGACCCGATACGCCGATGAAGACGTCCGCGCCGGGAATCACGTCGGATAACCGGCCTTCAAGCCGGTTCGGGTTGGTGCGCTCGGCCAGCCAATTCCACATGTCATTCGTGTAGGTCTGGCCCGGCACGATGGCCCCTTCACGGTCCACCGCGATGAGATCCTTGACGCCGGAAGCCAGCAGCATCTTGCAGCAGGATACCCCTGCGGCACCAACGCCGACGACCACGACACGGATGTCCTCCACCTGCTTGCCGACCACCTTCAGGGCGTTCAATAGCCCGGCCATCATGACCACGGCGGTGCCGTGCTGGTCGTCATGGAAAACGGGGATTTCCAGCTCCTCCGTCAGCCGCTGTTCGATCTCGAAGCAGCGGGGCGAGCTGATATCCTCCAGGTTGATGCCACCGAAGCCGGGAGAGATGGCTTTGATGGTGCGGATGATCTCCTCGGTATCCTTGGTGTCCAGACAGATGGGGAACGCATCCACATCCGCCAGCTGCTTGAACAGCATGGCCTTGCCCTCCATAACCGGCATCGCCGCATGGGGGCCAATGTCTCCCAGCCCCAGCACCGCGGTTCCGTCGGAGACGACGGCCACCGTGTTGCGCTTGATGGTCAGGGCGAAGGCTTCTCTCGGTCGCTCGTGAATGGCCATGCAGACCCTTGCGACGCCCGGCGTATACACGCGGGACAGGTCGTCCCGGTTCTTGATGGGCATGGTGGGAGCCGTTCGAATCTTGCCGCCGAGGTGTACCAGGAAGGTCCGGTCGGACACGTGCAGCACGGACACCCCCGGCAGATTCTCCAGATCGTCCAATACCTTCTGGTAAGCGGTCTCCGGGATGTTCACCGTAATATCCCGCGTCGTCTTCTCCTTGCCGCCGCGGATTACGTCAATGGCGACCACGTCGCCGCCTGCGGCACTGACGGTGCTGACAACCTCGCTGAAGGCCCCCGGTCTCTTCTCCATCTCAACCCGGATGATGATGCTGGTTAATGCGGCCATTCGGATTCACTCCTGTCCCATATATGTAAGATGATCTATTCCCATCGTGTCCACTTTCGCGGACGTTCACTCTTCCTGCTAAGAAGGGATTACTCCTGCACCAGAAGCACGCCTGAGGAGCCGCTGGACACGGCCGACAGGCCCAAGGCGGACAGCTTGACGAAGAGGCCGTTCTCGTTGTAGCCGGCCACCCCTGTCTTGTACTCTGCGTTGTAAGGGAACTCCAGCTTGGATCGGCCGGGCAGCGTGATGGTGACGGTAGTGCTGGTGGCGCTCAGGTATTTCTCGAAGACCAGCGCCGAGATGTACAAGGTGCCGTCCCGCTCCGTCAAGGTGGCCTTGGATTGGCCGACGGTGAAGAGGGAGGTCTTGACGCTGACGGGACCCAGGGGAACCCCGTTCTCGGATACGCTGCCTCCTGCTCCTCCGGCACTGGCTCCGGTTCCATCCGAAGAGCCGGATGTACCGTTGGAGGAGGTCTTCTTCTTGGTCAACACCACCTGCTCCTTCACAAAATCCACGTCGTAGCCGAACAGCTCTCCCGCCGCCCGGACCGGCAGGTAGCTCGTGCCGTCGACGACGATGACGTCCTTGGCCGCCTTCTTGCCGTCGATGACGAGCGGGTAGGTGCCGTCCACCAGCTTGCCGATGGCGGATTGGATGTCGTCCGCGTAGGCCGTGGCAGACATGGTGAGGAGTACGCCGGCCAAGAAGCCGGCGGCTGCTTTTTTCATAGTGTGAACTTCATCCTTTCCCATTCTATATCTTCCATATTAAGCTATATCGGCAGACTTGTCTCTCCCCTATAGAGACCAATTCGATTCGCATTCGGATAAAATCGGAGCTGCATCGGCTCTTATATCATTAGGAGGGATGGACATGGGCAAACATGCCCTGATGGGCCTGCTTTCGTTAATCGCAGGGCTGATAGCATACAAGTATATGCATGGTTTGTATTACGACGACAACCCGATGATGAAGGAGCTGGCCAACAGCGGCTTCAAGCTCCGGCATCTACGGGCCGTCTCGATCGGAACGGGCGTGGCAGCGGGAGTGGTGGCGGGAATCGGCTGGTTTCCCTCCTTCCAGGTCTCCTTCCTCCGGCTGTGGGCCCCCCTGTCCCTCGTCGTCGCCGCCTCCAATCTGGAGCACGTCGGCAACTATCTGGCTGCCGCCGGCTTATCCTTCGCCGCCTCCGCTGCCCTCTCCTGCGTCAATTGGCGCCGGAATACCGAGGATGACTGGTGAGGACGGCTTGCGCCGCCTGAGCCTGCAAAGTAGCTCCTATAGGAGCTATTTGCCGTCCCCACATCCGCTGCAACCAAAAAACACCCAAACGCGTGGCGTCTGGGTGTTGCTGTATCGAGTATATCATGCTACAATGAATATTGGCGTCTGTACATAAAAAATAGGAAAAACGATAACATTTTTCCTAATATAATTGTAGCAAATAATCCCCACCAGGTCAAACATTTTTTATACGGAGGGAACCGATATGAGCGTAAGTCCCGAAGAGCAGCGATTCGAAGAAGCCCACCTGTCCGGTGTCATCCGCGAGATCGACCACCAGATGGCCAAGTACGGCGGCATTACCCAGGAACGGCGCGAGAACGTCATCGACGTCCGGAAGATGATCTGGGAGGAGATGCGGCAGGACAACGCCAACTGGTCCAATAAAATCGAAACCGCCGGCGATGTGGTCGCCAACTCCCTGGAGCTGGCCCGGATCGAGCGGGGCTACCTCTCCGCGCAATCGGCCCTGCGCAAGCTGGGCCTCCTCCGGAGCTCCCCCTACTTCGGCCGGATTGACTTCCTGGAGGACGGCGCGAACCCTTCGCAGACGGAGAAGATCTACATCGGTCTTTCCTCCCTCTTGGATGATAGGACCCTGGAGCCCGTCATCTTTGACTGGCGCTCCCCCATCGCCAGCATGTACTACGATTACACGCTGGGCCGCGCCAAATACGCCACCCCGGAAGGGCATGTGGAGGGCGAGCTCCTCCTGAAACGCCAGTTCAAGATCAACGGCGGCCTCATCCAGCTGGTGTTCGATTCGGGCATCCGGATCGGCGACGACATGCTCCAGTTCATGCTGGGCAAATCGTCCGACGAGAAGATGAAGAGCATCGTCACCACCATCCAGAGCGAGCAGAACCGCGTCATCCGCAACGAGGAGTACCCGGTGCTTATCGTCCAAGGCGCCGCCGGCAGCGGCAAAACGTCCATCGCCCTCCAGCGCGTGGCGTATCTGCTCTACAAATACCGCAAGAGCATCCAGGCGGACCAGATGATCCTGTTCTCGCCGAACCCCCTCTTCAGCGACTACATCTCCAACGTGCTGCCGGAGCTCGGGGAAGACAACATGCGCCAGACCACTTTCCAGGACTTTGCCGAGTACCGCCTGGGCCGGTTCATCCAGCCCCAGGACCGCTACGAGCAGATGGAGACTATGCTGACGGCTTCCGAAGGTCCCGCCAAGGAGGCAGCAGCAGCCGGGATCGCCTACAAGGTCTCCCGGAATTATCTGGACGCCATCCGCCGCTACCTGGAGCTGCTTGCCTCCGAGTCCATCTGCTTCGATCCGGTACCGTACGGGGAGCAGCCCTGGAAGCGGGAGGAAGAGCTGTCGGAGCTGTTCTACGGCCGCTTCGGCCATCACCAGATCCACGTGCGCCTGGAGCGTATGGCGGAGGTGCTGCTGGCCGAGCTGCCTGAGCTCGAGGATCGGCAGGCCAAGAAGCTGTTCCGGAAGATGATGAATCATCCGAAGTATCTGGGCACCGAAGAGGAGCTCGGGATCATGAGCAAGAAGCAGGTCCGCAGGAAGATCGCCGCCATGGCCGCCTTCATCAAGGGCTTCCGCTTCGTCAACCCGATCACCACCTACCGGCAGCTGTTCGAGAGCCCGGAATTATTCCGCCGCGTTACGGCCGGCGCCGATGCGCCGAACGAGACCGTATGGGAGGCGATCCGCGCCGATACCCTCTCTAAGCTGGACACCGGCAAGGTCCCCTATGAGGATGTGCCGCCGCTGCTCTATCTGTTCGAGACCATCACCGGCTGGAACAGCTTCAACAGCATGCGCCACGTGATCCTGGACGAGGCTCAAGACTATTCGCCGTTCCAATACGAGATCATCCGCCGGCTGTTCCCCCGGAGCAAGCTGACCCTGCTCGGCGATCTGAACCAGGCCATCCAACCCCACATGAGGATTGAATCCTACGAGTTCCTTGAGGATCTCTACGGCAAGGACCAGACCGGCATCATGCGCCTGACCAAAAGCTACCGCTCCACCGCCGAGATCGTGGAGTTCACCAAAGCCATGCTGCCCGGTGGCGAAGCCATCGAATCCTTCAGCCGCAGCGGCAGCAAGCCCATCCTGATCCAGGCGCCGGACCGCCCGGAAGAAGGATACCGCCACATGGCGGATACCCTGCGCTCCATGCAGGCCCAGGGCGTGCCCACCATCGCGGTCATCTGCAAGACCGCGGCCGAGAGCGAGCAGGTCCACCGTGCCCTCCTGGAAGCAGGCGCGCCGGACAGCCTTCACCTGATCGTCAAGGAAGAGGCTGAATTCCGCAACGCTCTGGTGGTGCTTCCCGTGTACCTGGCCAAGGGACTGGAATTCGACACGGTGCTGATCCCGGAGGCGGGAGAGCGGCACTACGGCTCCGAGGAGGAGCGCAAGCTGTTCTATACCGCCTGTACCCGGGCCATGAACGGGCTCCTGCTCTATCATACCGGCGCCGTCAACCGCTTCCTTGCGGAGCTTCCGTCCGAGCTGTACCAAGAAGCCAAGCTGGCATCTCATTCCTGATCCAGTCCCATTTGCCGGCAGATACTAATACGTTCTATCAAAATGATCCGCCGAAAGGAGGAGTCCGCATGCCGGGCTTTATCATCGACCTGGACGGCACCATGTATGCCGGCACCGATCCGATCCCGGAGGCCGACCGGTTTATCCGGGAGATCCGAGGCCAAGGTTGGCCCTTCCTGTACTTGACCAACAATTCCTCCGCCGCTCCGGAGCATGTGGCGGCCAAGCTCCAATCCATCACCGGCATCGAGACCGATGCTTCTCAGGTGCTCACCTCCGCCATGGCCGCCGCCCGGTACATCACGGAGGACCGGCGCGGCCGCCGCGTCTTCTGCGTGGGGGAGTCCGGGCTCCGCCAAGCTCTGGAAGAGGCGGGCTTCGTCCTGACGGATGACAGCCCCGACTACGTCGTGCAGGGCATCGACCGGGACTTCACCTATGCCAAGCTGGAGCAGGCAGTCCGTCATATCCGCAGCGGGGCCCGCTTCATTCAGACCAATCCCGACCATCTCCTGCCTATGGAGGGACGGCTTATTCCCGGCGCAGGCTCCATTGCCGCCGCCATCAAGACCGCCTCGGAGGCGGAAGCGGTGTTAATCGGCAAGCCCTCGTCCATCATCATGCGCTACGCCATCGAGCGGATCGGGCTCCCGGCAGGCGATATCTGGGTCATCGGCGACAACATCCGCACCGACATCGGCGGCGGGATCGCAGCCGGCTGCCGGACCGCCCTCTCCTTGACCGGCTTGGCCACTCCGGACAATTGCGAGGCCTTGATCGCGAGTACGGGCATCCGGCCCGACATCACCTGCGTAAGCCTCATGGAGCTGTTCCGCCTGTTGAAGGATGCGGAAGCTTGATTTTTAAGATATCCTTAAGATATACGGCCTCCCGCACTTAAGATTCAACCATTACAATGGGGGGAAACGCCTGCAAGAAGGAGTGAACAGCCCCATGGCGGCGGAAACCATCCTGCTGGTGGACGACGAGAAAGAGATCGTCGATCTGCTGGAGATCTACCTGAGCAATGACGGCTACCGCATCATCAAGGCCGGCAACGGACTGGAAGCCCTTGAGGTGCTGAATAAGCAAGACGTGGACCTGATCATCCTGGACATCATGATGCCGAAGATGGACGGAATCCAAGCCTGCCTGAAGATCCGCGAACAGAAAAACATGCCCATCATCATGCTGTCGGCCAAGAGCCAGGACATGGACAAGATCATGGGCTTAAGCACCGGTGCTGACGACTATGTCACGAAGCCCTTCAATCCCCTGGAGCTTCTGGCCCGGGTCAAGTCGCAGCTTCGCCGGTATACCCGGCTGAACGTTCCTGCAGCACGCCGGGAGAACGAGATCGAGATCGATGACCTCGTCATCAACATCTCCACCCACGAGGTGAAGATCGACGGACGAGACATCAAGCTGACCCCCCGCGAATTCGCCATTCTGGAGCTTCTGGGCCGCAACCGCGGCATGGTCTTCAGCATCGAGCGGATCTACGAGTCCGTGTGGGGCGAGGCCTTCTTCGAATCCGACAACACCGTGATGGTGCACATCCGCAAGATCCGCGAGAAGATCGAGGAGAACCCGCGCCAGCCGAAGTACATCAAGACGGTGTGGGGGGTCGGCTACAAAATTGAAACCTAAGCTGAGCTTGCTGCGCAGAACCTTCCCCTTCAACTGGTTCGGCGACATGTACGGCTTCTGCGGCAAGCTGGCTCTCATGGCTAGGGTCAGCGTCGTACGCAGCATCCGCCTCCAGCTGATGTTCACCTTCATGGTCTGCCTGGTTGCGTCCACCTTCATTTATGCGGTGGGCAATGTTTTTTTTGGAGAGCTGAACCGGTCTCCCATCCTGGATTACCAGTACGGCATCGAGACCATTGACGGACAAGCCCGGCAAATCGCCAATTATATCAAAACCCCCGATGTGAGCTACCAGGGCATCACCGACTATATCACCCGGAACGTAAGCTTCACCGGGAACAAGGTGCTCCTGGCCGATCTGGACGGCAAGGTGTTCTTCAAGGCGGGCAACGCTACCGAGACCCAGGTGGATCTCCACGACATCATCGCCAATGCTATGGAAGCCCGCTATTCCCCCATGTCCAAAGCGCAGGAATTCACCTCCTTCTATCCCGTCGAGCTGAAGGACCAGCCGGCGTACCTGATCGTCACCGGTATCCCGCAGCCCAGCATCACCTATCAGCGGGGCTCCAGCCCTTTGACCCTGATGACGGCCATTGCGTCCTTCATTTTTATTTTTTATTGGATGACCAAGCGCAAGATGGCCTACGTGGAAGAACTGGCCCGGGGCCTGGCCGAGATCTCCAAGGGACACTTCCACTTCCGCGTCGCCCAACGCTCCAAGGACGAGCTGGGCTCCCTGGCCGCCAGCATCAACAAGATGGCGGAAGCCCTCCAGAAGACCATCGACGAGGAGCGCAAGGCCGAACGGACGAAGAACGAGCTCATCACCAACGTTTCCCACGATCTTCGTACGCCTCTGACCTTGATCATGGGATATTTAAGGCTGTTAAAGGATAAGCACTACGAGGATTCCAAACAGGCGGACAACTACCTCCAGATCGCATACGGCAAGTCGGAGAAGCTGAAAGCGCTGATCGACGATCTCTTCGAATACACCAAGCTCTCGAACCAGATCATCCATATGAATCCCGAGCGGGTGTGCCTGAACGAGCTGCTGGAGCAGCTGTCCGAGGAGCTGGTGACCTATGCGGAGGAGAACGGCCTTCATCTGGAACGGGAGATCACCGGGGAACGCATGGTGCTGTCCATGGACGCCCATAAGATCATCCGGGTGTTCGAAAATCTTCTCGGCAACGCGGTCAAATACAGCCACAGTCCCGGCACCATCCGGGTCCGGCTGATCCGGGAGGAACCCGGCTGGGCGCTGGTTACCATCTCGAACCGCGGCGAGCCTATCCCCCAGGAGGAGCTTCCCCGCCTGTTCGACCGGTTCTACCGGGTGGATGCTTCCCGCACCTCGTCCTCCGGCGGATCCGGTCTGGGTCTGGCCATCGCCAAGAGCATCGTCGAAGCCCACAAGGGCGAGATCTGGGCCGAGTGCGAGGGAGAGGATATCCGGTTCTGCGTCAAGCTTCCGCTCTGATCCCATGTCCCACAATTGCGCCAAAAGGCTCCGCCATCCTTCTGCTACGGGCACTTCCCGTCGCCGAACGGATCTGCGGAGCCTTATTTTGTTGCCCTATTAACCGGGCAGCACGGGAAACCTCAGCCGGAAGGTGGTCCCTTCCCCTACCTCGCTGTCCAGCTCGATTACACCCTCGAAGTGATCCACCAGCTTCTTGACCATGAACAAGCCGATGCCCTGCCCGTTCTGTTCCGTATTCATCTTCTGATACTTCCGGAAGAGCTGCTCCTGCTGTTCGCCGCTGATGCCGATGCCGTAATCCCGGACGGTCAAGTGAAGCTCGCCGCCGGACACCTCCGCCTCCAGCTCTACTACACTTCCCTCATGACTGTATTTGACTGCGTTGGACAGCAGATTGGAGACGACCAGGCGCAGGCCGATGATATTGCTGTGCATGACCTCCTTGCCCGTAAGCCCGATGCGTGCTGTTAGACCGATCCCCTGGGTCCGGGCCTTGATCTCCATCATCTCGGCTACCTCACGGAGGACCCGTTCCGGACCGACGGCGCTTTTTCTCCACAGCGCTTCGGTGGTGAGCATCTGCTCGGTGTTGATGATATGCGTCATCTCGTGATCGATTACGGACACGTAATCCTGAATCTCGGCCAGCCGCTTCGCCGCCGACTCCCCGATCCGGCCTTCCTCCGCTTCTCTTCGAAGCATGGTCGCGTAAGCCTTGATCACCGTCAGGGGATTGCGCACCTCATGGGAAACGACATGGACGAAGTCCAGCTTCTGCTTGTACAGATCCCTCTCGCTCACGATCTTGGCATGCTCCGAAAGGGAGGGAAAGATCACCGACATCCCCGGCTTCCGGTACAGATTGGACCGCACCAGATCTTCGTCCGTCATGAGGTATTCGTGCGATTTGAGCATTCTCGCCAACAGGCTTGCGGAGACATGTCGGCCCGAGTAAGCGCATACGGTCAGCACGCCCAATTGATTGATGGCCAGATCGCATTTGCATTCGTATTGATGCAGGCGCTCGGTCAGGTCCTCCTGATCCTCGAACATCACATGGCCCCAAGCCCTGACGGGAATCCGCTGCTCGAGATAGGGCTGAACGGCGTTGACGAAGTTTTCGAAGACCTTATCGAAATAAAAGGTTTCGCTTAGAAGATAGAAAGCGTCGCTCAAGATAAACTCCACCCGGTTCAGCCGCTCCCCGTAGCCCGAATCCTTCAGCCGCTCGATCACCCGGACATACCGCTCCGGACTGTCGATGAAGATGACATGCTGCCCCTGCTCGAAGCCCGTTACAATAAAGGAAACCGCATTGTCCACATAAGCTTGCAGTTCATCATAAAAATACAGGATGTGAGATCCGCTTGTTACACTGATATGTTCCGTCAAAGGTATCGATCGATTCGTCATGTGCACAAGCTCCAATCTCCTATCAGGGAAACTCTTATCTATAAGAATGATTCTATTTTACCAGGTTGTGGAATGTCAAAAAAAGCGGGGCACCGCCTCAGTTTAAAGCGAATTCAAGCCTTATTTTTGTGAGCACTGCTGCTAGCGGCGAATTAAGGCGGCTCACCTCCTTAATTCCAACGCCGAAGCCCCTGCGCCGGGCTTCCCCCACGCTTAAGGCGGATCATCGCCTTACTCTCCCGCGCATGGCGATGAGCGGCGAGTTAAGGCGGCCCACCGCCTTAATCCCCGCATCCAACTCTCGCACTTCACACAAAAACGGCCGGAGCTCACAGCCCCGGCCGTACCTTTCATCCATCGCATAGACCGCGCGCTCCCTTGACGGCGCATACAGCATCCTCCGGAACTCGACGCGGAACCCTGTCGATTTCCCCGGAAATATTCCACGCCGTCGAATGCGGCGATACGGCGTTCTACAGCATCTGCTAGCCAATCAGTTACGGTTTCTGAACCGACTTGGAGGGAACCTCCAGTCTGGCTCTGCCCAGGAACAGGATACAGAGGATGCCCAGTGCCGCCGCGATGATGGCCCAATCGTAGACGTACGAGATCGAATCGGCCAAAGCTGCCAGCATCTTGTTCAGGATCTCCGGCGGAATCATCTTCCGGACCTGCTCCTGCAGAAGGAAGCGCCCGTCTCCGATGTCATGGCCGGCGAACATGGGATTGTCCTTAAAGGCGGTCAGACTGTTCTTCAGATGGTTGGACTGCAGAGCGCCGAAGACTGTAATCCCCAAGGTGGAGCCGATGGTCCGGAAGAAGGTGTTGAGCGAATTGACCGATCCCCGCTGGCGGAACTCCACCTTATGCAGTGCCGACATGGAGATGACGGGAAACGAAGCCCCAATCCCCAAGCCGAGCATGATCATGTACACGGTTACCTGCCAGCGGGGCGTGTCGATGGAGAGCGTCCCCAAGAGCAGCACCGCGGCTGCCATGAAGACGGCTGCGCTGAGCATGACCGTCCGGTACGAGAGCTTGCCGACGAACCGGCCACCCAGCATGCTGCTCACCACCACCGCCAGCATCATCGGCGTCAGAGTCAAGCCGGCCTCCGTCGCTTTGCCTCCGAAGACCCCTTGAATGTAGAGGGGAATGTAAGAAGCGGAGGAGATCATGATGGCTCCGTAGAAGAAACTGATCCCCATACTGGCGCTGAACAGCCGGTTCCGGAACAGCCCCAGCGGGATGAGCGGCGACGCAATCTTAGTCTGCGACCAGAGGAACACGGCGAGAAGCACCGCGAAGCCGCCGAACAGCACGAAGGAAATCATGGAGTCCCAAGCGAACTCCTTGCCTCCAAGCTCCAGGCCCAGCATGAGACAGAGCACCGACGTAACCAGCAGAACGGTTCCCGCCCAATCGATGGACTCCTTCCGGTGCTCCAGGGATTCGTGGTAGGAAATGGCGATTAAGGCAAGAGCGACGATGCCGAGCGGCAGATTGATGTAGAAGATCCACTGCCAGGCCACATAGTCGGTGAAGAACGCACCCGCCAAGGGACCCAGAACGCTGGAAATGCCGAATACGGCGCCGAACAGCCCCTGCATCTTGCCCCGCTTCTCCGGCGGGAACAGGTCGAAGACGATGGTGAACGTGATCGGCATCAGAGCGCCGCCGCCGATCCCTTGGACCGCCCGGTACAGGATCAGCTGGGTCATGCTCTGGGAGGTGCCGCACAGCGCGGAGCCGACCATGAAGGTGATCAAGCCGAATAGGAAAAACCGCTTGCGTCCGTACATATCGGACAGCTTCCCGAAGATGGGCATCCCCGCCACGTTGGTAATCAGGTACGCGGAGAAGACCCAGACGAATTTATCGAGTCCGCCGAACTCCTCGATGATCGTGGGCATCGCCGTCGAGACGATGGTTTGGTCCAATGAGGCCAGCAGGAGAGCCAGCATCAGACCGACCACGGTCCATTTGACATTCGTTCGTTTCTCTTTCAATTGTTGTCCCTCCATCAACATCATTCGTATCCTTGAAGATATCCCACCCATTATATTGCAAAACCCGGCAGCCCTCCAAATAAAAATCGCGTAAAGGAAAAGAAGTGGAAAAGATGTTTGCCTCCGGTTATGGGATCGCATATAATAAAACCACACGAGAAAAGAAATTTATATCCATGATTATTTCTATAAATTATATTTATTCTAAATTTCCCAGCAGAACCATACCATGCCTGAAAGTCCGACGGCCGTTGCAGGAGGATTCCGACCCATGAACATGAACCAGCTTGAAACCTTCATCACCATCTCCAAAACCATGAGCTTCCGCAAGGCCGGGGAGATCCTGAATCTGACCCAGCCTGCAGTCTCCGCCCAGATCAAGAGTCTGGAGGACGAGTACCAGACCGTACTCATCGACCGGAACCAGCCGGTGACGCTGACCGACAGCGGCCGCGTTTTTCTGGATCATGCCATGAAGATCGTCCGCACCGTTGAGGAGCTGAAGCAGAGGCTGGCCGATCTGGAGAATACGCCTCAAGGCCACATCCATCTGGGCACCACCACCTCCATCGCCATGCAGACGCTGCCGCGGGTTCTCTCCTACTTCCAGAACCAGTTCCCGCTCATCAAGATCACGATCCACTCCATGCCCTCCTCCCAGATTATGACCAGTGTGGAGAACGGCAGCGTGGATATCGGCATCGCCTATCTGTTCGAGAAGAATCCGTACCTGGAGTCCTCCGTCCTCTACTATGATACCTTCGAGCTCGTGGTATCCCCCGAGCATCCTTTGGCCCGGCAGAATCATGCCAGCATCGAGGAGCTGCGCCACATCCCGCTCATCATGCTGTCGCCGGACACTGCCGGCCGACGGTTCGTCGATCATCTCTTCAAGAAGCTGGACATTGTGCCGCAGACCGTCATGGAGCTCTCCAGCAGCGAGGAGGTCAAGCGGATGGTGGAGCTGAATCTGGGCGCCGCCGTCATCTCCAAGCTCTCCATCTCCAATGAGATCCGCATGGGCACGCTGAAGATGATTCAAGTCAGCGATCTGGAGATCAGCCACCCGGTGGGGGTTGTCTACAAGTCCGGCCGTTACTTGAGCTCCGCCATGCAGCAGTTCTTGAGCGACCTGAAGGGGATGCCGCAGAATCATTTCATCGGATCGGAATGACCCGGTTCGGTTGTTTACCCCGCGTGAAATAGGATACAATACCCTTAAGCTGGGGAATTCACGCGTGCGCACAAGGGGTGGAACCGTTGAAATTTGATCTACATACGCATCACAACCGCTGCGGCCATGCCCGGGGCGGCATCCGCGATTATATCGAAGCGGCCCTCGAGAGAGGCCTGCAGGTCATCGGCATATCGGACCACTCTCCTTATTTCGGGGAGAAGGCCGACCAGGCCCATCCGACCATCGCCATGGCGAAGAGCGAGTTTCCGAATTATATCGCCGAAGTGCTCCGTCTGAAGGAAGAGTATCAGGGCCGCATCGAGGTGCTTCTGGGCATCGAGTCGGACTTCTTCCCCGAGCATGCGGAGCTGTACAAGAGCCGGTATGAGCCTTATCCCTTCGACTACATCATCGGTTCCGTCCATCAATCGGACGGGGTCAGCATTTTCAACAAGAAGCGGTTCAAGGGGCTGTCCGAGGCGGAGAAGATTCGTCAGAAGGAGATCTACTACGAATTGATCGCCCAATCGGCCCGAAGCGGCATGTTCCAGATTCTCGGCCATATTGACGCCATGAAGGGCTTCTATCCCGCCTTCTCCGATATCGAGACCGACGCCGTAGACAAGACCCTCAAGATCATCGGCGAGGCCGGTATGGCCATCGAGATCAACACCTCCGGCAAAACGAAGGACGTCGGCGGCTGGTACCCCTCCGACTCCATTCTGGAACGGGCCTTATTCTACGGCATCGAGGTAACCTTCGGCTCCGACGCCCATGACCCCGAGCGGGTCGGGGACGAGTGGGAGCTGGTGGCCAAGCGTCTGAAGGAGATCGGGTTCGGCCATTGGGTATATTTCAGCAGCAAGCAGAAGAAGACCGTTCCGTTGGCTTAACGGAGGGTCTTTTTTTTCTTGGGAGGGCCAAAGTGACAGAACCGTCACCTTGGGTCCTGCATGATCGATGGCTGCTCCTCTCCACCCCCGGTATAGTGGAGCTATAAGCTTTGAAGGAGGCTGCCCCCTATGAACCCTGTCATACGTACCAAGAATCTGGCCAAGAGCTATGGCAAAACCCCGGTGCTCCGGAATATCGACCTTACGGTCCAAGCAGGCGAATTCACCGCCGTCATGGGCCCCTCCGGCTCCGGCAAATCCACGCTGATGAATGTGATCTCCACCATCGACCGCTTCACGGGCGGTGAGGTCTGGCTGGAGGAGCAGTCCCTGCTTCAGCTGGGGAAGAGCGAGCTGCGCCGCTTCCGCCAAGAGAAGATGGGCTTCATCTTCCAGGATTACAACCTGCTCGATACCTTAACGGTGAAGGAAAATATACTGCTCCCCCTCTCCCTGCGCCGGTGTCCGGCGGAGGAGATGGAGGCCCGGCTGGAGCCCATCGTACGGGCGCTGAACATCCGGGACATTCTGGACCGGTACCCGAGCGAGATCTCCGGCGGTCAAAAGCAGCGCACCGCCTGCGCCCGGGCCATCATCACCAAGCCCGCCGTCGTCTTCGCCGACGAGCCCACAGGCGCCCTGGATTCCCGGTCCGCCACCCAGCTGCTGGAGGAGCTGGTAAATCTGAACGGAACCTTCGGCACCACCATCCTGATGGTGACTCACGATATTTACGCGGCGAGCTACTGCAAGCGGGTTATTTTCCTGCGGGACGGGGCAGTCGTGAACGAGCTCTATTCGGGAGAGATGAGCCAGAGGGACTTCTACGACCGGATTCTCGAAACCCAGAGCATCATGGGAGGCAAGGTGAGATGAGCCTTCTGGATCTTACGCTAAGGAATGTGCGCCGCAACTTCCGCCTGTATACCATCTACTTGTTCTCCATGATCACGGGGGTGGTCATCTACTTCACCTTCCTGTCGCTCATGTTCAACCGGGATGTGCTGGATGCGCTCCGGAACCGGCAAAATTTCGAAGCAGGCGTCGCCACGGCCACTACGGTCATCATCCTCTTCATCGTCGTGTTCGTCCTCTACGCCAACTCCTTCTTCATGCGCCAGCGAAAAAAGGAGCTCGGCATGTACCTGCTCTACGGCATGACGGAAGGGCAGATCACCCGGATGGTCTTCTACGAAACACTGGCCATCGGCGTCTTCTCTCTGGTGACCGGCATTCTCTTGGGCGGACTCCTGTCCAAGCTGTTCGGGCGGCTGCTCATGAACCTGATGCGCTACCATCAGGTCATCTCCCTCTCGTTTCCCCTGCAGGCGGTCGGTGCTACCGTCGTCATCTTCCTCCTTCTGGCGTGCGTCATCAGCATCCAGACCCATGTCATGATTCGACGGGTGCAGCTGGTGGAGCTGTTCCATGCCAAGGAGAAGACGGAGAAGCCCGTGAAGCCTTCCCGGTGGCTGGCTCTTCTCTCCGTGACCCTGCTCGGCGCAGCCTATGCGCTTCTGGCCGCAGGCCGTGAATCCGCTGCCTGGAGGGAGCATATGGGAGCCAGTCTCATCGTCTGCACGGTTGGCATCATCCTGGGCACCTATCTGCTCTTCCGCCAGTTCGCCGGCTGGCTCTTGGAACGGCTTCGCCGGCGGCGGCGGTACCATGTGGGGAATACGGTGCTGTGGTCCTCCGCCATCCGGTTCCAGATCCGGAGCAATACGCTGAATCTGACCTTCATCTCGCTATTCAGCACCGTGATCCTGCTCTTGGTATCCTTCGTGGCCGTCAACTATGCCGTTCAGTTCGAGGCCGTTGGCCGGAACCTGCCTAACGATATCGCCTATGAAGCCCAGGACGCCTCCATGCAGGAGCGCCTGGACCGCATGATCGCCGATTCGGGCCATGCCGTTTTGGACCACCGGATCCTGGAAACGCTGCAGGTGGAAGCGAAGAGCACGCTCGGGACGGCCTTCGAGAACCCGGAATATTTCAATCCCGCTATGCTGCTCCTGGTCCCGCAGTCGGCATACAACGGAATGATGGAGCTTCGGGAGGAGCCGGAGCACCGGGTCCGGCTGGCGGACGGCGAAGCCCTCTCCCTCTCCCAAGGCATGGACCTGGGCAGCATCACCTACCCTGCAGGACAGGAGCCTCGGTTCTCGATCGCTGCCGGAGGCACTGCACTTGAAGAGCTGAAGCTGATGGAGAAGAAGGATTACGCTCTGCTTGGCTGGGCCAGCGATCCCGTACGCTCCATGCTGAAGAAGCCGGCCGTACTCGTCATCTCCGATGGAACGTATGCCAAGCTGAAGCCTTCCGCACCCGTCAAGCGGTTCGAGCTGTACAAGATCGCCGGAGCCGGACGGGCCGAGGAGCTCTCCAAGGAGCTGCATGAGCTGGTAACCGCCACCCCTGGGAGCTACTACTCCTCCTTCGCTGACGTCTACTCCAAGCAGATCGAGGGCTCCTCCCTTCTGCTGTTCTCCGGAGCCTTCCTGGCCCTGATCGCTCTGTTCGCCTTGGCCAGCGTCATCTACTTCAAGCAGCTGAGGGAAGCGGAGGACGCGAAGCAGCAGTATGCCATCCTCCGGAAGCTGGGAGTGGAGCCTTCGGAGATGAAGAGCGTCATCCGCAAGCAGCTGCTGTTCGTCTTCTCGCTGCCGCTCCTGCTGGGCACCGCCAACAGCGGGCTCATCTTCAAGACCTACATCCTTGACACCATCCAGGACTTCCCCGATCTGACCGGGATCTTCTGGGGCGTCATGGGTCTGTACGGCCTGATCTATCTCTTCTTTTACCTGTCCTCGGCCGGGATCTACTACCGGATCGTGCAGGTGAAATGATCCCTCCGACCACACGAAGACACGCCCTGAACAGAAAAAAAGCCCCGAAAAGGGCTTTTTTTCATTGGCGGAAGCCTCGGGCAGCACATGCGGCTACTCGTGAGACCGCCTCGCGGTTTGTTGCAGCAGATGCAGGTAAGGGTCGTGACTGCGCGGGAAATGAATCACCATCTCCGTGCAGCGTCCGGGATCGGAGGTGCAGGTCAGATAATGCCCCAGCTTGGCGCACAGCTCCTGGGCCAGATACAGGCCCATGCCCGTAGACTTTGTATGGATGCGCCCGTTGGCCCCGGAGAAGCCGCGGTTGAAGATCCGCGGAAGGTCCTTCGGGTCAATGCCGATGCCGTTATCCCGGATGATCAGCTGCTTCTCCTCCGGAGTGGAACGGGACGCAAGGGTAATCTCTCCCTGCTCCCCCGTATACTTCAGGCTGTTGGACAGGATCTGGTTCAAGATGAAGAGAAGCCACTTGGGATCGCTCTGCACCTTCTCCGGAAGAACCTCCAGATGAAGCCGGATCCGGCGGCTGATGAACGCCTTGGAGTGGCTCTTGACCGCCTCCTTGGCCATCTGCCCCAGGTCGCAGCTCGTGATCTCATAATCCTGGCTGAAGCTGTCCAGCTTGGCATAATAGAGGGCCAGGTCCACATAATGCTCAATCCGGGCCACCTCCTGCTCCAGCGCGGCGGGCGACATCTCCGTCTGCTGCATCAGGCGGATGACGGAGATGGGTGTCTTGATCTCGTGAAACCACGAGGCCACGAAATCATAGTATTCCCCCCGCTTGAGCTGGACGTCGTTCAGGGATCGGATATGCTCCCGCTCCTGCTCCTCCAGAGCTTGCAAACAGGCCTCCGCCTGCAGGGATAAGGGCTCGGTGTCATCCGCGTCCAACTGGCGCATGGCCTGGACCTGCTTCAGGTAGCGGTAGAGGAAGAAGCCGGCCCCGAGGAGGAGATTCAGCGCCGCCGCGTACCAGAAGGTGCCCCAGCGCCATGGTGCGCCCAGCTCCGCGTAGAGTACGGACACCGTCAGCCCGAAGGAGGCGGCGAAGGCGAGGAGATAGGGCCTCTCATACCGGAGAAACCGCTTCAGCCTCATTCGACGATATACCCCAAGCCCTTGCGGGTCAGGATGTATTCCTTCAGGCCCATCCAGGCCAGCTTCCGGCGCAGGCGGTTCACGTTAACCGTCAGTGTATTGTCGTCCACGAACTGATCGTCATGCCACAAGGCCTGCATGAGATCCTCCCGGGAGATGATCTTGCCCGCATTGCGCATCAGCGTCAACAGGATGGTCATCTCATTGCGTGTAACCTCCGAGATGCTGTCCTCATACCGGACGGACGAGTTCATCAGATTCAGATGGAGTCCCCGGTGGGACAGCTTCAGCTGGTCCTCCTGGTAGGTGTAGTTACGCCGCAGCAGCGCGTGCACCTTCGCAACCAGGACCCCGATGTCGAAGGGCTTCTGAACGAAGTCGTCGCCGCCCATGTTAATGGCCATGATGATGTCCATGTTTCCGCTCCTGGAGGAGAGGAAGATGATCGGCACCTTGGAGACGGTGCGGATCTGCTGGCACCAATAGAAGCCGTCGAATACCGGCAGATTGATATCGAGGATGACGAGATGGGGCTGATGCTTCTCGAAGTCCTCCTTCACGTTGTCGAACGCGGCGAGCTCCACGACCTCGAATCTCCATTTGCGGAGGGTATCCGCGATGATGGTGCGAATCCTGGCGTCGTCTTCCACAAGCATGATGCTGAACAAAGGCGTTGTCCTCCTTGCTCTATGCGAGTCCTTGCTTCGATTATACGATGGAATGCACCTGTTTTCACACAAAAAGAGGGCCCGAACCTATGCAGGCCGGGCCGAATATTTATATCACAAAAGGGGGGTCATGGCTACATGATACCCCGGCACTGTTAAAGAACGGTAACAGCCGGATTTCAATTGTGTTACAAGCCCCTCGACGCCCGTCTCCGATTCGTAAGGATTTTCATTATCATGATCCATAGAATGGCCATTTGCCGGAAAATCTCCCTCGCCTTATAATGCAGGTGACAACCAAACGAACCCATCGCAAAGGAGGACCGCGCTGCCATGAAGCATGACTACCATCACCTGCTCCACGTCAAGGAGCAAACCAAGTCCAAGCGGACGCTGTGGATCACCCTGTATCTGACCTTCTTCTTCACCCTCGTCGAGATCGCCGGAGGGCTTCTCTCCGGGTCCTTGGCGCTTCTGTCGGATTCCGCCCATATGATCTCCGACGTGATCGCTCTGGCCCTCAGCATGGTCGCTATCTACATGGCCACGAAGCCGCCGAACTCCAGGTTCACCTTCGGCTACCTCCGCTTCGAGATTATCGCGGCCCTCTTGAACGGTCTGGCCTTAGCCGTCATCTCCGTCGGCATCTTCATCGAGGGCATCCGCCGGTTCATCCATCAGCCGGAAGTGGATTTTCCGGTGATGCTGACCATCTCCGCCATCGGACTTCTCGTCAATATCGTACTGACCGTGGTTCTCAGCCGCAGCATGAAGGAAGAAGACAATCTGAATGTGAGAAGCGCTCTCTGGCACTTCATCGGCGACCTCTTAAGCTCCATCGGCGTCATCATATCCGCCCTGCTCATCTACGTGACCGGCTATTATTGGTTCGACCCGCTCATCAGCATCGTCATCGGCGCCATCATCTGCATCGGCGGCATCCGCATCATCCGAGAATCCTATCTGGTGCTGATGGAATCCGTACCGGCCCCCTTCGATCTGGAAGCCATCCGGCAGGACATCTTCAAGGTGGAGGGCGTGGAGGACGTCCACGAGATGCACTTCTGGGCCATCTCCACCGAGCATTATTCCTTGACGGCCCACGTCTTCGTCAGCTCCTCCATCCAGCCCCTATGCGTTATCCTGGCGATCAACGAAATGCTGAAGGAGCGCTACGGCATCGAGCACTCGACCATCCAGACCGAGCATGCCACCATCCACCCCCACGGCGAGTACGGCCGCCAGTTCCTGAAGGAGCGCGGCCTCCCAAGCGAAAACCCCATCTGCGGCTGCTAAGCCGCAATGGGGTTTTTCCTTGGGGATATCATCTGGTCCTCAGCCGATCATCGGGTGGATTGCCGTTCGACGAGCTGCATCGGGATCTGAATCTCGTGGACTCCGCTATCCGACGGTATCGACAGGTCCGGCAGCTCCGGAAGACTGCCCCGGGCGTCGTCGCCCAGATACCGGAACAGCAAACGGACGGCGTGCTGCACCTGGGCCTCCAGATCGATGGACAGGCTGGTAATGGAGGGCGAGTGGTACTTGGCGATGGCCTGGTTGTTGATGCCGCCGACCTTGAACTCCTCCGGCACCCGCCGCCCCCGCTCCCGGAGCCGGTTGATCCAGACGAAGGCTTCGTAGTCGTCGAAGCAGAGGATTCCGGCAGGCTGGCCGGGCGCCGTATGCCAGCTGACGGTCTCGATGACGGCATCCTCCGTCATCTCCTCTATGCTGATGATGGCATGGCCCAGCAGCGCCCCTCCCCTCTGCACCTCCTCGATGCCTTGGGAGAAGCCGATTCTGCGCTGCTCGTCCGTCGCACGGGCCCGGTTGCGGCTCAGATAATAGATCGACCGGCAGCCCCGCTCCGCCAGATGCCGTACCATGGCCGCCGATCCGCCGGCGAAATCCAGGTTAACGGCCCCCAGCGCCACGTCCTGCGGCCAGCCCCAGGCATTGAAGAGCACCAGGGGTGTGCCCTCGCCCACGATAGTGCGGGTCAGCTCCGGGGACATGGCCAGGCCGTGGCAGAACAGCCCGTCCACCCGCCGCTGGAGCAGCGTCTCGAGATGGCGCTGCTCCAGCTCGGGCCGGCTGGTGGAGGAATATACGGACAGATGGTAGCCGGCCGCGTGGACGGTGTCCTGCATCACGTGGGCGAAGTCCCCGAAGTAGCCGCCGAAGCCGGGCAGCAGCAAGCCCAGCTCGAAGGTCTTGCGGCGGCTCAAGCTTGCGGCCATCACGTTGCGGCGGTAGCCAAGACGGGTGGCGGCCTCCTCCACCTTGCGGATGGTCTCTTCGGTCAAGGGCACCTTCCGTCGGTTCAGGACGTTGGAGACCGTGGCGATGGACACGCCGGCGGCCTTGGCCACGTCAATGATCGTTATCTGCTTGTTCTTCAAGCGCTATCACCCTGTCAGGTATAAGTGAAGGTTAAACGTTCAAAATAACTTTCACCTTATCATACCCGACAGGATTCGTCAATCCTGCGGGCACTGGAGGCGCGCGGGCGAAGGGTTTTTGCGTTGCCACCGGAGGGTGGTTGTGCTATAGTAATGATCTTGCGCCGTATGGGAAATATTCCAAAATAAACGGCGGCCTTAGGAGGTAACTGAATTGGAAGATGACATTCAAAGTGCCTATCAAGATGAGCTCCTCCGTCTGGAGGAAACCGGCAGGATCATCAGCAAGCAGCTGGAGCGGCTCCGTTCCGTCCCCCGGTATACCGGTCACGACTTCACCGAGCAGGTGCTGGAATCGGTGCGGGAGGACGCCCGGACCCGGCTTGCCATCGCAGAGCCGGAGCCGTACTTCGGCCGGCTGGACTTCCGGGAGTCGGAGCAGGAAGCTCCCATTCCCATCTATATCGGCAAGGCCGGCATCGACCGGGAGGACAGCGGGGTGCCGCTGGTCATCGACTGGCGTGCGCCGGTGGCCAGCCTCTTCTACTCCTTCACGGGAGGCGAAGGACCAGCGGAATACGATTCGCCCGACGGGCTGATCGAAGGTCTCGTCTACCTGAAGCGGAACCTGGTGATCCGCAAGCAGATTCTCCAGCGGGTCACGGATACCTTCATCCGGGGCAGCGGCATGGAAGGCGTCTCCGACGAATTCCTCCTCTACCGCCTGGGCGAGAATAAGGATAACAAGCTGCGCGACATCGTCTCCACCATCCAGGCGGAGCAGGACAAGATCATCCGCGCCGCCAAGAACAAGGCGCTGGTCATCCAAGGCGTAGCGGGCAGCGGCAAGACGACGGTGGCTCTCCATCGCCTTGCTTTCCTGCTCTACCAATACCGGGACCAGGTACGGGCGGACCGGATGATTATTTTTGCCCCGAACCGGATGTTCCTGGATTACATCTCCGGCGTGCTTCCGGAGCTGGGCGTAGGAGATATTGCCCAGACCACCTTCCAGGATTGGGCCTTAGGGAAGCTTGAGGGCGGCCTGAAGCTGGCCGACGAAGCGAATGAGCTGGAGCGGCGCTTCGCTCCCGCCGGGAAGAAGGGCATGGCGCCGGAGGAGACGCCCTCCGGCCGGTGGAAGGGCTCCGCGGACCTGGCGACGAAGCTGGATCCGGAGCTGGACCGCTTGGAGCAGGACTACCTGGGGCACGCCGATTTCATCCCGTGGGAAGGCGCCGCCCTACTGCCGGGCAAGCTAATCCGGCAATGGTTCTACGTCGACAACCGCCACGATCCCTTGGCCAAGCGCAGAAGCCGGGTCGAAGCGCGGATCAAGCGCTGGCTGGAGATGGCGCTGGACGCCACGCGGGATCCCCGCATCCGCAAGGAGCGGAGGAAGACGGCAGGTGCCCGGCTGAAGACCTTCCTGAAGAGCTGGGCGGAGCCTACCGCCATCGCCTTCTACCGCTCCCTCTTCGAGAAGGATACGCGCCGCGATTGGATTCCGGAGAGTCTGGCCGAGGATACGCTGAAGCGTCTTAAGAAGAACGAGGTGGCGGCCGAGGACCTGGCCGCGCTTCTCTACATCCACATCCGGTTCCACGGCATCTCCGGCAACGACCGGTTCGACCACATCGTCATCGATGAGGCGCAGGACTTCTCGCCCCTGCAGGTGGAGGTGCTGAAGCGCCACAGCCGCAATCATTCCTTCACCATCCTGGGCGACCTGGCCCAAGGGATCCATGACTACAAGGGAATCGCCGCGTGGGAGGAGTTCACCTCGCTCTTCGGCGGGGAGGAAGCGGAGATGTTCCAGCTGAACCGGAGCTACCGCTCAACCATAGAGATCATCCACTTCGCCAACGGCGTGCTGAGCCACAGCGGCGTTAATGTGGAGCCGGCCGTCCCGGTCTTCCGGAGCGGCGAGCCCGTCACCGTTGCCTCCTCGCCGGCTAAGGAGCGGATGGCCGATATCATTCGGGCCGCCCGGGAGCTGACGGAGGAAGGCCACGCCACCGTGGCCGTCATCGGGCGGACCGAAGCGGAGTGCCGGAAGATCCATGCCGCGCTGGCGGAGGACGGACTGGAGGCTTCGCTCTTGACGGCCAACCACCAGGTCTACCGCGGCGGACTCTCCGTCCTGCCCGTCTACCTGTCGAAGGGCTTCGAGTTCGACGCCGTTCTGGTCACGGACACGGACCAAGCCCACTACGCCGACAGTCCCCGGGACGCCAAGCTGCTCTATGTGGCCTGCACCCGGGCGCTCCACCGCCTGCGGCTGCTCCTGACCGGCGAACCGTCCGCCCTGCTGGAGTCTTGATCCGCCGCTGTACCTACATGAACAGAAGAACCTCCCGCCCGGCGGTCCGCCGGAGGGAGGTTCTTCTGTTCATGCCCGTTCATTCGTGTCGTCCGGGTTCCCGGCCTCCACCTTCTCCGGTATCTGCCGCGAGGCCCGCTCCTGCATCTCCCGAACCTCTCCCTCATCGCCTTGAATGTTGATCCATTCGGCCAGATAGGACAGGGCCGCCGCCTCATCGGCCCCCTGCGCCTCCCGGTTCCCGTCCTCATTCACCGAGTCTCTCATACGCTCGAGCCTCCTCTTTTTTTCGATGAAACACTCCTTATCCGAACGAATATCCGGACAGCGGTAGCATTCGCCAACGGCAGGACCTCTATGCGCCGTGAGGGACTCCTCTATGAACGGTCATCTTGCAACTCCTCCCTATATCATAGATAATGAATGCAATCCTTAGGTTATTGGCATACCAACGGGCGGAGGGACAGGCAATGAACAGAGAAGATCAGGTCATCATGGGATTCAGGGACTTGTTTAACAAGATGGTATGGCTGAATAAAGGCAAGATGGAGGACCGTCTGAAGGGAGTTACGTCCTCTGAGGTCCACTGCATCGAATACATCGGCAACCATATCGACTCCAATGTAACCAAACTAGCGGAGTCCTTCTATATGACCAGCGGGGCCATTAGCAAGATGACGAAGAAGCTCATCCAGAAAGATTTGATCCAAAGCTACCAGAAGCCGGACAACAAGAAGGAAATCTATTTTCGGCTGACGGAGCAGGGACAAGAGATCTTCCGGATCCATGAAGAGCTGCACCAAGAGTTTCAAGAGCGGGACAAGGCCGTATTTGAGCAGGTAACCGACGAGCAATTCGACAGTATGCTCCGGTTCTTGGAACGGTACAGCAAGCATTTGGATGCGGAAATCAAGAAACAAGGTATTGATACGAAGCCGGACTCAGAATGAAGTCATCCCCCCATCGGGTCAAACAATCCCTCTCTTTAGGAAAGGGATTGTTTTTTTGTTGCCGAGGAAGCAAAACTGTGATACGATGTTTTTGTTTCCTGGGAAGCAATATTTCATCCGAAAGGGGAGAATGGATCTGTCCACCTTCCAATCCCATCACCAACGGAGCGCCGGCTCAGTCGACAAACGCGCTCTGCTATTCGGCCTTGTGTCCGTATTTCTATGCGGAATCGGCTTCAGTATTCTGACACCTGTCGTCCCCTTCCTTGTGCAGCCGTATATCAGCGATCCGGAGGATCAAGCCATCGCGGTTACGCTGTTGACCTCTGTCTACGCAGGCTGCGTTTTCATCGCGGCCCCCGCACTGGGAGCCTTGAGCGACCGATATGGCCGCCGTCCTTTACTTCTCTTATGCCTATTGGGTTCTGCGGCCGGTTACTTCATCATGGGGACGGGCGGAGCTCTATGGATGCTATTCGCAGGACGCATCATCGAAGGGATCGCGGGAGGAAGCATTAGCACACTCTTCGCCTATTTTGCAGACATCACTCCCAGAGAACAGCGCACCAAGTACTTCGGTTGGGTGAGCGCGGCTGCGGGCGTAGGCTCCGCCATCGGCCCGGCTCTGGGGGGGCTGCTTGCCAGGTTCGGTCATTCCGCTCCTCTGTATTTCGGGGCCATCATCACGGTCGTGAATGTCGTTTACGGGACCTTCTCGATGCCCGAGAGCCTGGACCGGAACAGCAGACTGAACAGCATCCCCTTGGTCAGGCTGAATCCATTCACACAGCTTCTCAACGTCCTCTCCATGAAGACCCTGAGACGGCTGCTTGTCTCCGCATTCATCCTATGGATCCCCAACGGATCCCTGCAGGCCGTCTTTTCCCAATTCACCCTGGATACGTTTCATTGGGCGCCTGCTCGAATCGGTCTCCTGTTTTCCATCATGGGAATCCAGGACATCATCTCCCAAGGCTTTATCATGCCCAAGCTTCTGAAAAAGCTCAGCGATGCACAGATCGCCCTGTGGGGAATGGCTTCAGAGATGATCGGCTACGGTCTGCTTGCGGCATCGGCTTGGCTCTCCTTCTCCCCTCTTCTGATTGCCGGCATGTTTATCTTTGGTTTCGGTGATTCGATCTTCGGGCCTTCCTTCAACGGAATGCTGTCCAAGTCCGGCGATGCGAGCGAGCAGGGACGGATTCAAGGAGGCAGCCAATCCATTCAGGCGCTGGCGAGAATGATCGGGCCTGTTCTCGGCGGTCCAATCTATGTATCCCTGGGTCATGCCGCCCCCTCACTTATGGGGATGATCCTGATTGCAGCGGCTATCCCCGTCCTGCATAAGAGTGCGCGCCGCCCCGCCCATCCTTGTAGGAAAGCACCAACAGCGCCATCCGATGCCGGAATGACGCTGTTTGTTCTGTCTAACGCTCCTTCGGTCAGCCGCCGATCGCGATGGAACCGGGACCGGTGAGGGCAACCGCCACCGTGGCGACCATCAGAATGAACGGATATTCAATCCCGCCCTTATCGGCAAAATACCCGTTCGGCGCATGCACCTTCACAACGGCTACCACCATGGTCAGCGCCAGAAGCACGCCCGCGACGGAGGTGAAGAGACCTGCTGCGAAGAAGAGACCGCCGGCTACCTGCGCCAGTCCTGCCAGAACGGCCATCAGCACGCCGGGCTTAATGCCGATGGACTCCATCCAGCCGCCGGTTCCCTTGGGACCATAGCCCCCGAACCAGCCGAACAGCTTCTGGGAGCCGTGGGCCGCCAGCGTCAAGCCTACCACCAAACGAATGAGCAACAAACCGAGATCCAACATGAATGATTCCTCCTTAGTATTTGCTTGTTTATGTTTTGTGACTTACTTTATGTTAGTATAATACTTCCGATGACTTACTTTTGTCAAGTAGCTATTTTAATAATATGCACTCAACTCTCTGCAATGCGAAAAGACCGGTAAAGAGCCTCATGCTCTTCACCGGCCGTTATCCCTTGCTTGATCCTCTCTGCATTCATAAGCCACCGTAACGCCGCCCCTGCCGCCGCAATAGCAATTATCCCTTCACCGAGCCCAAGGTAAGCCCTTTGACAAAATACTTCTGCAAGAACGGATACACGATCACGATAGGCAGAGATGCAAGCACGACCGTGGCCATCTGGATGGTGACCGGCTGGGGGAGCACCTCATCATTGGCCATCGCGGAATAAATATCCGCCTGCCCCACCAGAACCACCTGCCTTAGCAGGATTTGCAGCGGCCACAAGCTCGATTTGTTCAGATACAGGATGGCTGAGAAGTACTGATTCCAGTTCCCCACCGCGTAGAAGAGCGTGAATGTGGCCAAGGCCGGCAGGGATAAGGGGAGCACGATCCGTACGAAGATGCCGAAGTCGTTGCAGCCGTCGATGGTAGCGGATTCGATAATGCTCTCGTGTATGGATTCGAAGAACTCCCTCATGACCAGAATATTAAACGCCGACGCGGCGGAGGGAATGACGAGAGCCCACAAGGAATTCATCAGTCCCGTCCCCTTCACCACCAGAAAGGTGGGAATCATCCCGCCGGAGAACAGCATGGTGAACAGGATCATCAGGAGAATTCCTTTGCGCCCGCTGAAGCCCCTTCGGGAGCATACGTAAGCCGTCAGCGAGGTGACGGCCATATTGACCGTCGTCCCTACTACGGTAATCCATACCGTGTTCCGCAAGGAGCTGAAGAATACGCCCGTATTAAAAATGTACCGGTACGACGAGAAATCGAACGTGTCCGGCCACAGCATAAGCTTACCCGATACCACCTCCTTGGTGCTTGCCAAGGATTGGGCAATGACGTTCAAGAAGGGAAGAAGCGTCATCATGGAGATGATCCCCAGCACCACGTAGTTGAAGCCGTTGAAGAAGAGATCGAAACGTTTGGACTGTGACAAGAGTCCCACCTGCCTTTCGTATGGAAGCCGGCAGACCGGGGTTCAACCTCCCTCCGGCCCGCCGATTTCCGCAGTACGGTTATTTCCCAGAGGTTCTGGTCTTCCAGGCTTCCGTATATTCCTGGATGACCTGGGACCCGCCCCTTGCCTTCCATTCCGTGAACAGCTTGTCGATGGAATCTACGGGATTCTCGCCCATGACGATCTTGGCAATGCCGTCGGAGACGAATTTATTCAGATCCGCGCCCTTCTCAGCCATCGTCTTGGAGTAGAGGCCTTCCACCTGGTTCAGGTATGGAGTGCCCTCCAAAGCCACCTTGTAGGAGGTATCCTTCATCTTCTTGACCTCATCCGTGTCGGTGCTGCCATAGATCCAGTCCCCAGACGCCGGAGCGTTGGTCAGCGCGTAGAAGCTCGTTCCTTCCGTCTTGCCCTGATCCGTTAGGACCTTGGCGCCGTTCTCAACTTTATAATGAACCCCTTCCTGGCCCCAGCGCATAAAGGTGGCCCCTTCGTCGCCGATCATATCGTCCAGCATCTTCAGAATCCGCTTCACCTTAGCCTCATCCTTCCCCGCATTGGCCGAGATGGAGAAGACGCCGAAATAGCCCGGGAACTTCAGATAACCGCTGCTGCCGTCCTTGTTCTTAAGCGGCGGCAGGGCCACCAGCTGGAATTTCGGATCCACCGAACGGGCCTTCTCGTAACGCGCGGCGGAATAGAAGGTATACGCGCCATTGGCGTAGACGCCCGCTTTGCCCAAGAGGAAATCGTCCTCCACCTGCTGGTCCTTCTTGATGGCGAAGTCCTTGGCTATGATTCCTTCCTTGTACAGCTTGGCGTAGAAGCTCAGCGCTTCCTTAGCTTGGGACGTGAACTCCATAGGGAGAATGCCTCCCTTGCCGTCCTCCACCCAGTTGCCCTGGAGGGCATGCATGCCGGAGGAAACCGCATTGACACCGACTAGCCCGGCGTCGGTCATCCCGACGGACAACCCGTAGGTATCCGCCTTGCCGTTGCCGTCCGGATCCTTCTCCTTAAAGGCCTTCAGCACCTCGTAGAACTCGTCATAGGTGGTCGGGATGGACAAGCCCAGCTTATCCAGCCAATCCTTGCGCATGATGATGGTGTGGCCAGGAACGCCTCTCAGCCGTGGAATGCCGTAGATATGACCTTTGTAGGTCAGAATCTTCTTCAGATCAGCCGGTATCTTGGCAAAATTGGGGTAGGTCTTCGTATCCTCCAAATATTTCTCCAGGGGGATAAATTGGCCGTTGTCGATGGCGTTGAAGTAGATCTGGTCCAGACCGGGAAAGAGCAGCGTATCGGGAATATCGCCCGAGGCCAGCGTCACGCCCAGCTTGTTGTTGTATTCGCCGGACGCCACCGGCATGTATTCGTAGTCGATGTTGTATCGGTCGGCGATCGCCTTTTTGCCCGAACCGTTCTCCGGCGGCGCCGCCCCGTACAGGATGTTCATCGCCCGGATCTTCAATTTCTTCTCCACGGCCGGAGAGGACTTTCCGTCGGAGGATGAAGCCGTGTTGGCGGAATCGCCGCCGTTGCCCGAACATGCAGACAGAAGAGAAATGGACAGCAAGGCGCTTAAGCCGATGGATGCTATTTTTTTCAAGACAACACCTGCTTTCGAGGATTTAGTAGATGCCTTTTTCGCCCAGTCTACGGGCTAGATAATTGGATGACAGGATCAGGATCATGCCGACCAGCCCCTTGAGCAGACCCACTGCCGTTGTAAAGCTGAAATTGCCGTTAATGACGCCCACCCGGTATACATACGTCTCCAATACTTCGCCCACCTCCGATACGGAGGAGTTCAGCATCAGATACACCTGCTCAAACCCCACGTCCAGGACACTGCCCAGCCTTAGAATAAACAGCATGACGATGGTCGACTTAATGCCGGGCAGCGTGATATACCAGATTTGCCGGAGCCGTCCGGCGCCGTCAATCTTGGCCGCTTCATACAGCTCAGGATCAATCCCGGTCAGGGCCGCCAAGTAAATGATGGTCCCCCAGCCGGACTCTTTCCATATGACCTGCAGAACCAGCATGCCCCGGAAGGTCTCCTTATTGGACAGGATATTAACCGGGTCCAAGCCCCACGAGGCCAGCAGCGTATTGACCGAGCCGTCGCTCTTGAACAGCAGGTAGAAGATGCCCCCTACCACCACCCAGGACAAAAAGTGGGGCAAATACAGCGCCGTCTGAATGAATCTCTTCACGAAGGCATTGCCGATTTCATTCAGCAGAATCGCGATGACGATCGGAATGGAAAAGGCAAATACGATCTGGTAGAAGCTGATGATGATGGTATTCATGAAATAGCGGCCGATATCCGGACTTTCGAAGATGCGTCTGAAGTTGTCCAGCCCCACCCATGGGCTCTCCAGAAACCCTCTCGACGGAACATACTTCTTAAATGCGATCACGATGCCGAGCATGGGCGTGTACTTATAGACCAGGAAGTACAGGATGCCCGGCAGCGCCATCAGCCACAGATACCTCTCCTTCGCCATCCGCTGCAGAGCGCGTACCGGCTTGGGTGCCGCCCGGGTTAAGGCCCGATGACGGATTGGATTGTGTGCCTCCATATTCTCTCCCCCCCTTCTCACGGGATCATCGTATAAGATAGGGGGGCAGCGCTCAATACACGATAATTACAGCCCGTTGTGCAAAATGGGATACCCCGGAAACGGCACGGGAACCCCGCGCGGAAGGCGGAGTTCCCCTTTTTTGCATTTATTCCGGCAGCTGCAAAATTTGCTTCCGGTATGCTCCGGGTGTCAGCCCCGTCACCTTCTTGAACAGGCGGATGAAGCTTTTGACGGAGCCGTACCGCAGCTTGTCCGATATCTCCAGAATCTTCACGTCCGGATCCGCCAGCAGTTCCTTGGCGATGCCGATCCGGTAGCCGATGACATAGTCCACAAAGTTCACTCCCATGACCTTCTTGAACATGCGGCTCAGTTGGAACGGATTCAGTCCGACCACATCCGCGCACAGCTGAAGGGACAGGTCCCGGTCATAATGGGACCGGATATACGCCGTTACGGCGGCGATGGTTTGCTCCTCGCCGGAGGTTTTGGCCTCCCGGTTGGCCTGGCGGATTCGGCCGAACAGCCCTTCCTGCATGCAGACCTCCACCTCCTGAAGCGTCCGCAGCCGGGCCAGATTCAAGATCCATTCCTGCATGAGCCCTTCCCCCTGCATCTTCCCGAGCTGCTTGGCGGCGGCGTTCCACAGACGCCCGGACAAGCTGGCGAAGTAACCGAACATCTCCTCCGGTGATAAGGAATAATGGTCCCGGATCAAGTCCAGCAGCTGCTTGAACTGCTGCTCCGCTCCGTCGATGTCGTCGGCCTGGAGCGCGAGAACCATCTCCGTCTCGCAAGCATCCAGCTCCTCCGCCTCCGCCGAGACGGAGGGGTCCAGCTCATTGCACAGAATCACCTGGTTATGCCCGTAGACAAAGCTGTAGCGGAGCGCCTTGGTCCCGTCGGCATAAGCGTCGCCCAAGCCCTGCAGCCCTCCGGCGGCGTAGCTGGCGGAGATCACGCACGGCAGCTTCAGGTAGCTTCGGATAGCCTCCAACAGACGGGTCGCTCTCTCCCGCAGGGCGCGGGAATCCTGGCCTCCCTCCGTCTCCAGGATCACGGCGATGAGCCCCGGACGGACCATGATGATCTTCAGTTTGCCGTCCTCCCGCAGAAGCTCGTCGGTCATGTTCTGCACGGCGAAATAATAGAGGAACCGGTCGTTCCTCGAGTAGTGGCGGTCCAGATACAGGCGGTCCAGCTCAATGAGGTAGAGGGCGACGGTTCCCTCCCCGAAGTCCAGCAGCTGTGGGTCATGCTGGTTCTTCACATTCCCCAGGAGCAATTGGAACACCGCGTAGGTCTTGGCATCCTCCATATAGGTCCGGATGTCCTGCTGCAAGGTCCGGTTATCCTTCTCCACCGATTCGATATAGGAGGCGATGCTGCCCAACTCATTGGCACCGTTCCAAGATGAGGTCCCGAAGATCCGCTTGGTCAGGCGCTGGATGGGAGAATACAGGCTCTGGCTGGCCGCAACGGCCAGGATCAGCGCCAACAGAATGAGCCCCAGACTGATGGACCACAGCATATAGGTCAGCCGGTCGGACGGCGCCGTCAGCAGCTTCAGCGGAACGGCGGACACATAGTACCAGTCCCGGTAATCCGAATAGCGGACGTTCACGAGAGATTGAACCCCCCGGACTTTGTCGCGGAACTCCCAGCTGGAGGCCTGTTCGCCTGCGGCCAGACGGCGGAACAGCTCCGTGCCCTTCAAGGACTGTCCGATTCGGGAAGGGTCCGAGTCCAGCATGGTGGTGCCGCTGCGGTCCAATACCAGATACTCCGTCCCCGTACCGCCGGACGAGAGAAGGCTGCGGCTCACGGAGGCGGCATTCAGATAGACGATGACCACGCCCTCCACTTTGGAGGTCTGTTTGTCCTGCACGGGACGGGTATAGGCCAGGAGATCTCCTTGCAGCCGGGCGTTGATATCCTTGCGGGTGTTGATCCATGTGCCATGGGCGGCGGTACGCGCCTGCTCCAGCACCTTGGGATCCTGGAATTCATCCTCGCTTAGGATCAAGCCGCTCGAGGTCAGGATTTTGCCGTACGGAATATTGTAGAAATCCACCTCGGCCACATGCTCCAGGCCGCTGCGCAGATTGGTCAGAATATTGTTCAGGTCCCACACCATGGCATAGTTTGTATAGGACAGGTCTTTCCGGACATAGGGAAGGAAGGCGGAATATTGGAAGGAGTATTGGAGCATCAGATTGTCCAGCTTGCGGAACTCCCCGTTCATCTCGTTCTCCAGACTGCGGAGGGCGGAAGCGTTCATCTGGTACGTCTGCTTCGTGATGGTTCGTCCGCTGTAGGCGGCGGAGAACCAGCCCATCAGCGCAACGGGTACGCTGGATAAGAGCGTGAGATAAATGAGCAGCTTCATCTTCATGGAGCCGGAACGGACCAAACCGGATATCATCGGGGCTCTCCTCCGTTACATAGGGATCTTACCTCCCATTCTACCCGAATGGAGCCGATACGGTCATCCGTTATTCCCCAGGCAATCGGCTCCCACTTCTTGCAGCACGTCCGGCAAATATGGGGTATTGACGGCCTTGCACCCGCCCCGCGCACAAAAAAAAGAGGCCTCCGGACGCCATATCGTCCTGAACTGCCTCTTCTACAGATGTATGCTCTTTCCGCTTTTTCCTATCTTGCCTCCGGTCCACTGAACAAGGCGGCGAATGTCCCGTAGCCCTCCTCCTCCAGCTTGCTCTTCGGGATAAACCGGAGCGACGCCGAATTGATGCAGTAGCGCAGTCCGGCCGGTCCCGGGCCGTCCTCGAACACATGGCCCAGGTGGGAATCCCCCTCCTTGCTCCGGATCTCCGTCCGGAGCATCCGGTGGCTGACGTCCACATGCTCGGTTACGGCTCCCTCGTCTATGGGCTTCGTGAAGGACGGCCAGCCGCAATGGGAGTCGAATTTGTCCAGCGAGCTGAAGAGGGGCTCCCCGGAGACGATATCCACGTAGATGCCCTCCTCCTTATGGTCCCAGAATTCGTTGCGGAAGGGAGGCTCCGTGCCGCTATTCTGAGTCACCTCGTACTGTATCGGAGTCAGCCGCGCCTTCAGCTCCGCATCCTTCTGCTTGTCCTTCCACGCCGTCTTCAGAAACTGCTTCCGTCCGGATCCTGTATAGTAGGCCTGATAGCGGACGGGGTTCGTTTTGTAATAATGCTGGTGGTAATCCTCGGCCGGATAGAAGGGAGCCGCCGGGAGGATGGGGGTCGCGATGGGCTTAGAGAATATTCCGCTTTCGGCCAGACGCTGCTTGGAGGCTTCCGCTGTCCTCCGCTGGTCCTCCGAGTGGACGAAGATGGCCGTCCGGTAGGAGGAGCCCCGGTCGGCGAACTGTCCGCCGGGATCCGTAGGATCGATCAGCCTCCAGAACAGCTCCACCAGCTCCTCGTAGGGATAGACGGATGGATCGAAGGTGATCTGGACCGCCTCGTAATGGCCCGTCTTGTCGGAGCAGACCTGCTCATAGGTCGGATGAGGAACATGTCCTCCGGTATAGCCGGACACAACGGAGACGATGCCCGGCTGCTCGTCGAACGGCTTCACCATACACCAGAAGCAGCCGCCTGCGAATGTCGCTTTTTCATATGTGTTACTCACGATGAAGTCCTCCTTATTTCGAATGAGTCTTTGTCTAGAATCATATCAGAATTACCTCGCCCATGAAAGGAAAACGGTCCTTCCTCGCTTGAACTGCTGCGGCCGTTCGTATAGATTAGGGAGAAATGGAGGGGAGCCGGACGAGAAGCCGGCCCCCGGTAGGAGGACGAGAATGGGAAAGCTCGCACTTAGCGTATTGGATCTGGTGCCGGTTCTGAGCGAATCAGGAGATGCGGAGGCGGTCATGGAAGCAGTGAAGCTGGCGCAATGCGCCGAAAACGCAGGCTACCGCCGCTACTGGGCTGCCGAGCATCACGATCTGCCGGGGCTGGCCTGCGCCTCCCCCGAGGTGCTGTTGGCCCATATCGGGGCGCGGACAGAGCGGATCCGGCTGGGCACCGGCGCCCTGCTGCTGCCCCATAACCAGCCGCTGAAGGTGGCGGAGGTCTTCCATATGCTGTCCGTGCTGTATCCGGATCGGGTCGACCTCGGTGTCGGAAGAGCGCCCGGCGGGTCCGCCCATGCGAGTATGGCGCTCAGCGGCAATTTCCTGGAGCGGGTGCACCGGCTGCCGGAGGCTCTGAGAGACCTGAATAAGCTCGTGCAGGGTTCCTATACCTACGAGGACGAGCCACTAACAGCCCGACCGGTGCCGCAGACTCCTCCGGAGCTGTGGCTTCTGGGCACCCGATCGAAGAGCGCGGCTTATGCGGCGGAGCTGGGCTGGGGCTTCGTATTCGGGCAGTTCATGAGCGATGCGGACGGGGTGGACGTCATTCGCAACTACCGGGAAACCTTCGTGCCCTCCCGGAATCAGGCGCAGCCGAAGGTGATCCTCGCCGTGGGGGCCGTCTGCGCGGAGTCCGAGCATGAGGCGATGGAGCTGGCCGCAGCATCGCGGATGCCCGGTGGTCCCGGTCCGCTCGAGGAAGGCTCCGCTATTCCCGCAGGTTCTGGCCCGGAGGAGGCGCGGAACCGGCTGCTGGCGGGGCGCCCGGACCAGGTTGCCGATGGGCTCCTGGAGATGGCGGAGCGTTACGGAGCGGAGGAATGCCTGATCGTCACCATGATCCGGGACTATGCCCTTCGCCGCCGCTCCTATGAGCTGCTGGCCGAGGCGGTGGGCCGGCTGAGTTCTACGCAATAAGACCGCCCCCCGCTCCATACGGAGCGGAAGGCGGCCTGGTGATGGGCAGCGGCAGCGGATCTTCGACTTAGACGCTGAGCCACTTGCGGAACAAACGCTTGGTGGTTTCGCCGTTCATGGCGGCGATGGAGGTGGTCAGCGGGATGCCCTTCGGACAGGAGCGCACGCAGTTCTGCGAGTTGCCGCAGCCCTCGATACCGCCGTCGGTCATCAGCGCATCGAGACGCTCGTCCTTGTTCATCTCCCCTGTCGGGTGAGCGTTGAACAGTCGGACCTGGGAGATCGCCGCGGGACCGATGAAGTCGGTCTTCTCGTTCACGTTCGGGCAGGACTCCAGGCAGACGCCGCAGGTCATGCACTTGGACAGCTCATAAGCCCATTGGCGCCTCGACTCGGCCATCCGGGGTCCGGGACCAAGGTCGTATGTGCCGTCGATGGGGATCCAAGCTTTGACCTTCTTCAGCGCATTGAACATCCGGCCACGGTTGATGACCAGGTCCCGGATGACCGGGAACGTGGACATCGGGGCGATCCGCACCGGCTGCTCCAGCTTGTCGATGAGAGCGGTGCAGGCCTGGCGGGGCTTGCCGTTGATGACCATGGAGCAGGCGCCGCACACTTCCTCCAGACAGTTGGATTCCCAGCACACGGGGCTGGTCTTCTGTCCCTTGGCGTTGACGGGGTTCCGCTGGATCTCCATCAGCGCGCCGATCACGTTCATGTTCGGGCGGTACGGAATCTCGAACTCCTCCGCGTAGGACTTGCCGTCCGAGCCGTCCTGACGGGTGACGACCAGCTTGATGGTCCGGTTGCTAGCGGTCGTTTCAGCCATGGCTTAGTGGCCTCCTTTCTTCTTGTCGGTGGTATAGTCGCGCTTCCGAGGCTCGATCAGGGATGTGTCCACATCCTCGTAGGAGATCTTCGGACCTTCCGGCGTATAGGTGGCAATGGTGGTCTTCAGGAACTGCTCGTCGTTGCGCTCCGGGAACTCCGGCTTGTAGTGGGCGCCACGGCTCTCGTCGCGGAGCAGCGCCCCCAGCGTCATGGCCTCGCCCAGCTCCAGCATGTTCCACAGCTGGCGGGTAAACGCCACGCCCTGGTTGCTCCAGCGGGAGGTGTCGTTGATGTTGATCTTCTTGTAACGCTGCTTGAGCTCCTTGATCTTGTCGATGGTCTCCTGCAGCTTTTTGTTCGTCCGGACGACGGTCATGTTGTTGTTCATGTAATCGCCCAGCTCTTTGTGGATGACGTAGGCGTTCTCGCTGCCATCCATCTTCATCAGGCCCTCATACTGATCGGTGCGCTTCTTCTTCTCCCGGTCGAAGACGGAGGAGGAGACGTCCGCCGCATGCTTATCCAGGCCCTTGATATATTCGATGGCCTTCGGGCCGGCCACCATGCCGCCGTAGATGGCGGAGAGCAGCGAGTTGGCGCCGAGACGGTTCGCCCCATGGTATTGGTAGTCGCACTCGCCGGCTGCGAACAGTCCGGGAATGTTGGTCATCTGGTTGTAGTCGCACCACAGGCCGCCCATGGAATAGTGGACCGCGGGGAAGATCTTCATCGGGATCTTGCGCGGGTCGTCGCCCATGAACTTCTCGTAGATCTCGATGATGCCGCCCAGCTTGATGTCCAGCTCCTTGGGGTCCTTATGGGACAGGTCCAGATAGACCATGTTCTCGCCGTTGATGCCCAGCTTCAGATCCACGCACACGTGGAAAATCTCCCGGGTCGCAATATCCCGCGGCACCAGGTTGCCGTAGGCCGGATACTTCTCTTCGAGGAAGTACCAAGGCTTGCCGTCCTTGTAGGTCCAGATCCGTCCGCCTTCGCCGCGGGCGGATTCGCTCATCAGGCGCAGCTTGTCGTCGCCCGGGATGGCCGTCGGGTGGATCTGGATAAACTCGCCGTTGGCATAGCGGACGCCCTGTTGATACACGGCCGATGCCGCCGTACCGGTATTGATGACCGAGTTGGTCGTTTTGCCGAAAATAATGCCGGGACCGCCCGTTGCCATAATGACGGCGTCCGCCACGAAGGAATGGATCTCCATGCTGCGCAGATCCTGGGCGGTGATTCCGCGGCATACGCCTTCGTCGTCGATGACCGCCGACATGAATTCCCAGTGCTCGTACTTGGTGACAAGCCCCGCCACCTCGTGGCGGCGCACCTGCTCATCCAGCGCATACAGGAGCTGCTGGCCGGTGGTGGCGCCTGCGAAGGCGGTGCGGTGGTGCTTGGTGCCGCCGAACCGGCGGAAGTCCAAGAGACCCTCGGGCGTACGGTTGAACATGACGCCCATCCGGTCCATCAGGTGGATGATGCCCGGTGCGGCATCACACATCGCCTTGACCGGCGGCTGGTTGGCGAGGAAGTCGCCGCCGTATACGGTGTCGTCGAAGTGCTCCCACGGGGAGTCGCCCTCGCCCTTGGTGTTGACCGCTCCGTTGATGCCGCCTTGGGCACAGACGGAGTGGGAGCGTTTGACCGGAACCAATGAGAATAAATCTACATGAACGCCGGCTTCGGCAGCCTTGATCGTGGCCATAAGACCGGCCAGGCCGCCGCCGACCACGATAACCTTGGAGTTAGCCATGCGGGTGGATCCCCCTTAACCTTAAGATTTAACGAATCCCGCTCCGATGGTGGGAACGGACGAATGGTTTACTTGTGAGCGGATGTCAGCACGGACGTATTCTCGAAGGAGACGTCAACGAAGGCGGACAGAGCCAGGATGAACATAGCGGACATCAGCACGAACACGCCCATCCAGATATAGGAGGAGACGCGCTGAGCACGGGGGCCGACGGTAATGCCCCAGCTGACGAGGAAGGACCACATGCCGTTGGCGAAGTGGAACGATGCGGATACCACGCCGATGACATAGAGCGCGAACGCCCAAGGCTGGGTCACGATGTCGTGCATGCGCACGCCCAGCTCCTCGTGGGTGATGTTGCCCAAGGACACTTGAACGCGGGTCTCGAACACGTGCCAAGCCACGAAGATCAGCGTGATGACGCCGGTAATCCGCTGCAGCTTGAACATCCAGTTGCGGAAGTATCCGTAGTTGGAGGTGTTGTTGCGGGCGGTGTACGCCACGTAGAGCCCATATACCCCGTGATACAGAAGCGGCAGCCAGATGCCGAACAGCTCCAGAGCGAAGACCAGCGGCAGGCTGTTCAGCCACTCCACTTTGTCGATAAAACCGGCATGCCCCTCGTTAAAGGCCGCATAGTTGGTCAGCAGGTGCTCAACCAGAAAGCCGCCTACCGGCAATACCCCTAATAACGAGTGGAGCTTCCGGTAAAAATAAGAGTTCCCTTTCATGTCTGGTATTCCCCTTTCGAGAATTTCAGCCGATATCCAGCTTGGTTACGTTTGCATACAGATAAGCCCATTCTATTTTCCCATATTTCTCCTAGGAAATATACAAGAATCGGCAAATGTGAACATTCCGTGACACCTCCTATGTTACTGCTTTCTATCTTATAATGGAAGTGCGTATTTCTTATAATGGGTTATGCTTAAATGATATAAGTCATAGACACCTTGGCAAAGAAAGGGACCTGCACGATGTATGATAACTTGGAGGTTTTCGCCGTTGTGGTGGAGCAGGAGAGCCTGAATAAGGCCACCCGGGTGCTGAACCTGTCCCAGCCCGCCTTGTCCCGCAAGATCATGCACCTGGAGGAGGAGCTGGGCGTCGCCCTGTTCGACCGGAAGGGCAAGCGGCTGGAGCTGACCCGGGCCGGGCACCTCTGCTATGAGCATGCCATGAAGATGCGGGCCTTGAACGAGGAGTTCATGCAGAGCCTGCGCCCCTTCACCACCGATGCCACACCCAAGAGCATCACCATTGGAGCCAGCCTGACCACTCTCCAATCGACCCTCCCGGAGCTGATCCATCTGTTTACGACGGATTTTCCGGAGACGGACATCAAGGCGGTCACCGGCAAAACCCACGAGATCGTCGGTCTGGTCCGCGAGAAGAAGGTGGACTTCGGACTGATCGCTTCGGAGATCGACCACCCGGAGCTGGAATGCTACCCGCTCTTCGACGACCACCTGTGCCTAGTGCTTCCCGAGGGGCATCTCTATGTGGGCCGTTCGGATCTGTCCATGGAGGACCTGAACGAGCTGCCGATGATCCTGTTTTCCAAGGGGACCTGGTACCGCGTGCTCATGGATGAGCTCTTCGAACGGCATGCCTCTTACCCGAACGTGAAGATGGAGATCGACTCCTTCGAGGCCATTCTCCGGCTTGGCGTTACCCTAGGCTGCGCCACCCTGCTGCCCGCCTCCTATCTGAGCACCAAGCTGATGGAGACCAGCGGGATGACCGTCACCGAGCTGCCGGAGCTTGCGAAGGCCAAACGGACCACATGTCTCATTCTATACAAGGAAGCGGCGCTTCAACCCTCCATCCGCAGCTTCATCGACCGGACCAAGGGAGGCTTCCCTTCGGCTCCTCTGCTGCCGGGTGCTGACCGGCGGACGAACCGGTAATGTCCCGCCGACCCCCTATCTTGAATGCACTTCTGATCGCTGCGCAAAGGGCCGATAATCGGCCCTTTTTGCTTTTGGTGAGCTAAGGATTATTCCCGTTATGCCCTTCCCGTGCATGGCCCTTCCGGAGTGTCCGCCTCGGACCTGAAGGCCGATACCCATAGAATAACGAGCAACTTCGGGCAAGAATGTATAATATCGGCGGATATTCATCATAATCATAACCCTACATTGCTATCCAATGCATATGATTATAGTCGTGCCGCGCCGGCCCCCCGTATAATTAGGCTCGTAAGGCAAGCCAATCAATACGGTGGAGGAGAACAGAACATGACATCCAAAAACAAAAAGTGGGTCGCTACCATCGGCACGCTGACTCTCGCGGCAAGCGTCGCAGCCGGCTGCGGCGGCAAAACATCCGAGGAAGGCGCCGCACCAAGCGCAGCGGCTTCAACCCCCTCGGGACCGATCAAGATTACAATGATGGGGAACCTGCAGACCACGGAGGTTCCTTCCGATAAGATCGAGAAGCTGCTGGAGCAGAAGACCAATACCGAGCTTGATATCCAGTGGGTCCCGGACGGCTCCTACGATGAGAAGTTCCAAGCGGCGCTGGCAACCTCGTCCCTGCCCCAGGTTGCCTACCTGAAGAACAATTCGTCCTTCGCCCTGTTCCGCGACTCCATCAAGAGCGGGCAGTTCTGGGAGATCGGGCCGTATCTGAAGGATTACCCGAACCTGAGCAAGCTGGACCAGAACGTGCTGAACAACACCAAGATCGACGGCAAGCTCTACACCCTGTACCAGGAGCGGCAGCCGGCCCGGATGGGTCTGATCTACCGGAAGGACTGGGCGGATAAGCTGGGTCTGGCAGCGCCGAAGAACATGGACGAGATCTACACCATGCTGAAGAAGTTTAAGGAAGCGGACCTGGCCGGCGGCGGCAAAACCATTCCGTTGTCGGACCGCAACGATCTGTACTACGGCTCCTTCAAGCTGTTCTCCACCTTCTTCGGCACGCCGAACGGCTGGGGCGAAGTGGACGGCAAGCTGGTGCCCGAGTTCATGACGAAGGGGTATACGGATACTCTGAAGTTCTTCCGGAAGATCCATCAGGAAGGCCTGATCAACCAGGACTTCCCGGTTACGAGCAAGACCGACTCCCAGAACCTGGTGTACACCGGTCGCTCCGGACTGTACATCGGCGCCATGGCCGAGGTGAAGAGCTTCTTCGACAAGACCACGAAGAACGTGCCGGAGGCCCAATTCGAGGTCACCAACGACATCGTGGGACCGGACGGCAAGAAGGTCACTTGGGGTCTGGGCGGCTACGGTACCCTGGTTCTGTTCCCGAAGTCCTCGGTTAAGACCGAGAAGGACCTGAAGGCCATCCTGTCCGTCATGGACAAATTCTACTCGCCTGAAATCGCCGACCTTCTGAAGTACGGCAGCAAGGAAGACGGCCACTACACCCTGAAGGACGGCAAGGTCGTTCCGAACACGGACGCCAAGCTGATCGAGAAGGAAGTGCGTCCGTACCTGAACCTGGCTCTGGCCGATTCCACCAACGTGACGCCGTCCTTCTTCTCCATGGCGGTGCATGAGAAGGCCAACAACCTGTCCAACGAAGCGGTCAAGTTCATGATCACGGACCCGACGCTCCCGCTGGACTCCAAGACCAACAACGAGAAGGGCGCCCGTCTGGCTGACCAGATCAAGGACGCCACCTATCAGTACGTTCTGGGCAAAATCGACGACGCCGGCTTCCAGAAGGCCGTAGACAAGTGGAAAGCGGACGGCGGCCAGAAGATCATCGACGAATACAACGAGCAATATAAGAAGAAGTAAGGCCGCATATGTAAACAACAAGAGGCTGTCCCTTAGGACAGCCTCTTGTTGTTTAGCACGCCGCCAACTCGCGCACCTATGAGTCTAGCCTCCTCCTTGTATCCCCAAGAGGCGCTTCACCCGCAGCTCCAGCTCGAGAATCGAGAACGGCTTCGCCATATAGTCGTCGGCACCCGATTGGAGCCCCTTGACGATGTCCTTGCGCTTGTTGAGCCCGGACAGCATCAAGATCTTGACGCCGGCTGCCGTCGGATCGGAGCGTACCGCCTCCAAGAGCTCCAGGCCGCCGAGCTTGGGCATCAGGGCGTCGACAATGGCGGTATCGGGCTTCTCGGCCCGCAGCAGCCGGAGTGCCTCCTCGCCATCCACCGCCTCCAGCACCTCGATCTGCTGCTCCCTGAACTTGGCGGCCAGGAGAGACCGGAGCACATCGTCGTCGTCGGCGATCAGGAGCTTCTTCCTAAGCCCCGCACCGTAGGAGGCCGGTTGGTCCGCTTCCTCCTCCATCCGGGATTCGTATACGAGCACCCGGTCTCTGCCCTCCGTCTTCGCCGCATACATAGCTTGGTCAGCCCGGTGGATCCAGGCCTCCTTCCTATCGCCCCAACGCCATTCCGCCACACCGGCGGAGAAGGTGATGAAGAGCTCCGTCCCATCATGGAACGCCACCGCTTCCTTCCGAATTCCCGATAGAATGCGGTCCATCGCTGCCTTCGCCTCTTCTCCCGCCGACCCGGGCATCACGATCACGAACTCCTCGCCCCCATATCGGGCCAAGAGATCCGTGGGGCGGAGCTGACGCTGGAGATGGTAGGCCAATCCCTGCAGCACCTGGTCACCAGTGGTATGCCCGTACGTGTCGTTGATCTTCTTGAATCGGTCGATGTCCAGGAAGACGATGGACAGCGGGGCCGGGGAACGTTTGACCCGCTGCAGCTCCAATTCCAGCTGGTGGTCAAAGTAGCGGCGGTTGTTGATCCCCGTGAGCGGATCCAGGAACGCCATCTGCTCATAGGTCTTGGTCCTCTTGATGAGGCTGTGGATCCGAGCCTCCAGCTCCTCGTATTGAAAGGGCTTGGTCACGTAATCGTCGCTGCCCAACCGGAAGCAGCGGACTTTATCGGCTACATCGTCTCTGCCCGAGAGCACGATGAGAGGGATCCAATTCAGACTGGGGTCCTCCTTCATCGTCTCGAAAAGCTCGTAGCCGGAGCGGGGCTGCATCATCAGATCCAGCAGAACGAGATCGTACTTGCGCTCCCGAAGGAGTCCCAAGGCATCATCCACTCCCTCGGCCTCCTCCACCTGATAGCCGTCCATTTTCAAACGGCGGTACAGGTAGGTCCGGAGCGCCCGGTCGTCATCGATAATCAGGACCCGGCTCCCCTGTATACCCAGGGTATCGGGTACAAGGCCGGGCTTCTTCTCATCCAGCACCAGCTCCTGAAGACTAAGCTCCAGTTCCAACTCCAGCAGCTTCACTACATCGAGGGCCCGATGCCGCCATTCCGGCACAGCGGAAGACGGCTGCTCCTCCTGGGCCCACTCCCAGTCGGGAAGGCTTTCCAGGGCAATGGCTCCGATCCTCTCCAAGCCGAACACCGGCGCGCTCCCTTTGGTCGTATGGAGCAACCGGTAGACGGCCTCCGCTCCCGCGTGGAACGGCTCAGCGCCGTTGTAGCCTTGGAGCAGCTCCCGGAGCTCCCGCAGCCGGCTCTCCATCTCCCGGAGATACAGGCTGCGCCCTTCCTTCAGCAGCCGCTCCGGGCGGTTCTGCCGATTATGCTCTGTTTGATGTGCCTGTTCCCCGTTCATCCTTCTCAATATCCACCTCGATAAAGTCCGAATTCACCTTCATCTGTTTCACAGTAATGCCATTATGCTGGAGCGATTCGCTCAGTACCCGTTCGTTCTGAACGGGGAAGAGGAAGGATGCGGCGGACTGCCTTTCAGAGATCAGATGCTGGGCCAGCTCCAGCAGCCGTCCGATGGTGAAGGGCTTCTTCAGATACCGGCCCTTGTCCGTTTCATAGAAATGGTTGGGCTGCTCCAGTACCGTAGACACGATGACCGGCGTATTCCGGTGCTCGGGATGCTTCAACAGATCTGCGATGAAGTCCCAGCCGGACCGGACGCCCGACAGCTGTATGTCCACGATGCATAGAAGCGGCTCCGACGCGGACTGCTGCAAGGAATAAGAGGCATCCTCCGCGCTGCTCAAGATAACGGTCGGCAAACTCAGCTTATCGAAGGAAACGGAGATCATGCTGGCCAGATTCGCATCATCCTCCACGATTACAACCTTACCGGACAAGTCCTTGTGCTGGTACGCAGGCAGGAAAACCGTGAAAACCGATCCGTCTCCGAGTACCGATTCGAAGCTGAGCCGGCCCCCGTGGGCTTCGACGATCTCCTTGACGATCGCTAGCCCCAGGCCTGTCCCGCCGATCTGCCTCCGGTCCGTATTGTCCACCCGGTAGAATTTGGAGAACAGCATGGGTTTGGCGTCCTCCGGTATCCCCAATCCGTAGTCCTTCACGTCGATCCGGATATAACCGTCCTCTCGGCTTGCAAGGATATCCACGGCTTCGGCGCCGGGCGAATATTTCACCGCATTGCTGATCAGATTGTGCAGCACCTGCGTGATCCGGTCCCGGTCTCCCAGAACCATCAACGGTCCGTCTTCCGCCCGGATTCGGATCGTATGGCCGTTCTTGCCCTGCCATTGGCCGGCTACCATGTCAACCAGCTCAAGCAGCGGTACCGGAACGGGCTGGTACAGCTGCTTGCCCGACTCCATCCGCTGCAGGTCCAGGAAATCATTGATCAGATTGGAGAGCCGGTTCGCTTCGCTGTGGATGGTCTCCAAATACCGTTTTTGCTTGTCCTCCGGCACGCTCCGGTGCAGCAGAATCTCAATGAAGCCGAGCACGCTGGAGAGAGGAGTCCGAAGCTCGTGGGAGACAATGCTGACGAACTCGTTCTTCATCTCATCCACTTTCTCTTCCTCCGTCCGGTCCCGGAAGACCATCAGGAAGCCGCCGCCGGCAAAGATAGTGCCCTCCACGGCGTTGACATATAGTTCGAAGTACCGGCGGCCTTCGGGTCCGTCGACCATGAATCGCTCGTGGATGGCGTCAGCCGCTCCCTCGAGGATCCCCTTCACCTTCAGAAGGAGAGAGCCGGCCTCGCTGCAGGCGGTTCGGGCAAGACATTCGCAGAAGTCGTCCAAGGTATGGGACTTCTCCTGAATGTAGCCGAAGAAGCTGTTCATTCTCCGGTTGGCGAAGATCACGTTCCCATCTGCGTCCAGCATCAGCATTCCTTCATGGATCGCCTCGTTGATCTGGCGGATCAGGTCGCGCTGCTCCTGCAGCAGAAGCTTCTCGTGGATCAGCTCGTCGTTCAGTTCCCGGAGCCGGCCCGACTGCTTCTGCCGGTCCTCGTGGAGAACCTGGGCTTGGAGCGCCATGCCGAACTGGGCGATGATCCCTTTATGGGGACGGACGGACTCCTCCGACAGCGACTGGCCTCCGAAGGTGGTCAAGAGCAGGAAGCCGTAGACATTCTGGTCCGTATCCAGAAGAGGCACATAGAGATCCAGCGCCCGGTCATACAGCGGAAGGCCGGAGGCCTCATGGCGGGTCAAGCCGCGCAGGCGGGTGATGGTTCGTTTCTCCGAGAAGATCCGTGCCGACGGCCCGTACAGCTCGACGCTGCCCGGTTCCAGATGGCCGGCGGGATAACCGGTGGCATACACGACCGTACCCGTTCCTTCCCCGGCCTGTCTGCCCAGCACCACGGCCGCCCCGTCCGCTCCCAGAACCTGAAGGAGAAGCGGGACAGATGTGCCCAGGAACTGCTGCAGATCCATGAATCCCGTCAGCTTCTCCTGGTAGGAGGACAGGACCTCCAGCTCACGTTCCCGGGAAGTCAGCTTCTCCAGAGTCTCGGACTGCTCCTCCTGCTGGGCGATAATCTCTTCATTCTGAGCCTCCAGCTGGTCCCGCTGGGTAATCAGTTCCCGGTTGAAGGATTCGAGCACCTCCTGCCGCTTCTTCAGCTCCTCCGTCATGAGATGAATGCCCCGCTGCAGGTCACCCAGCTCATCGGGCCGGTCCGTCCGGCCCACCGGATCCGTATAATCTCCTCCCGCGATGCGGGAAACGGCGCCGCTCATATATTCGATGGGCGTCACCACGGTCTTGCGGACATAATGGACCAGATAATAGCCGACCAGGCCGGTCAGAAGGATCATGCCCGTCGGCACTAGTAGCAGCCAATAGCTCATGTCCTTGTTCCGGCGGACCAGATCCTGGACCCGGCTCTCCTGAAGCGCCAAAAGGTTATTAAAACGTTTGTTCGCCCCATCGATCGACGGGGTAATCTGGGTTTGGGACAGAAGCTCATAGGCGTGGATATCATTATTCTGCTTATAGAGGACGCCCTTCTCCATTTGGCCGCCCAGGTCGTGCCATACGGATTCGATATAGGCCATTTCGTCGGTTTGGCGGACATCTCCGCCGCGCTCCGCCATCGAGCTTCGTACCTTGCTGATTCCGGCAAGAAGTTCCTCGATATTGGTGAAGAGCGTATCCAGGAATTCCGGACGCCCGTACGCGATATACCCCCGGTAGGAGGAGACGATGGTCCGGGACAGCCGGTCCAGCTCCTGGACCTGAACCTGCTCCCGGAATTGAATCTCAATGGCGCTGCCGATGTCACGATTCTGCACGTTGACGATGGTGCCCAAGAGGATCACAAGCAGAGAAGCAAGCGCGATCATCAGAGTCGTCCAATACGAGATGCCGGAAGCAAGCCCGCGCTTGCGCTTCAGGTTCATCCTTCTACTCCCCCTGGCCGGAGGTTGCTGACAACAGCTCCTCCACAGCCGCAAGCAGCTGAATGGGGCTGAAGGGCTTCACGATGTAGGCCGTCACCCCGGCCGCCTTGGCCCTTTCTCGGTCTTTCTCCAACGCTTTGGCCGTCAGGAGTATGACCGGCACCCGGCAGTTGGGATTACTCTCGGCCGCGCGGAGCCATTCGCAGACCTCCACGCCCGTTTTCTCCGGCATCATAAAATCCAGGATCAGGAGATCATAGGCCTCCTGCTCCAGCAGCCGCACGGCTTCCCCGCCGTCCTCCGCTTCCGCGATGTCATAGCCTACATCCGAGAGCGTCTCGGAGATCAGGAAACGCAGCGCCATCTCGTCATCTGCCAGTAAAATCCGTTGTGTCATAGGGCTGGACTCCTTATCTATTAGAAGATCAATGTTATGATAATGATTCTACTATATATGTCGAAAGAAGTGAGTGATTTTTGTATAGCGGGATCAAAAATAAAACCGGATCCTCGGTAGGATCCGGAATATTCCACTCCGGCCGGCTTATCCGACCGTTAGCACCTCGTAGCGCTCCGACAGCTCGATGAAGCGGGCCATCCCCGAGATCTCGCCCGCATACATCCGGTCGGCGATCTCGTAGTAATCGACGCAGGTTTTGCAGGCCAGGACCGGGACCCCGCGGCTCTCCAGCTCCTTCAGGTGTACGGAAGCGAAGGATCCCTCCGTCAGGGCCAGCACCCCGCGGTTCAGGCAGAACACCGCCTTCGGCAGGTCCTCCCTCTGCTTCAAGAGGGTCAGGAACGTCTCCAGAAGCTGCTCCCCCAGCTCCCGCTCCCCTTGCCCCATCGTATCCGCTGTTAACAGTATCACTCTCTCCTTGGACATGCCGATCGCTCCTCCACTTTGTGTTAAAGCGGCCTCCGCCGCTCTCAGATGCTCCGTCCAGGACCCGGACGGGATCTCCGGGCGGCCAGCTTCTTCAGGGAAAGAATACCACGTCCGGACAAAAAAAAGAACAGAGACGAAGGTCTCTGCTCTTAGTGGCTTCCCTGCGGGATCAAGTCCCGGTCCCGGGTCTTGACGATGATCTTGCGGATGCTGTCCTCCGACAGATGATACATCTGGATCAGCTCCAGGATCGTGGAGCCGTCCTTGTAACGCCCGTAGATCTCCATGTTCCGCTGTTCGATGATCATGCGCGTGCCGTTGTTCTCACCCCAGCCCGCCCGTTTTTGCTCCCGCTTGGGAATGTATATGATCTCGCCTTGGATATAATCCTGCAGTTGTTTCAGCAAGCTAGGGGGAAGAACGTCCTTTCCATTCTTGTAACTCATTATAGAGTACCTCCTGGTTAAATGTCGTTTGGATGAAAGAGCCGGTAACATGCATGTTGTTGCGGTGATTAGGAATTCCTGCAAGCAGCTTCATCATTGACACACCTCCTTAAACTGGTAGTTGTTGGTAATTTTCAGAAAAAAGGCAATAAAAAAAACACGATAACCACATCGTGCCTGAACGGAGCCCATCATATTCATGGTCAGGTGGATGGTTAACTTGCCACTTGCTATTCAGTTGTGGTACACCTCTTGCATTGTGCGGAAAAAACGGTCAGCGATAATCATTTCCTTCACCTCTCCTCTCCCAAAATGTACCCACGCCGGATAGGCGTGTGGTCTTTTCCATTATATAACATGCATCTTATGTATTCAAGCCTGATTTTCCACAGGATTACCATCCCCTGAAGACTGTTAAGGCGCGATGCCCGTACCCGGAAGTCGAACGTGCAATCGCAGATGATACCTGCTTAAGACTTGTAAAAAGGGGACCTTTCGGTCCCCTCCCCTTTGACGAACGGCTTCCGCTGTTAGGCGGAAACCACCCCGTTAAAAGTAATCAAATCGATCACGCTCCTTTCATAAGGATTCGCCGGCTCCTTTATTAAGCCATACATCCGCCTTGCTTCTCAAGGGAACGAATGGGTATAAAGGATCTTTCCGGAGATTATGAGCCTTGGCTCAGGCCAGCAACGCAATGAACGCCGATTCCCGCCGATTCCAGCTCGCTCCGAAGCCGAACGGCGAAGGCTGCAGCGTGTGGGCTGTCGCCATGAAGACACACGGTGTCCGCCTGGATCGTCACGGCGCTTCCGTCCGAGGCGACTGCCGTCCCCTCCCGAACCATGCGGAGAACCTGTGCCACGGCCTCCGCTTCCTCATGCAGCACCGCCTCAGGCTGGGAGCGGGGCACCAGGGTCCCGTCCGCCAGGTATCGCCGGTCGGCGAACACCTCCGACGCCGTGGCCAGTCCCCGGGCCTGCCCCGCCCGGAGCAGCTCGCTGCCGGACAAGCCGAACAGCACCAGCCCTGTGTCGAAGCGGGCGACGGCCTCGGCGATGGCGTCCGCCAGGCGGCGATCCCGCGCCGCCATATTGTACAGCGCGCCATGGGGCTTCACATGCCGGAGCTGTCCCCCCTCCGCACGAACGATGGCGTCCAGCGCGCCGATCTGATACAGCGTCATGCCGTACGCCTCGTCCGGCGTTATCCGCATCTCCCTGCGGCCGAAGCCCTGGAGATCCGGCAGACCCGGGTGGGCGCCGATGGCCACGCCATGCTCCAGGCACAGCCGGACGGTCCGCCGCATGACTGACGGATCCCCCGCGTGGAAGCCGCAGGCGATATTGGCGGAGGAGACCCTCTTCAGCAGGTCCTCGTCCCGGCCGATGACGTAGGCGCCGTAGCTTTCGCCCAGGTCGCTGTTTAGATCGACGGTCATCCGCTTTGTAGGCTGATTCATCCAGTGGCCTCCTCACTTCGGGTCGTGCAGACCCTGAATCGATAGATCAACTCTGAATCCGCTATTCCTCCATCCAGCGGCGCAGAGCCAGCCGGAACCGGACCAGCTCCGCTTCCCGCTCCACCAGCAGCCGCTCCGCCTCTGCCGGAGCGATCTCCCGGAAGTGGAGCCGGTCCCCCGGACGGAGCTGTCCGACGAGCGGCAGGTCCACCGCCGCCACATGAGCGATGCGCGGGTAGCCGCCGGTGGTCCCGCAATCGGGCAGCAGCACGATGGGCTGCCCGTCCGGCGGCACCTGGACCGCGCCCGGAGCCACCGCTTCCGACAGCATGGAAGCGCCGTCCGGCAGCGCCAGCTGCGGGCCCGCCAAGCGGGCGCCCATGCGGTCGGCTTCGGGACGCACCGTATACGGGGCGTCCCAGAAGCCCTCCGCCGCATGGGGCCTGAAGCGCGCCGCCTCGGCGCCCCGCAGGGCCCGGATCACGGCAGGCTCCGCCGCCGACGGATCCGGGATCGCGGGGCACAGCCCGGGCGCCGCCGCGAAGGGCCCGCGGGCGGCCCGCAGCCCGCCGCTGCCCTGGCGGCGCAGCCGCATCATGAGCCGCTCCGCTGCCGGCGGGAGCGGCCCGGTCCAGAGCCGGTCGCCCGCGGCCAGCGGCCGGCCGGCAACCCCGCCCAGTCGGGCGCGGACATACGTGCTGCGGCTGCCCAGCACCGCCGGCACGTCCACTCCGCCCGCCAGCGCCAGAACCCCGCGGCAGCCGCGTACCGCACGCCGCACGGTGAGCACGGCGCCTGCAGGCGCATAGTACGGCCGCATCGGCTCCACCGCCTCGCCGTCCAGCTGTGCATCGTACAGGGCGCCGCACAGCGCAAATACCCCCTCCGCCCGGAATTCCAGCGTCGGCCCGGCCAGCGTCAGCTCCAGCGCCGCCGCCCCCTCCGGGTTGCCCACCAGCAGGTTGGCCACCCGGAGGGACACGGCATCGGCGGCTCCGCCGACAGGCACGCCGGCTCTCCGCCAGCCGGGCCGCCCCAGATCCTGCACGGTCGTCCATAAGCCCGGCGACCGGACCACAACTTCACCGCCGGCGTGCATGTCCGTTCCCTCCATTCGGTTCTCAATCATGTTCCGGCTTCTCCACCGGCACGAACCGGACCCGGTCGCCGGCACGGAGGAGACAGGGCTCCGGCCGATCCGGATCGAACAGCGGGGTCTCCGTCCGCCCGATGAGCCTCCAGCCACCCGGCACTCCCACCGGATATATGCCGGTATGCCCGCCGCCCACCGCCACGCTGCCTGCAGGAACCCGGATCCTCGGCGTATCCAGCCGGGGGACGGCAAGCTCCGGAGGTAATCCGCCGAGATAGGGAAAGCCCGGGACAAAGCCGATCATATACACGCGGTAAAGCACCGAGCTATGCAGCCGGACGTACTGCTCCTCCTTCAGGCCGCACCAAGCGGCCGCCCCTTCCAGATCCGGACCGTCCGCTCCTCCATAGCTTACCGGTATCTCCACCGTCCGATCCTCCGCAGCCGTACCGTCCTCCAACTGCTCCCACAGACCCCGGAGCAGCTGGCAGACCGCCTCCTGGAGGCTGCCGCATTCCCCGGCTCCGGCGATCCGGTCCAGCCCCCGGTACAGCTGCACCGGATCGTAATACACCGTGACCGTGTGATAGCCGGCCACGGCCTCCACGATGCCGGGGAAGCCCGCCGCTTCAACCGCATCCGCATATCGCCGGACCCGGCCGTTGACCTCGGGATCCTCCAGCTCGCCCACCCGCAGGGTGACGGCCCCTTCGCCCAGCGGCACCAGCCGGACCGTCCGCCCCCGCCATTCCATCCCGCTCATTGAACCGACCCTCCTCTGGCACGAAGCGGAGGGTCGGCGAGGCTTCCGCCCCGCTTCTCCTCCGCCCCGTTAAGTCAACTTCTTGCAGCACGCCCGCAGCCGTTAGGGCTTCGCGGCACGGTCCAGCCGCCGCTTGCAGTTCGCGCCATGTCTAGCTCCCCGATTATTCTTGGGGAGCGTAGCCCATCCGCTTCATCCATCTTGCGGCGAGATCCGTCCAGGTCACCGCCTCGGGATGGTCCAGAGCAAGTCCCAGTCCGTGACGTCCGGTCACGTACGAGTGCAGCTCGAACGGCACCTTGCTGCGACTTAAGGCTCCGGCGAACATCAGCGCGTTCTCCACCGGCACGGCGGGATCGTCCGAGGTATGCCAGATGAAGGCAGGAGGCGTGTCCGACGTGACCTGCAGCTCATTGGACAAGAGCTCGATCATCTCCGCAGCCGGCTCTTCGCCGATCAGGTTGGCGCGGGAGCCGTCGTGACGGAACTCGCCGAAGCTGATGACCGGGTAACAGAGGATCATGAAGTCCGGACGGCTGGAGTGCCGGTCGATGGGATCGGCTGCTTCCGGGTTGCCGGCATCGTAATGGGTGCCCGCCGTGGAAGCCAGATGGCCGCCTGCGGAGAAGCCCAGAATGCCCAGACGCTGCGGGTCTACGTTCCATTCCCCGGCCTTGTGACGCACATACCGGATCGCCCGTTGGGCGTCCCACCAGGGAGCCGGGTGCTTGTACGGCGCAACGCGGTAGCTGACCACGAACGCAGAGACGCCCAGCGTGTTGAGCCATTGGGCGATGGGCTCGCCCTCATGGGCCGCCCGGTGTGAATAGCCGCCGCCCGGAAGCACCACGACCGCCGGGACCGGCCCCGCTGTTCCCTCCACCAGATAAGGGGTGATCGCCGGACAGTCCTCCGCCCCGCTTCCTTGCGCCAACGGCGCGCCTTCAGGCCACAATTCCAAGGTCATGATCGTTTCCTCCCGCTGTTTTTCCCTATTATACCAAAAATGCATACGCGCCCACACCCACATTTACGGAACGGCACCGATAGCCCATTCCACATAAAGAGGACCGGCCTCTGCAGGTCCGGTCCGTCTTTTTTATCTTGCGCCGATCATGCCTCTTGCCTTCTGCTCCACACGGTTCAGCCACGAGACGTCCGGCTCGATCACCGGATGGGTCCATTGCTTCACGATCGGCTGCGCCAGCAGGATCGTGGCCGCGACGCCGAACAGAATCACCAGCAGCACGCCGAACCCGTTGTGCACGTGGCCGAGCACGCCCGATACGACGACGAACCGGACCACAAAGCCGTGCAGCAGGAACACATACAGCGTTCGTTTGCCCCAATCCGTCAGGATGGATTCAAACCGGGGTACCCAAGCCATCAAGGCCGCCGATGCGATGAATTCCACCGCATAGATGAACAGCCGGTACACGCCGGCATACCATTCCCCATGGCCCAGATCCGGATAAGCGACGCTGCCGTACAGCCAACGGGGGTTTATTTCCTGGGCGTTGATCAGGAGCAGTGCGAACAGTGCCACCGAAGCGGCGCCGGCGATGACGCGGCGGTACCCGGAGACAAGCTCCGCAAACTTGGTGTAATCGAAATAATAACCGATGACGAAGAACGGCATATACACCAGCGCCCTGGGCACGCTTAGGAAACCTCCGCCAAAGCCCGTATAGCCAATAAGCACCCCGGCCGCAAGGGTCAGGAGCACCGGATGCTTCACGTTGAAGTGCAGCAACATCAGCATGATGAGACGCCAGATGATATGTCCCATAAGAAACCAGCATAACAGATAAGGGAAGAAGAACGAGTGCCGGATGCCCTCCACCTGGAACAGGGATACGTCCATAGCCGAGTACAGCGTCTGGAAAATCAAGTACTGCAGCCCGATCGTCTGCAGCGTCTTCTTGCCGTGGCTGCCCGTTAGAGAATACCGGGCGAAGTAACCGGTGACGAATACGAACAGCGGCATATGGAACGTGAAGATCCACATATACAGTGTCTTGGCCGTCAGCTGGTCGCCGATCAGAGGTTCTACCATATTACCCAGAAAAACCGAGGTGATTAAGAGAAAGCGGAGGTTAATCATAAAGGTATCCCCGTGCTTCTCCATATTCGCCCTAAGCATCTTATTTCATCTCCGTCCGTGTGCGCTTGAACCGGAAGAAGTCCCGGCTGCTTTAGCTTCTCTCCACCATCAATATAACAACCGGATCCGGTCCGGTCGACGAGAGGGACTTTGTTGTCAAAAAGAGTTCACAGCATTTTGACCATATTTAAACAAATTTCACTTAAAAATGGTTCTTATAACGAGAGCGAATCAGACCTTATAACCAAACGAAGGAAACCCTTAAGGGGTTCGTGCGTATGAAAGAGTATCTTATCCTGAGGAGGAACAAGTATGCTGGTCACAACGACTGAGAGAATATCGGGGTATGAAGTAACGGAGGTGCTGGGGACGGCCTTCGGTGTGGTAGTCCGTGCGCGGGGTCTGGGCGGTGATATCATGGCTTCGCTGAAGGGATTGGTCGGCGGCGAAGTGAAGCAGTACACACAGATGATCGAGGATGCGCGGAAGCAGGCGATGGACCGGATGGTTCAGAACGCGAAGGCCATGGGGGCGGATGCCATCGTCATGTTCCGCTTCGACAGCGGGGACATCGGGAATAACATGAGCGAGATCGTCGCTTACGGAACCGCGGTCCGTACGGTACGGGGATGATCGGGGCTCTGTTCGCGTTCGGTTATTTGTTCTTCTGGTTGGCGGGAATCATAACGGTGCTGCTGCTGGGTTGGCTGGTCTACGATAAGCGGTATAAGCAAAAAGCCCCCGGCGAGGAAGGACGCCCCAAGAACGGGTTCCACCCCACTCCGGAGGCCTTCATCGATCCGAAGGACGGGCACAAGTACCGGGTCTACTACAATCCATATACCGGGGAACGGGATTATATCCGCGAATCCTGACCCGGACCTGAGAGAAGGGCCTTGCCTCTCCGCCTGGCGGATGGGCAAGGCCCTCTCGATTGCCGATTACCGGGTCTCTGCCGGCAGTACCGTCCGCCAATTCCGGTTCAGAGACGCCTCGACGGTGCCCCGCTCCAGAATATAGTTGGCCATCAGCTCCGATACGTCCGTCGGAATATCCTTCACCACGGGCTTGCCCTTGAACATGGGGTAATTGCCTCCGCCGCCCGCCCGGTAATTGTTCATGACTACGTCATAGCTTGCGTCCGGATGGAGAGGCTTCCCGTCTTGCGTCAGCTTCACCACCCGTTGTCCGACGGGGCGGGACAGATCGAACTCGTACTCGATCCCCTCCCACATATCGTAGTTGTAATGCTGGGGCTTCGGGTTGCTGAAGGCGGGGCTGACCCCCACCTCGCCGTTCTCCACATGGAAGTAGGACGCGTTGACCTCCAGGGCATCCCGGATGTCCTGGCCGCTGACACGAATGACCTTCAGGGTATTGGGATAGATGTAGTTGGATACGATGTCCCGCATGGTCACGTACTCGCCGAACCCTTTGGCGCTGTTATCGAATAGTGCCGTATTGGAGATCGGCGCCCCCGATGCCTCCATCTGCACCCGGTTGATGAATTCGATCATGGGGTGGTCGGACAATCGGGCCTGCATGGGGTCCGTTATCCGCATGTCACCCGTCGTCCGCCCGATAGGAGTGTCCAGCCAGCGCTGCGTCTCGGCCTCGCATGCGGCCGCCAGCTCCGCGATCCCCGGATCGGCCTCCGCACTCTCCGCGGCAATCCATTCTCCCCGCTTGGACGTGACGGTCCAGCGGCCGCTATCGGACCGGGACAGCTCCAGCGTCACTTTGCCCAGCAGCTTCCCCGCACTACCCGGCTGGATGACGGTGACCCCGTTGATTTCCGCCACCAGCTCCCGATGCTGATGCCCTGTCAGGAGCACGTCCACCCCTTCGACCTCCATACAGAGACGGTAACCCTGGTTCTCCCCCGTTTCGACTTCCGTCAGCTCTCCTGTCTCCGGATCCCGCTCCAGGCCTCCGTGGTAGGAGAGGACCACTACGTCCACATCCTGCTCCTCCCGAAGGATCCGTACCCAGCGGCGAGCCGTGTCCACCGCATCCAGGAAGTCCAGCTCCCGGATATGGGCTGGATTCTCCCAGTTCGGAATATACCAGGTGGTCAAGCCCAGGACGCCCACCTTCACTCCCGCAAGCTCCTTCACCAGATACGGCTGGCCGAAGAAGGGCTCCTGCGTCCCCTTGCGCACCAGGTTCGCCGACAGCCAGGGAAAGCTCGATTCCCGGATCGCCTTTTGCAGGAACGGCAGGCCGTAGTTGAATTCGTGGTTGCCGATGACCGCCGCGTCGTAGGACAGGGCGTTCAGACATTCGACCATGGGATTGGGGCTCATCTGCCCCATCCGGGCATGGTAATAGGCGAACGGGGTCCCTTGGATCAGATCCCCATTATCCACTAGCAGAAGCGGAAGTCCCTTGCTCCGTTCCTGGCGAATAAGGGAGGCAATCTTCGCTAACCCTAGTTCTGCTTTGGCATTATCTGCGTATCGAAGGGGCATGACCGCCCCGTGTAGATCGCTGGTTTCTAATAAGACAAGCTTGGTTGTGGCTGGCAATGGGAAAGACCTCCATCCGAATAAACAATTATTCTCAATATACGACATCTTGGAGGGTCAGGCAATTATCCACATGTATTAACAGAGGGGGCCAAATTTTTACACCGCGATTACACAAGACTAGTACCTTTGTCACGATTTTATGATATAGTAAATCTTGGAGTGTAAACTAACCTTACAGGAGGTAGTAGAGAACCATGCTCAAAAAAATGACAACGGTCAGTTTGTCCGTCCTGGTGACGGCAGGTATCATTGCCGCAGGCTGCGGCGATAAGAAGGAAGGCTCCTCGGCCAGCCCGGCTGCCAGCAGCGCCGCCACCACCGCCGCCAGCGCTTCCCCGTCCCCTGCAGCAGGAGGTTATGTTCCGAAGGAGCTGAAGGTGCAGTTCGTACCGTCCCAGGCGGCCGAGACCCTTCAAGCCAAAGCCAAGCCGCTGGAGAAGCTCTTGGGGGACAAGCTGGGCATTTCGGTCAGCGTAACGGTCTCCACCAACTATAACGTCATCGTGGAAGCTATGGCTTCCAAGCAAGTGGACGTCGGGTTCCTGCCTCCCAACGGCTATGTCGTGGCTCATGACACCAAAAAAGCCGCGGACCTGCTGCTCCAAGCCCAACGTTATGCCATCGACGATGCCACAGGCAAGGAAGTTCCCGGCAAGCTCGTTGATTTCTACAAAGCTCAGTTCGTCGTGAAGAAGGATTCCCCGATCAAGGCCTTCGCCGACCTGAAGGGCAAGAAGGTGGCCTGGCAGGACGTAACCTCCTCCGCCGGCTACATCTACCCGTCCCTGGAGCTGAAGAAAGCTGGAATCGACGCTGAGAAGGACGTGACCGGAACCATCGTGAAGGGCCATGACAAAGGCGTACTGGCCGTACTGAACGGTGAAGTCGACGCCGCCGCCACCTTCCAGGACGCCCGGAACAACGTCATCAAGGACGTTCCGGACGTATTCGAGAAGACCCGCGTCATCCTGACCACCGCCGAAATTCCGAACGACACCATCTCCGTCCGCAGCGACATGGACCCGGCGTTCCGCGAGAAGCTGGCTCAAGCGTTCATCGATATCGGCAAGGATCCGGAAGGCTCCAAGATCATCTATGATGTATACTCCCACCGCGGCTACGTGAAGTCCGACGACAGCAAGTTCAACGTCGTACGCGACGCGAACAAAGCTCTGGAAGGCAAGAAATAAGAATCGGTTGAACATAACGAAGGAGCCAAGCGGCCTGATCCCGCTTGGCTCCTTTATTTGGGTTAGGCCTTCATCCCCCCCTCGACACACCGAATTACCGGGCCAGGGCGTGGCAGCTGTCTGACAATAAGATGGAATATTGTTACAATGCATGATACTATATACTTTCCACTAGAAATGAATGCGGTTTCATGGAATCATAATATGCTTATAATGAAGGGGGAATCGCTTTAATATGAATGAACAAAGTGCAAAAAACAAGATCGCTTGGGAATACCGGGCATACGAATTTTGGACGAAACGACATGGTTCACCTATGGAAAAAGCAAAACAAATAATGGATAATCCCCGAGATCAGCTAAAAAAACATCGGCAATATTTTGATCATGTTGCAGGAAAAAAGATTGCAAATCTTTGTGGTTCAAATGGAAGGAAAGCCGTCCCACTGGCACTGTTAGGCGCAGATGTAACCGTATTTGATATATCGGACGAAAATAAAAAGTACGCCCTAGAACTCGCGGACGCTGCCCATGTATCCATTCATTATGTTGTGACTGATATTTATGATATCGATTTGGAAATGTATGGCGGACAGTTTGACATGTTATACCTGGAAGGTGGAATCCTGCACTACTTCAATGACATTGAACGATTCATGTCTATTCTCTATTCCTTGCTTAAAGATAATGGGGTCATGGTTCTAAGTGACTTCCATCCCTTAAGAAGGTGTATCGTTTCTAACTCTAAAGTCGAATATCAAGTCCAACAAAGTTACTTTGACGACGAATTACATCTTGGGGATGTAGCATATAAGCATTATTTCGATGAGCATGAACAACAAGACTTTCCGGATGTTTCAATTAGACTGTATACCCTAAGCGAGATCATGAATTCGGTTATTGCATCTGGCTTCAAGTTAATGAAGTTTGATGAACATCGCGGCTGGAAGAATGAAAACATACCTTGGGAATTTACTATCTTGGCGAATAAACAAAAATAGATGCAAGCCGGCGTCAAAAAAAAGAGGGTGTCCCAACTGTGGGGACACCCTTTTTTCGCGTCTTGCCTTAGACAAGCCGCTTGCGGATGAAGCCGGAGATCAGATCGATGATGGTGACGGTCAAGATGATGCCCAGCAGAATGATGCCCACGCGAGGCCAATTCCGGGCATCCAGCGAGAAGATGAGCGCCTGGCCGATGCCGCCTGCGCCGACGATCCCGAGCAGGGTGGCGGAGCGCACGTTGATCTCGAAGCGGTACAGCGCGAAGGACATGAATTCCGGCAGCACCTGCGGAATGACGGCATACCACAAGGTCTGCAGCTTGTTGGCGCCGCATGCCTTAAGTGCCTCGCTCGGGCCCATGTCCAGATTCTCGATAGCCTCCGAGTAGAGCTTGGCCAGCATCCCGATGGAGTGAAGACCCAGAGCCAGTACCCCGGGGAACGACCCCGGCCCGACCGCCTTGATGAACATGATGGCCATGATCAGCTCCGGGAAGGTCCGGATGAAGCTCAGGACGAACTTGCCCGCCCCGTTGGCCGGACGATTGCGGACGATGTTGCGGGCCGCCCAGAAACCAAAGGGAATACACAGAATGGCGGAGATAAAGGTTCCGAGGGCGGCGATGGCCACTGTGTCCAGAAGGCCGCGGAGCAGGTCCTCTCCCTCCGGATCATAGACAAAGCCCCAGTCCGGATGGATGAGCCCCTTCAGGATGGCTTTGGTGACACGGCCCGCGTTCTCCGAGATGCCGTGGAAGTTGATTCCTGTAATCGACCAGGCATACAGGGCGACCAGGAAGACGGTGATCAGCCAGAAACGGATACTCAAGTAAAAGGGTTTGGGCTTCGCAATTGGTCTCATAGCAGCTTCTCCCGGATTTTCGTACTGACATAGTCAATGATCAAGACGACCGCCAAGGTCAGGATGACGACCGAGGATGCACGGTCGTAGCGGAATTGGTCCAGCGATCGGGTCAGGTACAGGCCGATGCCCCCTGCTCCGACCAGGCCGAGTACGGCCGCCGCGCGGACGTTGACCTCGAAGGTATAGAGAATATAAGCCGTCACCGTGGCCAGCACCTGGGGGATGACGCCGAAGGCGATCCACTGAAGCTTGTTGGCGCCTACGGCGGTCATGGCCTCCAGCGGACCCGGATCGATGGCCTCGATGGATTCATATGCAAGCTTGGTGATCAGGCCGAAGGAAAACACGGCCAATGCGAGCACCCCCGCCGTCGCGCCAAGGCCGAAGATGGCGGCGAACACGGCGGCCAGCAGCAGGTCGGGGATCGTGCGCACCAGGTTCAGGATGAAGCGGGCCGGCCCATTCAGGTACGGGGTGCGGGTGACGTTCCGCGCTGCCAGCAAGGCCAGCGGAATGGCGAAGATTGCCCCCAGCGTCGTACCCAGCACGGCCATCTGGACGGTCTCCATCATCGGATCCCAGATCTTCTCGAAGTAGCTCCAATCCGGCGGCAGCATATCGGCAAGCAGCTTGCCCATTTCGGGTGCCCCCCGGATAAGCTGCGGAATGGAGGCATCCGTCCGGACAGCGCTGCCGCCCAGGAGGACGAGTAAGAGAACAATGGTCAAATAAAGCTTAAGACGGGACGGTTTCTCCGGATAAGACGGTTTGGCCGGCGCACTCATGCCTCCACCGCCCCCAAGAGCTCGTCCTTCTTGATGGGACGGCCGTAGATTTCGGAGAAGACCTCGTCGGTGGCTTCGGACACGGGGCCGTCGAACACGACGGCTCCGGCGCGGAGGCCGATGATCCGGGTGGCGTATTGACGCGCCAGATCCACGAAGTGAAGGTTCACCACGGTGGTGATGCCAAGCTCCTGGTTGATCCGCTTCAGATCGTCCATAACCTGCTGAGTGGTCAGCGGGTCCAAGGAAGCGACGGGCTCATCCGCCAGAATGACCTTCGGCTCCTGGGCCAAAGCCCGGGCGATGGAGACCCGCTGCTGCTGTCCTCCGGACAGCTGATCCGCCCGCACGTAGGCCTTCTCCCGGATGTTCACCCGCTCGAGAGCGTCGAAGGCCAGGTCTACATCCCGCTTGGGGAACAGCCCCAGGATGCTGCGAAGGGTCGAATGGTAACCCACCCGCCCGGACAAGACGTTGCGGATCACCGAGGAGCGCTTCACCAGATTGAAGCTCTGGAAGATCATCCCGATATCCCTCCGGATCCGCAGAAGCTCGCTTCCTTTGGCCTTGGTGATGGACTTGCCGTCGATTAGAATCTCGCCCTCCGTGATCTCGTGCAGGCGGTTGATGGAGCGCAACAGCGTGGATTTGCCCGCGCCGGACAAGCCTACGATGACCACGAACTCTCCCTTGTTGATCTTCAGATGAATATGGTCGAGACCGACGGTCCCGTTGGGGTATACCTTGGATACCTGCTTGAATTCAATCATGTCGCGTACCTGCTTTCTCCAAAGTCTGAAGTATATCTTGAATCAAGGATGACGTCCTTAGGACGCCGGCCCTCCTCTCCCCTGCCTAGATAGGCAGAAAGACAGGCCAATGTTTGTAATTCGTCACATTTAGTCCAAAATCCTCTTATGTGATGAAATTTTACATCAGGTTAACAAAACCAGGCCCTTCAACCCTTATATGCGACTGAAGTCCCGGAAAATTGTGGCGAGATACACATTCTTTCTGTCTCTCCTTACACAGAAACTTGTCGGATGGAATGGGATAATAGTTCCATACAAATAAGATCTCTAATATAAGAACGGGTGACGGATCAAGATGAGATTATTACCTACCAAAGCCTGCAGCCCCGGCATGAAGCTGGGCAAGGCCGTGTACAACGAAGAGGGGCAAATCCTGCTGGGCGCCCGGGTCGAGCTGAGCGGACACTTGCTTAACCGCCTTTATCAGCTGGGCTTCGATTACTTATATGTGGAGGATGCCCGGACGGAGGACGTGGCGGTGCCCGATCCGATCTCCCAGGAGACCCGGACAGCGGCACTGTCCGTCATCAGCTCGTCCTACAGTACCTTTTCCCAGGACCTGGGGTTCATATCCCTGCACGAGCATGCACAGGCAACCAAAGCTCTGTCGGACGTTGTCGGAGTCATCTTGGACGAGCTGCGGGAGGCAGGCGCCTGTGAAACCGTGAGCCTGCTGAATTTTAATGTGCTGAAGCCGAACGATTGGAACAAGTACTCGACGCAGAATGCGCTGAACTGCTGCCTTTACGCCTCGCTAATGGGTATGATGAGCGGTCTGAAGGATGACAAGCTGAAGGAGCTGGCCATGGGAGCCATACTCCACGACATCGGCAATTCCCGGATACCCTTCCGCCTGCTCCGCAAAGCCGATAAGTTGACCGGCACCGAATACAAGCTGATCCAGAAGCACACGGAGCTGGGCTATGACCTGCTGAAGAACGATTCCAACGTGCCTCCGGGCGCCGCCCTGTGCGTGCTGCAGCATCATGAACGGGTGGACGGGACCGGCTATCCCTTCGGACTGACTGGCGACCAGATCCATCCCGCCGCCAAGTGGGTGAGCTTGATCGACGCCTACGACGCCATGACCAACCCCCGCTCCTACCGTTCCTCCCTCCTGCCCCACCACGCTCTGGAGGTTCTCTTCGCCGGCGCAGGCAGCCAGTTCGATCTGTCCCTGGTGGAGGCCTTCCGCAATCGGGTAGCCATCTATCCCCCGGGTGTGCCGGTTCGGCTGAATACGGGAGAACGGGGGGTCGTGGTGGGGATCAACCGCGCCATCATCCAACGCCCCGTCGTCCGGGTGCTGCAGAATGAACGGGGGGAAGAGCTTCGCGAGCCCTATGAGGTCGACCTGGCCAAGAGGCTCTCGGTCATGATTGACTGCATCGCGAGCGAGACGGCCTAGCTCCCATGGATTTTCGCAGCAAAACCGCGCCAACAGGCAGGAAATGTAAGCCCATACGTCGAAGTAACCTCCTTACGCAAGTGAAAACGTATGGGCAAAGTGGGTAGATCGACGGATGAAAAATGACATTATCTCCATATTACGCTCCGTTCCCGTCTTCGAGCAGCTGTCGGAGGAGGAGCTGGCCACCATGTCCCCGCTGTTCCTGGAGCGCCGCTACAAGAAGGGAGCCATTCTCTTCTTCGAGGATGACAAGGGGGACGAATTCTACATCATCAAGTCCGGACTGGTGAAGGTCTACCGGATGGACGAGCAGAAGGAAATCACCCTCTCGCTCTTCCGGGGCGGAGACTTCTTCGGTGACATGGCGCTCTTGAGCCCGGAATCCCGGCGTTCCGCCACGGCGGAGACGCTGGAGCCGACGGTGCTGTACAGCCTGTCCCGCTACGAATTCCGGAGGTATCTGGAGCAGTCCCCGACCCTGGCCATCAAGATGCTGGAAATCATCGCAGTCCGCCTCCGCAAAACCAACGAGCTGATCCAGGACCTGACGCTCTTGGACGTGCGCCGCCGGGTCTACAAGATGCTGCTGCGTCTGGCCGGCGAATACGGGGTGAAGGAGCCCATCGGCACCGTCATTCACGTGAAGCTGACGCACCAGCAGCTGGCCGGGATGGTGGGTACCGTCCGGGAGTCGGTCACCAAGATCCTTCTGGAGCTTCAGGACGAGAATCTGCTGACCTTCCAGAACCGGCACATCGTGCTGATCAATCCCGACAAATTGTCGGACAAGCTCTAAATTCCTGATGCTAAACCTCCTTCACCCGATGTACAATGGGGACATCTGGTTGAAGGAGGTTTTTATTCATCATGATAGGAAGAGAATACGGAATATTGGCCCATGACGTCGGACAGCTGCCGCTGGCCGAGCTTCCACGCCGGATTGCAGAGAAAGGCTTCCGCTATGTGCAGCTGGCTTTGGCCAAAGCTATAACGGACGTGGATACAAGTCTGGGCAAGCTGAGCCCCGGACTGGGCAACCGGATCGCGGAGGAGTTCGAACGAAGCGGTGTCCGGATTCCAGTGCTTGGCTGCTACATCGATATGGTGAATCCCGATGAGGACGCACGCCGGTACGGTGTGGAGCGGTTCAAAGAGCATCTCCGCATGGCCCGTCACTTCGGCGCTGCACTGGTAGATACGGAGACGGGCTTCGTCTCGGCCAAGTACAACAAGGAGCAGGCGTGGGAGCTGATGCGGCGCACCGTAGAGGAGCTTCTCGAGGAAGCAGAGAAATTCGGCGTCTTCGTGGGCATCGAGCCCTGCAACGGCCAGATCGTCTCCACGGCGGAGGAGTGGCAGCGTCTGTCGGAGGAGCTGCCCTCCCGCAATCTGGGGGCGGTGCTGGACCCGTGCAACATCCTGAACGACGGGAATTTTGATCGCCAGGATGCAATCATTCGCGACGCCTTCGAACGCCTCGGCGACCGGATCGTGCTGGGCCATGCCAAGGACGTAGGCTGGGGAGCGGACGGCAAGCTCCTGCAGCTCGGCGCAGGCCAGGGGGCGCTGAACTATCCTCTGTTCCTGGAGCTCTTGAACAAGCACAAGCCCTTCGTCCACGTCACCATGGAGAACCTGAAGCCCGCCGAGATGGTGGAGGCGCTCCGCTTCATGAAGAGCATGGCCTGATTGCCAGGAGGGCAGGGGCCGGCTTAGCCTTTTCCCAGGAACCGGTCCAACCGTTTCTTCTGCCGAAGATGATGGGCCATGTGCATGACGAGATGATGATACCATTCCTTCGCGTTGATGAAACCGAAGTACGGATGCCTGATCTTGCTGTACGGTGAAGCCGATGAGACGAGAGGAAGCGTCTCCTCCATTCTCCTCTGAAGGACGTCCATCTTCCGGAGCAGCTCCTCCTTGCTCGCGGGAGGCCTGGCGGTGCCTTCGGCGGATGGAGGCACCTTCGCCTTCACCGGCGGGATGCTCCCCAGAAAGTAGACCAGCCGCCCGACGGCGGTCTTCTGGGCTGTGCGGTTCTCCGGCTCCCGCAAGCAGGCGTGCAGCGAATCAAGCTGCAGGTATCCCGTTTCAATGACGTGCTCGTACATCTCCCCCAGCGACCAGGAGGCGGCGGATGGCTTGCGGTTGAATTCCTCCCAAGTATAACGTTCCATTTCCTTCCGGTAATGCCGGGCGAGGTCTTGGAAGCGGGTCCATATTCTTTCTGGGTGCATCGCGGGATCTCCTTATCATTCGTCTTGGGCTTCTTGGAGCTTGTTGGAGCTTGTTCAGCAATAAACCGATTATACAACGCAATCCTTCCCTTCGCATGGGCGTTGGCGGGATGGATTCCGGACTTGCGAATGACGTGCCGGCTGTATCGGGGAATAAAGGTCCGCTGGTCCCCCCATATTAGTATGGAATGGGACCTAGAACAAGAAGATGAGGAAGTGTGAAGGATGGGTAGGAGGAGAATGGCTGCCGTCATTGCCGCATCGGTGGCGTTGACCGCCGTGCTGGCTGCCTGCAGCAGCCCCGAAGATCTAAAGAAGAAATCTGCCGGCAATCCCTCCCCCGAAGGGACGGAAGCGGCCTCCTCCGTAGAAGCTTTATACAAAAGAAACTGCTATTCCTGTCATATGGCGGGAGACAAGCTGGCGAAGCGGGTCGCTCCCAAGTATTCGCGGGAACAGCTGCTCGGGATCGTGACGAACGGACGCAACGGCATGCCCGCCTTCAAGGGGAAGCTGAAGGAAGAGGAACTGAATGCCTTGGCCGATTGGCTATCGTCGGCCAACAAATAAAGGGATTCTTCCCGTCACAACGAAGCAAGCCGCGGATCTCCGCGGCTTGCTTCGTTTTCTGGACCCTTGCCCCCGCCTTCAAGACGCCGTCGTCCGCCTGCGGAAATCCTCGATCTTCCGGGCATAGACGCCGGCCAGCGCCTCCGCCTGCGAGGCGGTTCCGGCATCCGCCACCACCCGGAACACGGGCTCGTCGCTGTCCGGCAATATCAAGGTCCACCCTTCCTCGTGGTAGACCTTGATCCCGTCGATCAGCTCCACCCGGGCGTCCCGGGTCTCCTCCATGAGGAAGCGCATCACCTTGCCCTTGTCCTGCCAAGGGCAGTCCACCTTGCGCTTCGACAGGGCGAAGCTGGGCACGAGCGAGGTGAGACGGGACAGCCCGCAGCCTTCTCTGGCCCGAAACTCCATTAGACGCACCAGCATGTAGATACCGTCGAACCGGATATGGAAGCCCTCGCGCTCGCAGCCCTTCATGACGGATCGGACATCGGCCTTCGTCCGGATGACCTCCCGGTTATAGGCTTCGCCCAGCCGTTCCACAATGCCCGGCAGGTGGACCGGCACGTATACCGCTCCATCCTGCTCCTGGAGCTGCAGTAGAATCTGGAGCACCCCGAGCAGCTCCTCATCCACAGGGGTTCCCTTCTCGTCGATAAGATCCTTCAGCTGCCCGTTGGTGTCCAGCGAGACTCCGAGGTCGGCCCCCGTCAGCTGCACGATCCGGGCCAGGGACTCCCGGCTCCCTTCCGGATCCGCAATCTGTACCACCCGGCAGCCCAGCGACTCCAGGAGCTCGGGGATGACTCCCCGGTGGCTCCGGTAGCCGCACCGGATGACGACCGTGCAGCCCATGGAGCGGATCGCCTCCGCATCGACCATCCCCAAGAGATGCTCCCGGTACAGCAGATTCACGTCCGGTGCGGCCGTCCTGCAGCCGGTCTGCTCCGGTCGCACCCGCCGGCTCTCCTCCTGCATATAGGCCTGCTCCACCTTCCGAGCCAGACCGCCCTCCAGGAGCAGTCCGTTGCCGTCCAGAAGCTCGAACAGGTACATATCGCTCTCCCCCGCCCAAGCCCGGACCTGAATACCGGCAGAATACTCCCCTGAGTACACGGCATGGCGGGTTACGGCCGAGGTGGCTGCACCGAAATCGTGGGTGTACATGCCGGAGGCATGAAGTCCTGCCCCCAGCGCGTCAGCCAGCATGGCCGCATACGGCGAGCCGTCATGACCGATGCCTACGGTCCGGCCCGGCACCAGAATCATGCTGAAAGCCTGGGCCAGCTTCGCGGCGAATCCCACCGTGATCTCCCCGTGGCAGCTGCCCCTTACGCCCCAATGGCCGAACAAGGACCGTCGTCCCGTCTCTCCCCAAATCAGGGACTGATTCAACTGGCAGCTTTGGTCCACCGTTTTGCCGGGCCATATTTTGGCTCCATCCCGGATGATGCTTTTGCCGCCGATTCTGCTGTTGTCGCCTACGACCGCTCCTTCCTCCACCAGAGCCCCCGCCCCGACGACAGACTGCCTGCCCAGCACCGCTCCCTTCGCTTCGGCGTGAGCCTCCAGCACGGTCTGGCCCCAGAGCACCGACCGCTCCACGATGGCTTCCCGCATCAGCATGCTGCCGGCGCCAATCACCGAATACGCTCCGATCCGCACACCATCGTCCAGCACGCAATCCCGCCCGACGAACGCAGGACCGCTCAGCACGGCGCTCCGTCCCGCCTGTACGCCTTCCCCGACCCACACCTTCGGCGCGACCTCCCGTCCCCGGATGGCCACCTTGACTTTTCCGTCCAGCATATCGATCTGCGTCTGCCTGTATTGGGCCAGATTGCCGATATCCGACCAGTAGCCCTCCGCCCGGTAGCCGTACATGGGCCGGTCCATCATCAAGAGCATGGGGAACAGCTCCTTGCTGAAGTCGAACTCCATCCCCCGGTCGAAGCAGCGGAGCACCTCGGGCTCCAGAATGTAGATCCCCGTATTGACCGTATCGCTGAATACCTCACCCCAGCCCGGCTTCTCCAGAAACCGCACCACCCGGTCCTTCGGGTCGGTCATCACCACCCCGAACTCCAGCGGAACATCAACACGGGCCAGCACTAAAGTGGCGGTCGCACGCTTGGTCTTATGGAAGCGGACCGCCGCTCCCAGATCGTAATCCGTCAAGGCGTCTCCGCTTAGGACCAGGAACGTTTCGTCCAGGAATTCCTCCGCATTCTTCACGCTGCCGGCCGTCCCGAGAGGCGCTTCCTCCTCAAAATAATGCAGACGGACTCCGAATTCGCTTCCGTCTCCGAAATACCGCCGAATGACCTCCGGCAAATGCTGGACCGTCACGGCAATCTCGGTAATGCCATGGCGCTTCAAGAGCTCGATGGCGTACTCCATGACGGGTTTGTCAAGCAGCGGCACCATGGGTTTCGGGACATTGCACGTCAACGGCCTAAGGCGGGTCCCCTTGCCACCGGCCATGATGACAGCTTTCATACAGCTCTCCTCCTCCTTACGGCTAAGTCCGCATTTCTTGCCCGGATCAGTCGCCGGCAGTCCGGTAGCGCTATGTATCCCGACTTCACTCCTTCCGGTCCGGCCGTTCCTTCCTGCAACAGATGTACCGTTTCGTCGGATGATCCGCCCATTCCCTAACGGGTTCATAATAGTTTATGCGGCCCCGGGCGGCGCATGTCGATTTGGGTCATGCTCCTACAAAAAATAACCCTGCCGGCTCACCCGGCAGGGTCCTTCCATCGGACGGTTCAGAAGCCGCCGACGGCATCCATATCCATCTCGTCCAGCGCTTCCTTCGCCAGAATGTACATGGCGCTGCTCCAACCGAGCGGCGTGTTCGGATTCGGCACGTCAGTGCCGCTATAATACAGCTCCGGCAGCACGCCCGGCTTCACCATCACGTCCTCCGTCCATTCCAGATATTGGCGGGCCCGGTTCTCATTGCCCAGCTCCAGGTGACACAGGGCCAGCCAGGGCAGACCGAAGGTCCACTCCGCCTCCGTGCCGATATAGCGCTCCCGGGGCAGACCGCGGCCGAACTGCTCCTCCAGCGTGCTGTAGTAGCTGTCTCCCTCATAACGAATGACACCCCGGGACCGCAGCAGGCGGGATTCCACACGCTGGACGATTCGCCGGCCCTCCTCCCCCGTATGGATACGGTACGGATAGATCAAGCTCAGTTGAGCCAAATCCGAAGACTTGTCGCGGCTTTCCCTGGGGAACAAGTCCTTAAGGGATCGGCGGCCCCGCTCGATGAGCTCCTCCGGCACCCGCGCCAGCCCCAGCCTCTTGAGCTTCTCTAGACCGGCTACGCAGGCTCCCACGGAGGAGGCGTGCACCTCCCGCCATTCCTCCCACATCCCGTTGTCGGGATCCTGCCAATATTCTACATTCGCCAGATAATCGACCAGCTTCTGCAGGATCTCCCGGTCTTTCCGGTCCCGGAGCATCCGCTTCCGCTGCTCGGTTCCTGCCCCGATGCCGAACAGAAAGGCTCCGATCATATCGTGCTGCACATGGCCCCATTCCACCTCGTGGATCTCCCTGACATCCTCCGCCGTATAGCGGGCGTGCAGATATTCCCATTCCGCCTGCGGCCTCTGACGGCACGCAATATCCAGCTTCCATTCGTATTCCTTGAATAAGTCCAGCAATCTATGGTAGGTGCGTTCGAATTTGACGCTGCGTTTGTTGAGATACGGCAAGGACATATAGACGCTGTCACGAATCCAGACGTAGCGATAATGTTCCGAGGGGCTCGCCACGTACAGCCCATGGTGTTTGCGCAGACGGTCCAACACTTCGTAGCTCTCCAGCAACATATCGTTTCCTCCCTTGTTCGCGCCCAGTTTAGAACCGTTACAGGATGATAACGGTTACTATATTATGTGCAGCATTTGTCGGATATGTCCCTTTTTTGGGCGATTGCCCACATGCTGTCGAAGGGGCTGGGGAACGTGGAGGAGCCGTAAACGCAGCAAACCCCCGATAAGGTCTGCAGCAGGCGCTGCCGGCCCTTCTCAGGGGTTATTGGGGTATGGTACACGGTTTTTTTGTCAAATGACCGCCTCGTCTGTGCCGTAGTCCGATTGGCTGTTCCATTCGGCCATCAGGGTCCGCACCCGTTTTTTCTGGTTGCTTTCCCATTCCCGAACCGGGTCGGTCACAACCCGAACGTTGGATTCCGTCTCCCGGATATCGTCCCATAAGCATTCCACTCCGCTGCCTCCCGCGTCACCGTTCAACATCCGGCACCCGCTGCAATACTGCTCCCGGTGCGCCTCGTCAAACGTGACGATCCGGTTGCGGAGACAGCAATAGATGTGACCGTTTCCGTCCGGAATATTGATATGATTGATCATCGGCATCCTCCTCCTTAGCCAAAACTCGTCTTGCGATTGCGGATACCGATCATTATATGCGAGAATATTTAAGAATGTGCTCGATTGCTGTCCCAATGTACCGAAGAAAAAACGGGAGGGTTCGACGATGTGCGGTCGTTTCAGCATTACGGTGACCATCGAGGAGCTGATGGAGCGGTTCCTGCTCGAGCATTACCCCGATGATATTATATACACCCCCCGGTATAATGCCGCCCCGGGCCAGCCGGTTCCGGCCATCCTCGCCCACGAGGGGGTGAACCGGCTGGGACCGCTGAAGTGGGGGCTCGTTCCCTCCTGGTCCAAGGAGGAGAAGCCCCGCTTCCCCACCTTCAACGCTAAGGCGGAGACGCTCCTGGAGAAGGCCTCCTTCCGGCTGCCCTTCGAGCGCAAGCGCTGCCTCATTCCGGCGGACGGCTTCTACGAATGGCAGGCCTTGCCAGACGGGAACAAACGCCCCATGCGGATCGTGCTGAAGAAGCGCGGACTGTTCGCTATGGCCGGGCTGTACGACACCTGGACCGCGCCGGACGGACGCAAGGTGTCCAGCTGTACCGTCATCACAACGGAGCCCAACCAGCTGATGTCCGGCATCCACAACCGGATGCCGGTGATTTTACGGCCGGAGGATGAAGCGTTCTGGCTGGACCGCAGCCGCTTCGACCCGGAGCGCCTGCAGCGCCTGCTCGTGCCGTATGCGGACGGGGAGCTGGAAGCCTATCCGGTCCACCCCGACGTCGGCAGCGTGAAGAACGATTGGCCCGGGCTGATCGAGCCCTATTCGGCGGACGGCATCGCCTGAGCAAGGGGCCGTGCGGCGGGGCCGGCGAGGACGGGCCGATTGGCTGATGGAGCTCGACTCCCGTCTCCCGTACCTTCGGATCAGACATACGGCAAAAACCCCCGATGCTGAAGCTCGGGGGTTTTTGCCGTTATGGCTGTCAATCCAACGGCTGGTACTCGAAGTAGTCGAAGTCCGCATAGCTGCCGCTAGCTTCTCCGTTGCCGCTGGCATACATGCCCAGAATGGCAGCCGTGAAGCCGCCGGCTACGTCGGTGGACAAGAGGGTGCCGTCCGCCTGCTCGAAGAGCGGGATCCAGGCCTCCGGCTCCACCGCATAGTAGAAGCCGTAGCTTTGGCCGATCGCCTCCACCTTCAGATACAACCGGCGTTGGCGGCCGGGCTCGACCGCATGCTCCGCAAGCACCGTATCCACGGCGGCCCGGCGTTCCGTCAGGCGGAGCACCTGCACTCCGTCCCGCAGGGTCAGCTCGAAGCGGTAATGGAAGTCCGTGCTCTGCAGCAGCACGAGGCCCGCCGTTTCCCGCTCCGACTGCGGAGTGAAATCCAGGGCGGTCCGCGCGGCGAACGCCATGTGCTCCTGCCGCCGCCCGACGAAGGCCGGGTTGGCGGTGTCTGCCAAGGATTCTGGCTTCAGCCGGAGCCGTAGATGGCCCGGACGCTCCGTTAACGACCAGAATTCGCCCCTCGGCGTCCGGATGAACAGCCACTGGTGGCCGAGCCGCTCCGAGTCGAAGTGCTCGCAGGCCGGCAAGGACGGGAAACGGTGCTCCGGCAGATTGGGACGCCTCTCGAGGAGCTCCACCTTCCCGACTCCCGGATTCACCACCGGCCAGCCCTCCTCCCAGGCCACCGGCACCAGGAAGGTTTCCCGGCCCAGATTCCGGTAAGGTCCGCCGTAAGGCCGCGAGCCGAGACACACCATCCACCACTCGCCGTTCTGAGTCTCCACCAGATCCGCATGCCCTACGTTGGTGATGGGGTGGCGATGTCCCAGGTGGCGGTGGGTCAGGATCGGATTCATTTTGCAGCCCTCGTAGGGACCGGTGATGCTCTCGCTCCGGGCGATGGTGACGGAGTGGGTATGGCCCGTTCCTCCCTCGGCTATCAGGAGATAATACCAGCCGTCGATCTTGTACAGATGCGGCCCTTCCTGCGCATGGATGAACTTCATCGCGCCATCCCACAGACTGAACTTCGGCCCCGTGAGCCGCTGCTCCTTCAGGTCCAGCTCCTGCATCCAGATCTCCATATGCTTCGGATACTGCTGTCCGGCCGGCGGCTGGCGGTTGGCCATGACGTAGCATTTGCCGTCGTCGAAGAAGAGCGAGGAATCGATGCCCGGGGCTTCGGGCAGCCAGACCGGATCAGACCAGGGGCCGGCCGGATCGGCTGCTGTGACGTAGAAATTGCGCCGGGCTCCCGTCACACTCTCGACGAAGGTCGTGATCATGTAGAAGGTTCCTTCATGGTACCGGATGGTGGCGGCATAGATTCCCTTGGAGCATGGAGTACCGTCCAGATCCAGCTGGGAGGGCCGGTCCAGTACATTGCCGATCTGTCTCCAATACACCAGATCCTTGCTGTGATAGATCGGCACGCCCGGAAAATACTCGAACGTGGATGTCACCAGATAATAATCGTCTCCCACGCGGCAGACGGATGGGTCGGCATTGAAGCCGGGAATGACGGGATTTCGGAACAAAGTGGTTTCGCCGGGGGAAGTCCCCTGGGGTCGGTTGTGCACGGGTTCGGTTCATCTCCTTTATGACTAAGCTACTACAAGCAAGTATAGAGCATGATTCATGCCATTTCTTGCTCCGGAATTGTTTGATTGGCTTTTTATTATACTTGTATGTCTTCTATACCCCATTTCCCTTCAGCAATCTATGTAAGGTGCTTCCTTGCCGTAAGGTACAGCGGCAGCTATGCCTCTGAAAAGGCCAGCTGCCGCGTTATCTTCTATGCGGTGTCGGATGTCCGGGTGTCCGAGCCTTCGCGCTTTCGTGCTTTCGTGTGTTCGTACATTCAGGTGTTCAGGCACCTTTCCCCTTTCACTTACGTCCTTGCATCCGGTTAGCCGCCCCCAGCCACACCATCCGCCGCTGGAGCGAATTGCGTGTGGTAGAGCCGGGCATAGAGGCCCTCCCGCGCCAAGAGCTCCCGGTGGCTTCCTTCCTCGACCAGCCGGCCCTCCTCCAGCACCAGAATCCGGTCCGCCGCCAGGATCGTAGAGAGCCGGTGGGCGATGACGAGAGTGGTCCGGCCCTCCATCAGACGTTCCAGAGCGGCCTGGACATAGGCCTCAGACTCGGAATCCAGATGGGACGTAGCCTCGTCCAGCACGAGAATGGCCGGGTCCTTCAGGATGGCCCGGGCGATGGCAAGCCGCTGTCTCTCACCGCCGGACAGCCGGTGTCCCCGCTCCCCCACCATCGTATCGTAGCCTTGGGGCAGTGCTGCAATCCGCTCATGAATGTAGGCGTCGCGGCAGGCCTGCATCATCTCCGCCTCCGTGGCATCCGGCCTGGCAAAAAGCAGGTTGTCCCGGATGCTCGCATGGAACAGGAAGGAATCCTGCGTCACGAAGGCCATCTGCCTGCGCAGGGAAGCTTGGGTGACGGCGCGGATATCGGTCCCGTCCACCAGGACGAAGCCTTCCGTCGGATCGTGAAGGCGGGCCAGCATCCCGATCAGAGTGGATTTGCCCGCGCCGCTGGGGCCGACTACGGCCACCAGCTCTCCAGGCTCCGCCCGGAAGCTGACGCCGCGCAGCGCATGCTCCCCCTTGCCGTAGGCGAAGGAAACCGCCCGGTATTCGATGCGGCCTTGCGCCGCAGGCAGCTCTCCCGCATCCGGCGCATCCGTGATGTCCGGCTTCATATCCATGTATTCGAACAGCCGCTTGAAGATGCCCATGGCCGTCGCCACTTCCACATGGAGATTGAGCAGGGTGGAGATGGGGCCGTACAAGCGTCCCACATAGAAGACGAAGGCGATGATGCCCCCCAGGGTCAAGGTTCCGTGCATCACGCCGAGACCGCCGTACAGGAAGATGATGGCCGTCCCCAGAGGAGCCAGCACGCTGATCGCCATATTGTACCACCGGCCGACGAGATTGAGCCGGAGCTCCAGCTCCATGACGTGCTCGTTCAGGTCCGTGAAGCGCCGCTCCTGGACCTCCTCGCGGCCGAAGAGCCGGGTCAGGAGCGCGCCGGATACACCGAAGATGTCGCCCAGCATGGAGGACATGTCGCCCTTGACCCGCTGGGCCTCGCCGCGCAGCCGCTTGCGGGTGTCCGATACCTTGCGGACCGGCAGGATGAAGAGCGGCAGCACGACCATCGAGAGGAGGGCCAGCGTCCAATCCAGCCGGAACAGAATGACCGCCGTGGTGGCCACGATGACCACCTGGGTCAAGGCATTGACCACCGTACCGGTCACGACGCCCTGTACGGCCTGGACGTCACCGGTCAGCCGCTGGATGACCTCCCCGGACCGGGCGTGGGTGAAGAAGGCCATGGCCTGGCGCTGCAGATTGGCGAACAGACGGTGCCGCAGGTCCCGCATGACGCTTTGCCCCACCTTATTGTTCAGGTGGTTCTGCCAGACGCCGAGCAGCCCGGCCGCAAGCGGCAGCAGCACCATAAGCAGCGCCATCTGGTACAGATCCCGGCGGCTGCCCTCCGGAATGGCGTGGTCGATGATCTCCCGCATGACGAGGGGCGGGAACAGCCCGATCACAGCGGACAGCACCGCCAAGACCAGGATTCCGGACAGCTTCTTCACATACGGCCGGAACAGCCGCACTGCTCTGCCCCATTCCGCATCCCTCCACTTCACCTTGGGCGCGTTCGGATCGGACGACAGCCGTCCCCCCATTCCCATGCCGCCTCCGCCCATTGGGCCTCCGTGTCTCATGCCATCTTCCCCCTGTCTCATCCCATTATATATAGGCATTGTACTCCCGAATCCGGCCCGGTTCCAGCGAAGGGACATTGTGCGAAAGCTCACAGCAAGCCTTTGCCCGTTACGCTAACATAGATGGGATACCCGTAGCTTTCAGCTTGAAGGAGGCGGAGTGCACTTGCATGTGACGATGAAGGATGTAGCCCGATTGGCCGGCGTTTCCGCGTCTACGGTTTCCCGGGTCATCAACGATGATCCGAGGATCAGCGGCGAGACCAAAACCAAGGTCATGGCCTGCATCCATGAACTCGATTATAAAGCCCATCCCATCGCCCGGAGCTTGAAGACAAACCGGACCCGGACCATCGGCTTCCTGACCCCGGACATCTCCGATCCCTTCTTCATGGGCGTCGCCCAAGGAGCTGAGGAAGAGCTCCGCAAGAATGGCTATTCCCTGCTGATCTCCTGTACGGGCGGCTGCCCGGAGGGGGAGCGGGACCGGCTTCACCTGCTGGCGGACCGCAGTGTGGACGGTCTCATCTTCATCCCCTCCTGCCCGGACGGGAGCCATCTGGTCTCCGTCTGGCCGGACAGCCTGCCGGTCGTGCTGGCGGACCGTCTGACCGATGGTATCCAGGCCGATGCCGTCCTGGTAGACAACATTAACGGCGCCTATGCGGCGGTCGAGCACATCTTGGGCTTGAGCCTGCGGCGGATCGCCCTGATCGGGGCCAGCGACGGGCTGACCCCGGCCCGGGAACGGCTCGACGGCTACCGCCGGGCGTTGAAGGACTACTTCATTCCGGGCGACGATACGCTCGTACGTACGGGACATCCGACCGCCGAGACCGGGGCCAAGCTGTACAAGGAGCTCCTCCGCCTGCCGGAGCCGCCAGATTACGTGCTGGTCGCCCATGACGATATGTTCGCCGGAGCCCTGCAGGAGGCCGCCGTCCAACGGGGCGGGCACCGGCCCGTGGTTCCTCTCGCCGGCTTCGGCGATATGCGGCTGGCCGCCTCCATGGGCTTAGTGGACTTCGGCGTAAGGCTGCCCGTAGCGGATATCGGACGAAGAGCCGCCCGCCTCATCCAGAGCCGCCTCCATGAGCCCCGGGAGGGGGCCGGCTTCCAGATCGTCCGGCTCAAGACCAGTCTCCTGACGGGAGCGGCAGCAGGAATCCGGGGCTAGGCCGCCCCCCATCGCTTCCGCCCTCCCCGCTGGCTCTTGCATTGCCGGTCCGGCATGCGGTATACTACTGTTCAACCGAATACGGAAGATTTGCCAATGACGGGCATCCAACCCCGAGGCGTTCTCGTCAAGAAGCCTGCGGCCGCGGCCCTTACCCGCCCCGCCTGCTTGCCTAAGTGAACCGGCACCGCCCGTTACAGCGGAACCTTAAGCGGATCGGACTCCCCCGGGAGCCGGTCAAGTTGGGTGGCACCGCGAGCGAAGCGCTCCTCGTCCCATACGGATCGAGGGCGCTTTTTTGCATTTTACCTAGGTAAAGGAGCGGTGAACGATGCTGGACATCAAGTGGATACGCGAGCATGAAGAGCAGCTGCAGGAGGTGGCGGACCGGAAGAGGCTCCCGGTCTCCATCCGGGAGCTGCTTGAGACGGATACCCGGAAACGGGCCCTGCAGCAGGAGGTGGAGGAGGGCCGCCGGACCCGGAATGCGGAGTCGGAGCGGATCGGGGAGCTGATGCGGAAGGGGGACCAGGCGCAAGCGGAAGAAGCCCGTGAAGCCGTGAAGGCACTGAACCGGCGGCTGGAGCAGCTGGAGGAGCCGCTGCGGGAGGAGGCGGAGCGCCTGGAGCAGCTAATGCTGCTGGTGCCCAATCCGGTATCGCCGGACACCCCGGCAGGCGCCTCGGATGCAGACAATGTGGAGGTCCGGCGAATGGGCGCGCCCCCGGTGTGGAGCTTCGAGCCTCTGGACCATATCCGGCTTGGTGAGCTCCACCGGATGATCGATATTCCCCGCGGCGTGAAGACCGGCGGGGTGCGCAGCTACTTCCTGACGGGCGCCGGCGCCCTGCTCCACCGGGCCGTACAGCAGCTGGCGATGGATTTGCTGACGGCAGACGGCTTCCTCCCGATGGAGGTGCCGCTGATGGTCCGCCCGGAGACGCTGGCCCATACCGGCTTCTTCCCCACCGGGAGGGAACAGGTGTACCGGATCGAGGACGAGAACCGGTACCTGGTAGGCACCTCGGAGGCCCCACTCGTCGCCTATTACGCCGGCGAGATCGTGGACTTGAACGAGCCGGTTAAGGCTGCCGCTGCCTCCACCTGCTTCCGCAGCGAGGTGGGCTCGGCCGGCCGGGACGTGCACGGCCTCTACCGGGTCCACCAGTTCTCCAAGGTGGAGCAGGTGGTGCTGTGCCGTGCGGACCCGGAGCTTTCGGAGCGGTTGCTCCAGCACATCACGGCCAATGCCGAGCGGCTCCTGCAGCTCTTGGAGCTGCCCTACCGGGTCATGGCCGTATGTATCGGCGACATGTCGCAGAAGACCTACAAGCAATACGACATCGAGACCTGGATGCCCAGCCGCGGCACCTACGGCGAGACCCATTCGTCGTCGAACCTCCACGACTTCCAGGCCCGCCGGGCCAATATCCGTTACCGTGATTCGGACGGACGGCTGCGTTACGCCCATACGCTTAACAATACGATGGTGGCCACCCCCCGCATCCTGATCCCTCTGCTGGAGAACCACCAGCAGGAGGACGGCTCGATCCGAATTCCGGTGGCGTTAAGACCCTATATGGGAGGAATAGAACGATTGATGCCTCCCGGCATGGTCTGAAGAGCCCTAACCAGCAGGACAAATAACCTCAAAAGCCGCTTCCGAAGTTCAATCCGGATAGCGGCTTTTGGGGTTCACCCTTCTTTTCCGTGCTTTACAGCACCTTCGATAAAAAAGCCTTCGTACGCTCCTGCTGCGGGTTGCCGAATAGCTCCGCCGGCGTGCCCTCTTCCACGATGCGCCCCTGCTCCATGAAGATGACCCGGTCCCCGACCTCGCGGGCGAAGCCCATCTCGTGGGTAACCACCACCATCGTCATACCCTCCTGGGCCAGCTGCTGCATGACCATCAGCACCTCGCCCACCATCTCCGGGTCCAGCGCCGAGGTCGGCTCGTCGAACAGCATGACCTTCGGCTCCATGGCCAATGCCCGGGCAATGGCCACCCGCTGGGACTGGCCGCCGGACAACGAAGCCGGATAGGCCTCCGCCTTATCCTTCAGCCCCACCTTGTCGAGCAGCTCCAGCGCCTTGCGCTTGGCCTCCTCGGGCGAACGCTTGCGGATGCGGATGGGCGCCAAGGTAATATTGTCCAGCACGCTCATGTGCGGGAACAAGTTGAACTGCTGGAACACCATGCCGGCTTCCTGCCGGATCTCCGCGATATTCGTGCCCTTGTCCATCAGGGACTGCCCCGCGATCCGGATGTCCCCTCCATCCGGCTGCTCCAAGAGATTGAGACACCGCAGGAACGTCGATTTCCCCGAACCGGAGGGGCCGATGACCACCAGGACCTCGCCATTTTCAACTTCGGCGTTGATGCCGTCCAGCACCGTGCTGCTGCCGAACCGCTTGATCAAGCCCTTCACTTCAATAATCGCCGCCACCCGTCACACCCTCCTCTCGATGTATACGAGCAACTTGTTCAAGGTATACGTCAGCACAAAATAGATGAACGCCGCCGTCAGATACGGCTCCCACACCCGCATGTACTGGCCGCGCATGGCATTGCTCCAGTACATGATCTCAGGTGCCGCCACGATGGCGATCAAGGAAGAATCCTTCACCAGCACGATGAATTCGTTGCCGAAGGCGGGAATCATCCGCTTGACCGCTTGGGGCAGCACGACGAACCGCATGGTTTCCCAATGGCTCATGCCGAGGGAATGGGCCGCTTCCGTCTGACCCTTGTCGATGGATTGGATCCCCGCCCGGAAGATCTCCGCCGAATAGGCTGCGGAGTTCAGCGACAGGGCCGTGACGGCCGAGATCCAGGGATTGGTGCTGCCCCAGATCATCGGCACCAGGCCGAAGTGGACGATCAGAATCTGCACATACAAGGGCGTCCCCCGGAAAAAGTTGATGTACGCCTGCATCGGCCAATGCAGCACGGGGTTTTTGGACATTTTGCCGAAGCCGATGGCCAAGCCGAGAATGGAGCCGAACAGAATGGACAAGAGCGAGATGCCGATGGTGTAAAGCGTCCCCTTCAAGAGAAGGGGCGCGTATTCCAGAATGATGTCGAAGCGGAAATCCATGAGGTCGACCTTCCCTTATTTGGCGTTCAGCAGTTTGGAGGTGTCCGGCTTTTCGCCGAACCATTTCTCGTATACCTTGGCGTAGGTGCCGTTTTCGATGATTTTCTTAATGGCCGGGTCCAGCTTGGCCTTCAGCTCGCTTTTCTTGGGGAAGGCAATGCCGTAGAATTCGGATTCGAAGTTCTCCTTGTCGAGGAGGCCGACGAACTTCTTGTTGGGGTTGTTCTTGATGTATTCCCGGACGATGGCGATATCGGCTACAGCTGCGTCTACCCCGCCCTTATCCAGCTCCATAAGCGCCAGCACGTTGTTGTCGAATTTCTTCAGGCTGGTGTTGTCCTTGCCCATGATCTCGGTCATCAGGGTATCGGCGGTGGTGGAGCTCTGTACGGCCACCTTCTTGCCCTTCAGGTCCTTGGCGTTCTTGATCGGAGAGCCTTCCTTGACCAGAATCATATTGGTGGACTCGAAGTAAGGCATGGAGAAGTCATAACTCATCTTGCGCTCGTCCGTAATGGAGATGGCAGAGATGCCTGCATGGAATTCGGTGCCCTGCTTCACGCTCTCCAGCATGGTATCCCACCCGGTATTCTTCACTTCATACTTCAAACCCGCTTCCTTCATAACCTCCGCCAGAAAATCGATGTCAAAGCCCACGATCTTGTCCTTGTCCATACTCTCCATCGGTGCATAGGATGCATCCGATGCAAACTTATACACGGTTTCACCGCCACCCGATGCCGGCTTATCTCCACCGCATGCACTCAGAAACAAGGCCAACCCCAACAATAATGAAGCGCTACGCCACATTTTCACGTCACATTACCTCCCACGTTTATTGTTTTTCCCTAGCTTAGAAGCGATTCTATCAGCTAATTCGGAAAATTACAATGGACAATTTTCAAATTACGTAAGCTTTCATTACATCATTTATGCTGTAATCATAAAGCTTATAGCGCGGACGGTTTCTGCCCTTTCTGTATGAATATGCACAAAAAAAGGAATACCCCCAGCCTGGTACGGCTAGGGGTATTCCTCTAATGTCCGCTCCTATCGGGCGGGAATGCGGCTTCGACCGCCGCAACGATCTGCCGGGACATGGTCCATACCCGGTGGAGCGGCGTCGTCTCCAGCACGCGGACCGGGTTGTCCCGGAGAGCGTGGACAATGGCGGCGATGGAGTAGCGGCCTACGGGCGGCAGGCCCCGGCGCAGGGAGCGCCCGGCCTCCAGCGGGCCGGTGGCCAGCTGGAACAGGCCGACGGAGTGCGGATGCCCGAGGCAGGCGTCGATGGCCAGCACCGGGCCGCCTGCCGCCACCCGGACCAGCTCCGCCAGCCGCAAGTCCCAGGTCGCCGCATCGCACGGAGCCTCCAGGGTGCCGATCACCCGCCGGTACCCGCGCTCCGTCAGCAGGGTGCCGGTCATCGGCCCCAGCGCATCGCCGCTCGAACGGTCCGTCCCGATGCAGAGGAAGCTGAGTTCCCGGGCGGTGACTCCGTCTGCCGCCATCCGGTCCGTGAGCTCCTTGAGCTTGTCGGGACCGGCCGTCTTCTTCCAATAGGCTCCCGTACCGTTAGCCACTTTCCAGCCCTCCTAGAACAATCCCGTGATGCGTCCTCCTGCATCCACATCCATGCCGAGGGCTGCCGGCTGCTTGGGGAGTCCCGGCATCCGGAGTATGTCGCCCGTCAGCGCCACGATGAAGCCGGCGCCCAAGGAGGGCTTCAGCTCCCGGATCGTGATGCGGAAGCCCGTCGGCCGACCGGTCAGTGCCGGTTGGTCCGACAAGGAATACTGGGTCTTGGCCATGCAGAGCGGCAGGCGGTCCCAGCCGTTCTTCACGAACTCGCCGATCTGCCGGCGCGCCCGCTCCGAAAAGATGACGCCGTCCGCGCCGTAGAACGTCTTGGCGATGGCCTCAGCCTTGGCCTCGATGGAAGCTTCTTCCGCGTACAGCGGCGCGAACCGCTGCGCAGAGGCGGCATCCGCCAGCCGGGCCACGGTCTCCGCCAGCTCCCGGCCGCCTTCGCCTCCCTGCTCCCAGACCCGGCACAGCTCCACCGGGATGTTCCGTTCGCGGCAGAGGCGCTTCAGGAGCTCCACCTCCTGCGCCGTGTCCGTCGGGAATTCGTTCACCGCCACCACGATGGGCAGCCCGTAGCTCCGGATGGACTCCACATGCTTCTCCAGGTTGGGGAAGCCCCGGGTCAGAGCCTGCAGATCTTCCGCGCCCAACTGGTCCTTGCCCGCCCCGCCATGCAGCTTCAGGGCGCGTACGGTAGCGACGATGACCACGGCGGAAGGCGCCAGTCCGCCCTTGCGGCATTTGATGTTCAAGAACTTCTCCGCACCCAGATCCGCGCCGAAGCCGGCCTCGGTCACGGCGTAATCCCCCAGCTTCAGCGCCAGCTTGGTGGCCAGAATGCTGTTGCAGCCGTGGGCGATGTTCGCAAAGGGCCCCCCGTGAACCAGGGCCGGTGTGTGCTCCAGCGTCTGGACCAGATTCGGCTTCAGGGCGTCCTTCAGAAGCACCGTCATGGCTCCTTCCGCACCGAGATCCTTCACATAGACAGGGCGACCTTCCCAGGTGTACCCCACCAGCATGCGTGACAGCGCGGCCTTCAGATCCTGCAGCGACTCGGATAGGCATAGGATGGCCATGATCTCCGATGCGACCGTAATCTCGAAGCCGTCCTCCCGGGGAACCCCCCCGGTGGTGCCGCCCAGTCCGATCATGATATGCCGGAGGGACCGGTCATTCATGTCCAGAACCCGCTTCCAGACCATGCGCCTCGGATCCAGCCCCAGCGCATTGCCCTGCTGCAGGTGATTGTCCACCAGCGCGGCCAAAAGATTATGGGCGGATGTCACCGCATGCATGTCGCCCGTAAAGTGCAGATTGATATCCTCCATCGGCACGACCTGGGAATAGCCCCCTCCGGCCGCACCGCCCTTCATCCCGAACACGGGTCCCAGCGAAGGCTCACGCAGAGCCAGCACCGCCTTGCGCCCGGTCTTATTCAGAGCCTGGGCCAGGCCGACGCTGACCGTCGTCTTCCCTTCCCCCGCTGCCGTAGGGTTAATCGCCGTTACGAGAATCAGCTTCCCGTCCGCCTTCATCTTCCACTTGTCCAGCAAGGAGATCTCCAGCTTCGCCTTATACTTGCCATAGCTTTCCCAATCGTCCTCGTGCAGCCCCATCTCCTCCGCCATGCGGGAGATCCGCTTCATCTCGGCCCCTTGGGCGATCTCAATATCACTAGGAATTTGCACACCTGCTGCCATAGCTGCTCACCTGTTCCCATCGAAAAAATGGATAGCCATGATAAATCCGGCTAATGAAAGGATAGCACAAACCACGGCAAAATTCGAAGGCGCAATCCCGAACATTTCCTACTCTTCCACGGCGGCAAGCACCGGAGCCGGCAGCTCCACATCGAAGATGGTCCCTTCCCCCGGCTCGCTCTTCACGCGGATGATTCCGCTGTGGTCCTCAATGATCCGGAAGCTCACCATCAGCCCAAGACCGGTGCCCTTCTCCTTGGTGGTATAGAAGGGCTCGCCCAGCTTCTCCAGACGATCGGGCGCTATGCCGTGCCCCTCGTCCTCGAACCGGATCAGCACCCGGTCCGGCTTGGGCCGCAGGAGCGTGACCTTGACGAGGCCGCCCTTGGGCATGGCTTCGATGGCATTTTTGAGAAGATTGACGAATACCTGCTTCAGCTGATTCTCGTCGCAGACCACCTCCACATCCTGCGCCTCCCTATAATTGGCGGCGATCTCCACCCCGTTCAGGTGGGCCTGGCTCTCGAGGAACGAGACCACCTCCCACACGATCCGGACGATGGATTCCCGGGTGAACTTGGTCATCTGCGGCTTCGAGAGTACCAGGAACTCGCTGACGATGGTATTGATCCGCTCCAGCTCCGACAGCATCACCTCATAGAAGAAGCCGTTTTCATTACTCCGTTCCTTCAATAGCTGGAGGAAGCCCTTAAGCGAGGTCAGCGGGTTGCGTATCTCATGGGCGACGCCGGCGGCCAGTTGGCCTACCACGGACAGCTTCTCGGACTTGCGGAGCATCTCCTCCGTCCGCTTGCGCTCGGTAATATCCCGAGCCACCACCAGGATGCATGGCGTCTCCAAGCTTCCAAAGTGGGGAATCCAGCGGCTCGAGACCTCCATCTCAATCCAATGGCCCTCCGCATGCTGAGCGCGCACCTCGACGATCTCGTTATGGTCCGTGGACAGCAGCCGCTCGTACATGAAGTCCACCCGCTCCGCATCCGCCGGATGAATCCAGATCAGGATATCCTTGCCCGTCAGAAGCTCCGGCTCCATGCCCATCATCACCTTGCAGGAAGGAGACATATAGATCACCCTCCCGTGGGGGTCCAGCACACAGATGATCTCGGACATGTTCTCGGCGATCAGCCGGTACTTGGCCTCGCTCTGGCGGAGGGCCGATTCGACCTGCTTGGCCCCGGTTATGTCCCGGGAGATGGCCGCGATGGCCACCGTCTCCCCGTGGGAGTTGCGGATGGGGGACACGGTCACACTCACATCGAGCACCTCGCCGTTCTTGCGCATCCGCTTGGTCTCGTACCCGCTGACGTGTCCGCCGAATAATACGGCTTCCTTCAGATTAGCCGCTTCCTCCTGCAGCTCCGGCGGGATAATCATATCCAGCAGGCACTGGTCGCATTCCTCCGCGGTCCACCCGTACATCATCTCGAAGGCCAGGTTCGCCTGGATGATGTGTCCCTCCAGATCGCCCACGTCAATGGCATCCGTGGTATTGTTGAAGAACGACTCCAGCATCTCCTTGGCCTGAAGCAGCTCCTCCTCCGTCTCCTTGCGCAGCGTCAGATCGGTGCAGTAGCCGATCACCTCTTCCATCACACCGTTGCGCCGAATCGGCTTCAGCGTCACCAGGCAGGGCACGTCCGAGAGCAGGGTCTCGAACTCCAGAGATTCGCCCTCCTCCCAGCTGCGCCTGTAATAAGAGGATAACTGCTCCGCCTGCTCCGGATCGAATATCATATCCAAGGTCCGGCCCACCACCTGCTCGGAGCCCAAGCCCACCGTACGGGCCAGCTCTCCCTCCCAGAGCGTGTGGACATAACCGTCTCCGGCTTTCTTATACTTCAACGTAATGCCGGGTTGGTTCCGGAGCACCTCCTGCTGCTCCCGTTCCGCAGCCTGCAGCATTCGGTCCGAGCGCTTCAGATCGGACAGGTCCCGGACGACCACCTGGTAGGCCTGCCGACCCTCGTAGCGGATCCGCTTGATGCGGACTTCCGTCTCCAGGTAGTTGCCATCCCGGTTCTGAATTCGAACCTCCGTCGGTGCCCACGGCTCCGGCTTGACGGCCAATTCCACCAAGACATCGTAATCCACCGGATGGATCAGTTCTATCACTCCTGCAAAATCAAGCTCCGCCAGCCGTGCCTCACCGTAGAGCAGGTGCCCCGCCGGATTGGAATACACGATCCGGCCGGAGCAATACACGAACACCGGATCGGGGATCTGCTCCAGTATATCCTTGTAGCGCGCCTCGCTCTCCAGAAGCTCCCGTGCCTTCTTCCCCGGCACGCACGCCGGGAGAGCGGAGCCTGCCAGTACTAACTTGTTATAGGCCGCCTGATCGATATACCGGCCCAGCCGGTATGCAGCGGCAAACAGCAATACCGACAGGAGCACCGGAAGCGCATAACCTCCTGCTCCCCTGGGGGTTCCCACGGGGCTGCCTCTATATACCAGCAAGACCGAGTGGAACAATACGACGGTTATGAGAGATAGAATCCGCCCTTTCCATCCCATTCAATCTCCTCCTGTTATCCGATTGCCTGCCCCTCGATGCGGGCTTCTGTTCCATGAAGCTTCTCGTACAGCTCATAACCTAATATTACGAAAAAACGCATACAATTTCCTCTAAATTTTCAAATAAAAACTTAAATCAACAGATTCCGATCGATCCGACCGAAAAAAAACAATACCGTCCCTGACACGACGCAAAAAAGAACGGAAACTCTGACGAGTTTCCGTTCTCTCTTGATGGTTGCTGATCGAAACTTACACGTTCATGATGTACTGGTTCAGTACGGATTTGATCTGCTCTTGACGGCCCGACTTGTTGACGATCGGGTTGTTCTGCATCGCATAAGATTCAAGCGATTTGAAGTTGGCCTTGCCAGCCAGAACGTCCGCACCGATTCCGGACTTGAAGGAGGAATAGCGGTCGTCGATGATGTTCTCCAGCACGCGGTCTTCCAAGAGCTTCGCCGCTACCTGCAGGCCGCGGGCGAAGGAATCCATACCGGCGATGTGGGAGTAAACCAGATCCTCCGGCTCGAAGGAGGCACGGCGGGTCTTGGCGTCGAAGTTCACACCGCCGCTGCCCAGTCCGCCGTTCTTGATGATCTCGTACATGGCCAGGGTCGTGCTGTACAGGTTGGTCGGGAACTCGTCGGTGTCCCAGCCCAGCAGCTCGTCGCCTTGGTTGGCATCAATGGAGCCCAGCATGCCGTTGATGCGGGCCACGTGCAGCTCATGCTCGAAGGTATGGCCGGCCAGGGTGGCATGGTTCGCTTCGATATTAAGCTTGAAGACTTGGTCCAGGCCGTAGGTCTTCAGGAACGCAATGGTAGTGGCGGAGTCGAAGTCGTATTGGTGCTTGGACGGCTCCTTCGGCTTCGGCTCAATCAGGAATTGGGCGTTGAAGCCGATTTCCTTGGCATAGTCCTTCGCCATATGGAAGAAGCGGGCCAGGTTATCCAGCTCGAACTTCATGTCGGTATTGAGAAGAGTCTCGTAGCCCTCGCGGCCGCCCCAGAACACATAGTTCTCGGCACCCAGCTCCAGGCCCACTTCTAGCTGCTTCTTCACTTGCGCAGCGGCGTACGCGTATACGTCGGCGTTGCAGGTGGTGGCAGCGCCATGGACGAAGCGCGGGTTGGAGAACATGTTGGCGGTGTTCCACAGCAGCTTGCGGCCGGAGGACTTCATGTTTTCCTTGATCAGGGCCACGATGACGTCCAGGTTCTTGTTGGTCTCCTGCAGGGTGTCGCCTTCCGGCGCGATGTCGCGGTCATGGAAGCAGAAGTACGGCATGTCGAGAATGTCCATCAGCTCGAAGGCCGCTTCCACGCGGGCCTTGGCTTGGTCCATGCCGGAGTAGCGGTCCCAGCCGCGCTGCATGGTGCCTGCGCCGAACGGGTCGGAGCCGGTGCCGGTCATGGCATGCCAGTAAGCCAAACCGAAGCGAAGCCACTCGTTCATGGTTTTGCCGGCGACTACGGCATTGGCGTCATAGAATTTGTAAGCCAGCGGATTGCTCGAGGTTCTGCCTTCGAATGCAACCTTGGAAATGTTGTTGAAATAAGAAGCCATTGGAATATTCCCTCCAGAGAGTTATTCGCCTTACCTTCCCCTTCATCATATCACTTCCCACTTAGTTTGTCTATTGATTAAACTAACTTTACTTTCGAACTTTTTCCGCATAAAATGATAGTATGGCTGTCCGATTTCCCCGTATAATGAAGATTACTATCACAATGAGCGGCTATCGCCATGGGATCGGCGCACTGGACGTTATGCCTAAGGAGTTTGTTGCATGAAGATGACCGGAGATCTCAATCTCGTCAAGAAAATTAATAAATCCATCGTGCTGGAGCTGCTTCAGAAGCAGTCCCCCATCTCCCGCGCCAGCCTGGCCAAGCTGACCGGATTGACCAAGGCCACCGTCTCCACCTTGGTGGCCGAGCTGATGGAGGAGAATCTCCTCTACGAGATCGGCACCGGGGAATCCAGCGGCGGCCGCAAGCCGGTCATGCTGGTGTTCCGCCAGGATGCCGGCTATGCAATTGGCGTGGATCTGGGCGTCAATTACATCCATGCCGTACTGACGGACCTGAAGGGCGAGATCATCCACGAGGTGCGCCGCGGCTTGAAGGGAGGCGCTTCCCAGGAGACGGTACTCCGGGAGCTGAAGGGCTGCCTGCGCACCCTGATCGCCGCCGCTCCGGAGAGTCCTTACGGCATCGTGGGCATCGGCGTCGGAGTGCCCGGAATTACGGACCACCAAGGTTCTGTCCTCTTCGCCCCGAATCTAGGATGGCGGAATGTCCCCCTCCAGCGGCTCCTCGAAGAGGAGTTCCGGATGCCCGTCACCATCGATAACGAGGCCAATGCCGGTGCCGTCGGCGAGCGGGAGTTCGGCGCCGGCAGGGGTGTTTCGAATCTGATCTATATCAGCATCGGCATCGGCATCGGTACGGGCATCATCCTGAAGAACGAGCTGTACCGGGGCACCTCGGGCTATTCCGGTGAGATGGGGCACATCTCCATTCAAGCGGACGGGAAGCCCTGCCGGTGCGGCAATATCGGCTGCTGGGAACTCTATGCCTCAGAGAATGCCCTGCTGGAGGAAGCCTCCTCCCTGCTGCCGGAGGACCGCAAGGAGCTGGAGGAGCTGGTCAAGCTTGCGGAAGCGGGCAGTCCCGAGGCCACAGCCCTGTTCGAGCGGGCCGGCTACTACCTCGGCGTCGGCATCACCAACATCATCAACATCTTCAATCCCGAGCTCATCATCATCGGCAACCGGTTCGCCCATGCCGAGCGCTTCCTAGGCGCTGCGGTTCGCCGAGTCATCGACACCCGCTCTCTGCCTTATCACCGGGAGAAGCTGCGGCTGGAATTCGCGGGCCTGGGCTCCCGCTCCTGCGTGGCCGGCGCCTCCTCCTTCGCGGTCTCCCGGTTCTTCGCCGACCGGAGAATCAGTGTGGACTACTCGGTGTGACCGAGGGTCTGGGAATGAAGCGGCAGCTCCAACTAATATGAACGCAAAAAGAGGGTGCCCCCAAGCCTGTTACGGCTTGAGAGGCACCCTTTTTCTTGCTGCTGCGTCATCGAATGACGTTGAACTTATGCCGCCGCCCTTAGATATCGAACCGCTGGACTTCACTGCGAAGCTCGGCGGCCGCCTCCTCCAGCTGGCGGGCCAGATGGCTCAGCTGCTCCATGGCGGCGGATTGCTCCTCCACGGATGCGGTGACCTCCTCCGTGCCGGCCGCCGTGGTCTGGCAGATGGCTTGGAGCTCGGTGGTGTTGGCGCTGATGATGTCCTTGCCCTCCGTCAGCTCCCGGACGGAACGGACCACTTGTCCGATGCCCGCCAGATGGCGTTCCACAGCGGCATGGATGGTACCGAAGGCTTCATGGGTCTGTCTGACGGTCCGCTCCTGCTCCACCATGGCTTGCCCTGCACTCTCCGACAGCGCCGTGGCCTGGTGAGTCTCCTTGCGGATGCGTTCCACCAGCTCCTGGACCTGGGCCAGCGCCTCCTCGGAATGACCGGCCAGCTTCCGGACCTCACCGGCAACGACGCCGAAGCCCCGGCCGTGCTCACCCGCACGGGCCGCTTCAATGGCCGCATTCAGCGCCAGCAGATTGGTCTGATTCGTAATATCCGAGATGACCGCTACGATTCCTCCGATCTGCTCCGAGCATTCGTCCAGGGAGCGGATAGCCTCCGAGACGGAGCGGGACATGCCCACGCTCTTCGCCGTCTGATCGGACAGGGCATCCAGCCTCTCCACATTCACCCGGGCAATGTCCTGCATCTGCATCGTCAGGCGCTCCATCTCTCCCGTTTCCTGGGCCACGGTGTCGATCTGGTCCGCCATCTCCAGCACAATCTCGGCATTCCGGTCCGCGATACCGGCCTGGCTGCCAGCTCCGGCGGCAATCTCCTGGATGGCTCTCGCCACCTCTCCTGCCGAAGCGGACGTCTCCGCCGAACCTACCATGAGCACCTGGGAGGATTCTCCCAGCTTCTCAGAGGTCTTATGGATGCGGGTGATCAGACGGTCTACCTGCTCCGCCATCTCATCGAAGCCGGAGGCCAGCTTACCGATCTCGTTGCTCCGCTTCACTCCGGATCGGGTACGCAGCTTCCCGTTCTGGAACTCCTTCATCGCCTCCTGCAGCTTGCGCACCGGGCGGATGATGCTCTGGGTGACCGGCCACGAAACGGCTCCCGCTACAGCGATGATAATCAAGAGTCCCCACATCACGGTGCCGAGCATCTCTCCGGCTTCATCCTCGAATTCCTTGGAGAAGACGGTACCGCAGATCTTCCAGCCCGTAGTCCCGTTGGTGACGTAGCTCATGAGCTTCTCTTGTCCCTCATAGGTGTAGGAGATAGTGCTTTTGGCGCCCTTTGCCTTCATCTCGCCGATGAATTTCTCCTTGCTCTGGTCCGAGCCGATGAGCTCCGTCTTCTTGTGGGCCAGCAGCTTGTTCTGGGCATCCAGGATGAAGATGTACCCTGATTTTCCCACGGTGACCTCATTCAGCAGAGACATGATGGAATCCACCTTCAGGTCGATGCCCAGGACCCCGATGGGCTTGCCTTGGGCTTGGATGGCCATGGAGACCGTCAGCACCATCTTCTTGGTGGCCGTATCGATGTAGGGCTCGATCCATACGGGATGCTGCGGGCTTGCTAGCGCTTCCTTATACCAATCCCGGGTGGTCGGATCGAATCCGGCCGGCAGATCCGCGGGAGGCTCTACGGTCATCTCCTTGGAAGTCGACGCCACATAGATGTTGACCAGCTGATCGTTGGACTTGATGGCCTCTTGGAAAGTGTCCTGCACGGCGGGCCATGCCGCCTTGCCCTCCTTGCTCGCCGCTCCCGACGCCACATAACGCTGAATCTGATCGTTGCCGGACAGCGTCTTGGCCATTCGCTCGTATTCCTTCAAATACAAATCCACATTCTGGTTAACGATACCGACCAGCGTTTCCGTATTGTCGGTGGCGCTCTCCACGGCGTATTCCTTGATGCTGTTGTAGCCTACCATCGTCGCCGCACCGCTGGCGGCAATGATCAAGGCCAAAAAAGGGATCAAAATCTGTAATCGCAAGCTCTTACGCATGGTATTCCCTCCGGATGGTCTGGTTGTGCAACCTCCTTACGATATCACGCTTGGATATCCGCGGATGTTAAATTATTAACACGTGGTCGACAAATTTTTAAGTTTTCGACACAAAGCGATAATAGCAAAAGGCACCCGAATTACGTGGCATCCGATCGGAATGCTTCACATGATACGAGTGCCTCACAGGACGGCGGGTTCTCTATCCTCTCCCGGCCTTCTTCCGCCGGACGTAAGCGAATACACTAATCCCCGCCACCATGATGCCCAAGCTCCAGAGTGCCTTGGTGGAAGCTCCCTTCTGGCCGCGAGCCTCCGCCTCCAGCTTCTCCGCGGCTCCCGGAGCAATGCCTGCCGTGCCGGGAGCAGGCTGGCTGCCCGGTCCCAGAATGGCCAGCTCCTCGCCGGCAGCCGACAGCAGCTTGGTGCGGGTGCACAGCCCGGTCTCCAAATGGTCCGGCGATCCCGCTGCAAATACGATGTATTCCTTATGCACCGCAAATTGGTCATACCCGCAGCTTGCGGAGCTTCTTGCCGTATAGACGGCCGTTTCGGCCTTGACGTCCCCTTTCCACACGCGGGTCACCTTAAGGGTGACATGCAGAGGATCGGCCGAGGATAGGACCGGCTTGGCCGGCGGCTGCTCCACCCGGATCACTTGGCCGGAGAAGACGGCAGTCTTCTTCTCCAGGTCCTCTTGAACGGCGGGAGGCGTGGCGCAGGAGCACGCCAGAGCCCGGGATGGGACCGTAAGCAGATCTCCTCCCAGAATAAGCAAGACAATCAGCGCCGGAAGCATGACCTTACGGTGAACCATTGCCCATTCCCCCCTCTGCATCTATATACGGTTATTCCTTACTAATTGTTTCCATTTCCGGGCAAGGATATAAAAAAATACCGGTGGAGCCCTATGGCACCACCGGTATGCATTTAGAGAATCACTTCAACGCGGACGGAAGCTCCGCCCGCAGAGCCCGCCGCCGGCGGGATGATGGTCCCCTCCACCTGTACGCCGTCCACCCGAAGCTCCTTGACTCCATGTCCGGTGCGGCTTTCATTGCGAACCTCGATGTCGTAGACCCGGCCCCGGAATCTGCGCTTCACCCGGAAGCCTTCCCAGCCGGAAGGGATGCAGGGATTGACGAGGAGCCCTTCCAGCACCGGCTTCACGCCAAGAATGTACTGGGTCACAGCCACGTACATCCAGGCGGCGGTGCCCGTCAGCCAGGACACGTTGGCCAGACCGAACTTATCGGACTCCGGCCCGAATAGATTGGAGGCGTAGACGTAAGGCTCCGCCTTGTATCTCCACAACCCCGCCTTCTCCATGGCCACGTTCGGGATCAACTGGCGGTAGTACTTGTAGGCCTGGTCTCCCCGACCCAGCATACATTCGGCAATGACCGCCCAAGTGTTGGCATGGCAGAAGACGGCGCCGTTCTCCCCGGTGCCCTTGTTGTAGTTCGTCAGGGGGTCCTTGGGGTCCGGGAAGGTGGTGATGGACGGATGGAGCTTCTTGATGCCAAGCTCCGTGTCCAGGAGCTCCTGGACGCTGTCCATAGCCTGGACGCCCTTCTCCGGTTCCGCCATTCCCGACAGCGTGGCCCAGGTTTGGGCGTTCAGCCAGATTTTGGCTTCGTCGTGCTCGTCCGTACCCAGGAAGCGGCCGTCGTCCATTACGGCCCTTCGGAACCATTGACCGTCCCAGCCCAGCGAATTGACCAGCGCCTTCTGCTCCTCATAGAAGCCGGCGAACTGAGCTTGGCGCTCCGTATCCCCCTTAAGACCGGCCAGCTCCTGCAGCTTCAGGAGCGTCGTTCCCAGCTGCATGGCGGTCCAGATGCTCTCGCCCCGGCCCTTGCGGCAGACGCGGAAGAGCTGGTCGTTCCAGTCGGAGCGCAGCATCAGCGGGAAGCCGTTGGGACCCAGGTTGGCCTTGGTGAATTCAATAGCCCGGCACAGATGCTCGTAGACGGTTCCTTCGCCGCCGTCATAATAGGATACCTTCTCGTCCAGGAAGGACGGTTCGCCGGTCTCCGCCACGATCTCCCATACGGCCAGGGCCGGCCAGAGATGATCGTCCGAGTGGATGCTTGTCACCGGGTCCCAGCCTTCCGTCGGGAAGAAGTAATGGTTGGCATGGCCGTCCTGATACTGCTGGGACAGGAGCAGCTTGACCTTGTCCTTGGCGGCCTGCGGGTCCGAGGCCACCACCGCCAGAATGTCCTGGGAGGTGTCGCGGAAGCCTACGCCCCGGAAGGTTCCCGTCGCGTAGAAGGAGATGTTGCGGGAGAACAGGAAGTTCCGGTGGGACTGGTACGGGTTCCACGCGTTGATCATGCGGGCGGCGTCTTCATCCGGCACCTGGCATTGGAAGCTGTCCAGGTAATCGGTCCAATGGGCCTGTAGCGCATCGTATGAGCGGGCGACAAAGTCCGGCTCCCGGGAACGTGCGACGGCGGCTACCGCTTCCTCCTCGGTCATGGCGGCCCCCAGGAAGACATTCAGGGTCCGAGTCTCTCCCGGCTGGAGCACGATATCGAACTGGAGCGCCCCGCAAGGATCTCCACCCAGAAGGGTGGAGCCGGTACAGCCTCCGTTCTCAATGGCGGCCGGATTGGACTCGCTGCGGTAGCTTCCGACGAACTCGTCCCGGTCTCCGTCGTAGGAGGAAGGCACGGCATCGGCAGCAAAGTAGACCAGCGGCGTCTCTTCCGGCTTCGGCTGGTTCTCGACTCCGTATTTATAGATCAATGCGCCGGTATCGTTGTACCAGACAGACACCTGGTGCTTGTTGTAGCACTGCCACTGCAGCTCCCGCATGAACTCCATCATGCCGAACTCCACATAGGCGTACACTCGAAGCTTCTTCTCCTCCGTCCCCTCGTTGGTCAGGGTCAGGTTCCAGATGAGCGAGTTCTCGTATGGCCCGACAAAATAGACGGTCCGCGCCCGGACGCCGGACTTCTGAGCCTCAAACCGGGTATAGCCCATGCCGTGGGCGCTTTTCCACTCCTCCGGCTTGTCGAACGCCGGCTCATAGGTCGGACACCAATAGCTGTTGTCCTCGGTATTTTGGATATAGAGATAAGGTCCGGAACGGTCGGTCGGCAGGTGAAAGAAGCGGTATCGGGTGATCCGCCAGATCTGAGGGGACTTGTAGAACACCACGCCTCCTCCCGCTTGGGACATCATGGTATGGAAGGTGCCGTTGGACAGGTAGTTCATCCAGGGGGTCGGCGTATCGTGGCGCTTGAACTCCACCTCCCGGACGTCGTCGCGGAAGGCGTAATATTGCTCGGGCGTGGTGGCAGCAGGCTGTCGGGCCATGGGTATCTACTCCTTTGGGGATGCATGATACCTTCATTGTACCGGGTTCGCAGCCTGCTTTCCTTGACTTTCGGGACTTTCTTCAGCACTATAAGGACATGGGAACCTATATTGATTATCACAATTTGGGACTGCCGGCCGACTTCATCTTTAACATCGAAAAATGCCCGCTGACCCACGATTACTTCGTTCACCACCACAACTTTTCCGAGCTGGTCCTCATTCTGGAGGGCAGCGCCATCCATGTTGTAGAAGGAAAGGAGTATCCCATTGCGGCGGGGCATGTCTTCGTCGTCAACGAGGGCGTGAACCACGGCTATAAGCACGTGGACCGGATCAAGTACGTCAACGTTATGTTCCGCACGGAGCAGCTGCCGGAGCTGCCGGAGCTTATGAAGCTGGCGGGCTTCCAGGCATTCTTCCTAATCGAGCCCATTTACCGCAGCGAGCAGCACTACAACGCCATGCTGGCCTTGGGCCCGTCCCAGATGAAGCGGGTGCACGCCGCCCTGGACGAGATCCTAGAGGAATTCACGGGCTGCCACGAGGGGTACCGGTCCATGATTCTCATGCGTTTCTCGGCGTTGGCCATCACCCTGTCGCGGTATTACACAGAGAACCATACCGACTCGAACAAGGTCTACCGGCTGGCGGAGGCGTTCACGTTCCTGGAGGAGAACTTCCTGAAGCCCATCACGCTGAAGCAGGCCGCCGATCTGGCCTATCTCTCCCCCCGCCACTTCGTCCGCACCTTCAGCCGCAGCTACAAGACCACGCCTATGGAATACGTCCTGATGCGGCGGCTCGAGCACTCCTGCCTGCTCCTGCGGGACCCGGAGCGCTCCATCACCGACGTGGCCGAGCAAAGCGGCTTCCGGGACGCCAATTATTTCGCCCGGCAATTCCGCAAGGCCTACGGCTGCTCCCCCACCGAGTACCGAAGAAAGGGTTAGCCGGGGCGTAGGGGATTGAGGCCGGTGGGTGACGGTCTAGGGCCCCAAGTCCGATGGAAGCTTAGCGGTCTACTCCAGGGTTATCACCGTCAGCTCCGGCCGGCATAGGAACCGGACCGGCTTCACGGAGACGCCGATGCCCCGATTTGTATACAAAACCAGCTTTCCACCGCCCAGATCATATCGGCCGGAGGGATATTTCTTGCCGTACGGGACGGAAGCAAGCGGCCCGATCAGCGGCAGACGCACCTGGCCTCCATGGCTGTGACCGGACAATTGCAGCTGAACCGGATAAGCCAGCACCTCATCGGCATAGTCCGGGGCATGGGACAGCAGCACCGTAAAGTCCCCCGTTCCCGCATCCTGAAGCGCCCGCTTCAGATCCGGCTTTCCTTCCCAGGCATCCTCCACTCCTGCCATACACAAGACGGCGCCCTCCCGTTCCAGCCGGACCATCCGGTTGCGAAGACACGTGAAGCCACCCTCCTTCAGAAGGGCCGCCACCTCGTCGGCATCCCCGTAATAGTCGTGATTGCCAAGAACCGCGTAGCTCCCCAAGGGTGCCCGGATGAGCCGCAGCGCATCCCGAATGGGGGTATACGCCGAGCCCACGGCGTAATCCACCAGGTCTCCGGTGAAGCAGACCACGTCCGGCCGCTCCTTCTCGATCCTTGCCGCCAATCCTGCCAGCCGATCCGCATCGTAATGGAAGCCCAGATGCACGTCGCTGAACTGGAGGATGCGCAAGCCGCGGAAGGGGGCAGGCAGCCCTTCCAGCCTAAGCTTCAGCCGCACCACCTCCAGCCATCTCGGCTCCACACGCGTGGAATATCCGTAGCCGGCGCCGGGCAGAGCCAGGAGGCTTCCTGCCAGTATGACTCCCCTCGTCAGGAACGTCCTGCGGGACATCATCCTCTTTTCCTCATTAGACTCCGGTATAGTCTTCAAGAATCTCGGCCACCTCGATTTCTCCATTAATGAGAAGCTCGGGGAGCTCATTCCGAACGTTCCCCTGCCAATACATCCTGGCCTGTTCGATCTTCCGCGCGAAGGGAGCCCCGTCCTCCTTGGGAAGTAGGTCGCCGTCCCCTTCGAACACTTTCCCGTTCACCCGGAGCTTCACGATCTGCAGCACCTTGCGGTAATGGGATTCGAACAGCGCCTTCCACTTCCATGCATCCTCCAAGCTTTGGGCCGCATACAGGCAGGACAACCGGGACGGATAATCCGGGTATTCCTGCAGCCGAACCATCTCCACGATCACTTCCCGAACCGCCCGGACGGTTTGCTCCACATAGCTCTTGACCACCCCAGCGTCCTCCTTATCCAGAATGAGCCCGTCGCTCGTGTGATGCCCCTGCAGAATGCGGATGAAGTCCTCCCCTTTGGAATTGGCGTGCTCCCGCTCGAAGAAATAGCGGTATAAAGCGTTCTTTTGGCCTTGATCGAAGATCAGCTTCTGTCCCGGCTGCATGCCTTTTTTGGTTACCAGGTGATATACGATCCGTTCGTTTCCGATCATACCAACTCTCCCCCCCATAGACGCACCGCATAGGTCTTTGTAACTTTTTACCATGCCGATACGATTCTAGCAATAGCAGGAATGTGTCAGAAAGAAGGAGCTGCACCCGACATCATCGTCAAAATTTTCCTAAATTCGATATATTTTCACAAAGAATCGTGTGTTACAATGAAACCCTGTAAAACATTGGTACGTAATAATTGTAACAAAGGAGATGAATTTAAAAAATGAAGAGAGCTACAGCCATTATGTCCGCTCTGCTCGGCCTGACGATCCTGCTCCCGGGGTGCTCTCTGCCCCCTAAGGAAGCATTGGGCAAAGCTTTTGACAACACGGTCAATCTGCAATCCTATTCATTCGAATCCACGTTCAAGTTGGGCCTGGAAGGCAGCCAGGAAGCCTTGGGAGATCAAGCCGCTATGGCGGCAGAGGTATTGAAGAACGCCGACCTCAAGCTGACCGGGGCGTATACCAAAGAGCCCTTCGAGATGCGGATGGAGTATGAGCTGAATGTCAAGGGTGATATGAATTTCGGCCTGAAGGTGCCGGTGTATGTGACGCAGGACAAGCTCCTGGTCAAGGTTCCGAACACCCCCTTCCTGCCGCTCGGCAAGGATGTAGTCGGCAAGTATGTAGAGATGGACCTGAAGGAACTGAACAAGCAGCAGGCGGCGGTTCCGTCCCATGTGGACATGAAGCGGCAGCAGGAGCTGTCCAAGGAAGTTCTGGGCGTGATCGGCTCCCACTTCGACAACAAGACCTTCTTCAAGGACGTGTCCAAGAAGGACGTGACTCTGCCCGCCAATGCCGACGTGAAGGATCTGGTCAAGTTCACGATTAACGACGGCAATCTGGATCAAGCGATCTCCGTGACGACGGAGAAGGTCCTTCCGGAGATCCTGAAGCTGCTCCAAGATCCCAAGTGGTCGGATATCGTCGGACAGAACAAGGACAAGCTGGCCGACACCGAGAAGAAGCTCCAGGACGCCATGAAGAACAAGGATAAGGCCGTATCCGAATTCAAAGCCCAAGCCGGCATTGAAGATGCCAGCATGCTGGTCGGCATGGACTCCAAGGGATACATCCGCTTCGTCTCGCTGAACCTGGCTGTGAATAACAAGGAAGCCGGCCAGCAAGGAAAGGTCAAGGTTCAAATGGATACCGTCTTCAATCAGATCAACGAAAAAGTGGACTCGAAGCTGGATGTGAAAGCTTCGGATATCATCAAGATGGAAGACTTCGCAGCTCAGATGGGACGCGGGTTCTAACGGGTTCCGATGACGACCGTAGCGTCATGCTCTTCGGAGCGGAGGACGCTCGGGGATAGACCGAATTGATTGAGGAGCCCGGCGGTCAACGGTGCCTGCCGCTCGCTGGTCTCCATGAGCAGATAGCCGTCTTTCGCGAGCCATTGTGGCGCGGAGGCGGCTATTCGCCGTTGGATGTCCAGTCCGTCCTCTCCTCCGTCCAGCGCGGTCCGGGCTTCATAGAGACGGGCCTCCTGCGGCAGAAGCTCCATCGCAACCGTAGGTACGTATGGGGCGTTGGCGATGAGCAGCTGGATGCGGCCGCGAAGCTCCTGCGGAAGCGGCTCGAACAGATCGCCCTCATACACACGGCCGTTCACGGCACGGAGGTTGCGGCGGGCGCATCGAACCGCAGCCGGATCGATATCTGCCGCATGCAATTCGATGCGCTCCCGTGCCGCCGCTACCACGGCGCCCAAGGCCCCGGAGCCGCAGCACAGGTCCACCACCGTATCGCCCGGCTTCGTAAGAGCAGCGGCTTGCCGGGCCATGAACTCGGTACGGAAGCGGGGCACGAATACTCCCGGATCCACAGCAATCCGAAGACCGCAGAATTCCACCCAACCCAGCACATATTCGAGAGGAGCACCGGCTGCTCTTCGTTCTGCCAGCGCCGCAAGCTCATCGGGTGAGCGGGCATGGCCGGCCAACAGCCGGGCCTCCTCTTCGGCGTATACACATCCGGCCGCACGCAGCCTGCCGGTTATTCGCAACAGGGTGTCATTGTCGAAGAGATCACGATGATTCACAGATCGGCCACCTTTATCAGGGTTTTCCTATAAGTATACCTGATCTGCAGCGTCCGGTAATGGCCGAAGTTGCCCTATAGTCATTCTGTCCGGAGCCTGCTCCGCCCGGCATGCCCAAAGCGAACTCCACACACTCGAATCTCCCGAACAGCCCTCCTTCCGGGAGACGGCTTTTCACGATCGAGGTGATGTGGCGTAAAAAAACAAGGCCCCGTTCTTCGAAGCCGCAGCGATGCGGTTCGGACGGGGCCTTAGTGGAGCATAGACGGGAAGCAGGCCGGTGGCCCCCGTTCCCGTACTAGAGATCGAAGCCGCGCTTGCGCACGAATTCCTTCAGGTACATCCGCTCCAGGTTCAGAAGCTTGCCCCGCATCTCATCGGACCAGCCGCTCCGGCGTTGGCCTTGGGTGCGCTGGAGGTAATATTCCTGCGTCACGGCGTCATAGGCTTCGATCAGAGCGGGATAGCGATCCGTCTTGTACGTATTCTCATGCAGAACCGCCTCCAGCGGAAGCCGGGGCCGGGGCATCGGATCCTGATCCGGGTAGCCGATGCACATGCCGTACAGAGGAAGCACCAGCTCCGGCACCTCCAAGAGCAGGCAGACCTCCTCCAGATCATTGCGGATGCCGCCGATGTACACGATGCCGAGTCCCATGGATTCGGCGGCTATCGCCGCATTCTGGGACGCCAGCGCCGTATCCGCCACCGCCGCGATGAACAGCTCCGTCGAGGCCGCCTGATGCTCCGGCGATCCGGCCTCCAGGCCGCTGGCCTCCAGCAGCCGCCGGATGTCCGCGCACCAGACGAGGAATGCGGGACAATCCCGTACATACGCCTGATGGCCCGCTATGGCGGATAACCGCTCCTTCGCCGCAGGATCACTCACATGTATGATGCTGTAGGCTTGGATGTTGCTGGAGGTCGAGGCGTGCTGGGCAGCCGATACGATGGTGCGAAGCTGCTCCCCCGTTACCGGCCGGTCCGTATACTTGCGAATGGACCGGTGCCTCTGCAAGAGATTGATGAAATCATTCATGGCTCTTCTCCTTCCTATCCTTCCGGCTGCTCCGTCATGCCGACCGCCCGGAAGGCCAGCCCCGTAATGCTTCGCAGCATGGCCTCCCGCTCCATCGGCTTATCCAGCACCGTGCTGATCATCCCCGTTCTGGGAGGGAACATGAGCATGCCCATCAGTCCCGTCATCGAATAATCGACGGAATCGATATGGAAGACGCCGGTTTCCTTGCCCTTCAACAGAATGGCCCGCAGCAGCTGCCAGACGGGCAGCAAATAGTCCTTCAGCGTGTCCGTACGCTGCGAGTCCGACGAGATCTCGCGGAAGGTGATGGCCACTATCTCCGGCTCGTCGAACCGGTAGTTCACCAGCGCCCGGATGAAGGCCTTCAGCGCCAGAACCGGCTCCTCCATCAGCGGCACGAATTCCTGGAACCGCTCCTCCCGGATGTACTGCTCATAGATGGCCCGGAAGAGCTGCTCCTTCCCGCCGAAATGGTAGGAGACGAGCGCCACGTTGGCCCCCGCCTCCACACAGATCTGGCGTACGCTGGTTGCGTCAAATCCCTGCTTGGCAAACAGCCGCTTCGCCGCCTCCAGCAGTCTCCGCTTCACATCACATTGGTCATCGCACGTATGCTGCACCTGTCGTTCTCTCCCCATCATCCGTCCGTCTCGCATGATCCTATTATGAGCTTAGCCCGGATCGGAAGCAAGACCCTCCCGGTGCGCCAAAGTCCGGGGCTTGCGGAGAGCCACCGCTGCGCCTCCGATTGCCAGGCTGACGGCCAGAATGATCAGGAGCGCTCCGGCGCTTCCACCCACCGAGGGTCCTCCGAACAAGAGATTCATCAGCCCGTTGACGGCATAGGTGGCCGGCAGATAGTCGCCCAGTCCCCGGTAGAAGCCGGAGAGCAGCTCTCTCGGCACCATGGCGCCCGAGGTAACCAGCTGCAGCGACAGGCTGATGATGTTGAACAGCATGCCGGGGGCTCCCAGAACCAGCAGGAAAACCTGCGAATAGAACATAAAGACGGCCAGGAACAGGCTCTGGAACAGCCAGACGGACAGATAGCCTGCTTCGGTCTGTCCGCCGAAGGCCACGACCAGGGCGGAGCCCAGAGCGGATATGACCAAGGCGGAGACGGCATTCAGCAACGCCCTTGCTCCGAACATGGTCCAGCGCCCTCCCGTGAAGCCCGACTCCGCAGCGGCCTGGTGCAGGTTCATCTGCATGATCATGGCCCCGACGAAGGAAGCCAGCACCAGCATCATCGGCACCATCTGATTGTTCATGCCCTTGACGGGGTGAAGCGGCTCGACCTTCGAGACGATCTTCTCCGCCAAGCCCTGTGCAACAGCCTTCGCCTGCTCCGCCGGCATCTGCTGGCCCAGGACCGTCTGCATCCCAGCAGCGGCCGCTTCCTTATTGGCCCCCGCCGTAATGGTGGACGTCACGCCCGTCATGACGCTCTTGATCATCTGGGGGTTCGATTCGTTGATGTAGTATTCGATCCGGGCCTGCTGCCCCGCCGTCTGAACCTGCTTGGTGAAGTCGGCCGGCAGCACCACCACCATCTGGACCTCCCGGTTCTCCAGCCGCTCCATGGCGGCCTCCCGGCTCGGCGAAACTTCCGTTCCGAACGGGAGCTGGCCCGATAGCTTCTCAGCGATGGCCTTGCCCATGCCGGCATCCTCATTCACCACGGCAAGCCGGAGCCCGGTTACCCGGTCCGTCACCCCATCGTAGGCTGTCATCCAGATGACGCTGAAGATCAGTTGGAACATCAGTGCCGTTACAAGGGCCGTCTTGGCGGCCGGACGCTTCAACAACGCGATCCATGCCTCTTTCATATCCCATCACTCCTATTCTTTAATCAAACGTTTGTTTTAAACGGTTGTTTAAATCTTGATGTAAAAATAACACACTGGACAAGGAGCCGTCAAGCCCTCTATCCAGTGTGCTTTCATTTTACCCTATTGCTGCTCCAGCCCGGTTACCCTGTCGGTATGGACGGACGCAGCCTCTCTCCGGCTGTTCCGGATCCGGTTCAGCTCCAGCCCGCGGACTTGGCGAAGCTCCAGGTCGGACAGCCCTTCCTTAGCCGCACTTCCGGTAAAGCCGGAGATCCGGAGATCCTCCAGCTCCTCCCCGCACAGCGCATGGGTCCAGTGTGGATTGCGTTCGCCCTGCCAGACGACCTCGAAGTCCTGAAGGGATACATCCTTCGCGTGATTCATGTAGACGGCCGGCACCTCATGGGCAAAGACGCCCCGCTTGGAGGGCTGGGTATCGAAGACGCCGCCGGGATACCCGCTCTTCACCCGCATCGACAGCTTCACGTTGCGGAAGGACACGCTCTCGATGACGCTCTCCTCCGAGCCGCCGAGGAACACGCAGCCCTCGGATTCGATGAGCAGCTGCTCGAAGCGGATGTTGCGGATCTTGCCCGGCGCTCCCGCCTCCGGCGTATTCCTCCGCTCCGCCGTCATGAAGACGGGCTCGGACTTGCCCCACCAGCGCAGGCCCCGCTTGATCTCGTCCTCGTTGCTGAAGAGGCGCGTTTCGATGAACAGGTTGGAGAAGAGCATGTTCTCCATGGTGGCTCCGTCCCGCACCCAGATGCCCACACCCCGGTTGGAGTTGCGGATCACGCAGTTAGAGACGGTAATGTTGCGGATGTCGCCATGGGTTTCCGTTCCGATCTTAATGGCGGAATCATGGGATTCCAGCGTGCAGTTGGTGACGGTGATGTTCTCGCAGGCTCCGTATTTCGCCGCTCCGTGCTTGGTCGCCTTCACTACGATGCAGTCATCGCCCGTTTCGATATGGCAGTTGGAGATGTGCACGTTCTTGCAGCTGTCCGGATCGATGCCGTCGTTGTTCGGCCCCCGGACCTGGCCCAGGATCTTGATCCCCTGGATGGTCACCATGTTGCAGCCGGTCATATGCAGCCCCCAGGAGGAGGCCCGGTACAGGGTTACATCCCGGAAGACCACGTTCGTGCAGCCCTCCAGGTCGATCAGCTTGGGACGGAAAGGACTTAAGATCGCGAGGACGCAATCGCTTCCCTCGTCCTCCTCCTCCAGGAAGAGGGGGCCTTGGCCGTCGATGGTGCCCAATCCCGTCACGGCGATGTTCACCGCGTGGCGCGCGCAGAGCAAGGCGCTGGAGCCTTGGCCTTCACTTAGAAACTGCCCCTCCGCCCCGGCATCCGGCGAGACGAAGTCCGCCTCCTCCGTGCTGCTGACGATACGTCCCGCCGGGGACAGGTGAAGCTCTACGTAAGAGCGGAGCATAATGGTTCCGCTCAAGTATCTGCCGTTCGGCACCACGACGGTGCCGCCGCCCGCTTCCGCACAGGCGTCGATGGCTCTCTGGATGGCCGCCGTATCCTTGGCAACGCCGTCGCCTACGGCTCCGAAATCCTTAATATTGTAGATCATGCTTCTGTCTTCCCCGCTTCCTCTTCCGAATGAATCTCTCCGATGTAATACGCGTAGATCAGCTCCACCGGCTTGAAATACAGGTACCCGTCATCCTCCCACGGCTGGAAGTGCAGATCCATGCGGGAATCCCCCCAATTTTCCGGCGTTCCCTTCGTGGAGAGGCGGCCCGGCACCACCGGGTCCTCGATCACCTTGGGGAATTCCTGGTAGCCGAAGAGCAGATTTTCATGCATGGCGATGATCTCGTACTTGTCCCCGAGGAACGCCCGCTCCTCCTGGAGCTGGTAATGATAGTAGATGTAGCTGGCCATCATCTCCCGCTTCAGATGCGCCACCCGTCCGACCCGGCGCTCCACCGGCGCCTTACGCAGCCAATGCTCATATCCCGCAGGCTCGTTGAAGTGGAACACGTCCACCATGGGAATCCACTTCCGGGGCTCCGCTTCACCGGCCCAGTCGATCAGGTGAGGACCAGCCGCCTCCGCAACCTTCAGAGGGTCTACCTCCGTGCCGTTGCACTCATAGTACAAAAACACATTATCCCGCCAAGAGAACGCGGCAGCCGTCATCAAGGCCCCTTCCCGAACCAGACGCGAAGCCTGGACGTCCTCTCTCAAGGCTTGCAAGCCTGCTTCCTGCTGGCCGGGCTTCCAGATGCCCCGGTAAATCATACGTGAAATCATGGGTTAAGCTCCTTGTCCATGGGAATGTTGATAGAACCGATATGCCCATTGTACTACAAACGGGAGCCCAATCGATTCCATCGGCAGGTCAAATATCCGGCTTCCTTGTTCAAAAAACCGATGCGGGCCGCTCCACCCGGACCGCATTCTCCAGCCTAAGCGGAGCGGGAGTCACGGTATGGACCCGCACGTTCTCCATGCTCCAATCCCGGACATGGGTCAGATACCCTGCTTCGTGCACGGTCATCTCTACGTTGCTGAGATGGACCTGCTCAATGGGCTGCTCCGCATATCCCTCTACCTCGAAGGCCCGGGACACCAGCTTCCTGCCTTCGGAAACCCCTTTCTCCGACTCGAAGAGACTATGGACCGTCACATCGCGGATCTCGATGTCCCGGAACACCGGGATTCCCCGGGATTCCGGCACCACTGGCTCCGCCATCACCCTCCAGTGCTCCGGCAAGGGGCCCTCGTAATCCTCCGGAATCTGCGCGTAGCTGTAGCTGGGATTCCAATTCAGCAGGAAGCTGAACGGATTCCTCACATCCACCATCCGCATGTTCCGAACCCGGATCTGCTCGATGACGCCTCCCCGGGTCCGAGCGGACTTCAGCCGGAAGCCGTTCTCCGTCCCGTTGGCGGCGATATCGTGGATGAACACATTACGGACGCCGCCGGAGGTCTCGCTTCCGATGGTGATTCCCCCGCCCCGTCCCATGCTGCAATGGCGGATGATGATGTTCTCGCTGGGCCGGTTCACCCGCAGGCCGTCTGCATCCCGGCCGGACTTGATGCAGAAGTTGTCGTCGTTGCAGTCCACGTGGCAGTCCTCCACCAGCACGTTGGAGGAGGAATCGATATCGATGCCGTCCGTGCTGGGTCCCCCGCTGTCGCCGATGTTCAAGTCCGATACGGTGACCTGGTTGCAATAGCAGATATGCACATTCCAAAAAGGCGACCGGACCATGGTCAGTCCGCTGATCTCCACCTTGCTGGAATCCGAGGCCAAGAGGAGGCGGGGCCTGCGGCAATCGTAATCCACGGCCCAGCGGAGCCCCTTCGCAGTATAGTCACCGCGCATGCCGCCAAGGCGGTCCGCCCCCCAATACTTGTGCCACCAATAATCGCCTTGTCCGTCGATGACACCCTTGCCTCCGACCTTGACGCCGCTCTGTCCGCAGATGTTGATCAAGGCGCTGTGCCACTCCATCTCGATGCCAGCGACCCGCGTCCACATGGCGGGATACGCCTCCTCATCGACCGCGGCACGGAGCGTAGCCCCCTCGGCCACGAACAGCTCCACGCCGGACTTCAAGAACAGGGCGCCGGACTCGTAGACCCCTTCCGACAGCACGACCCTTCCTCCTCCGGCGGCGGCAGCCGCGTCGATGGCTTGCTGGAGGGCTGCAGTGTTCCGGGTCGTTCCGTCTCCGACGGCTCCGTAATATTCCACCGGAAATTCCTTGACGGCTGGCTTATACATCTGTTTGCTCTCCCTTCAGGTAGGCGGAGAGACGAAGAACCTCCACCCCCGCCAGCATGACGATGCCAATGCCGTGGGTGTCGTTCAGAAGCCAGGACAGATCGTCCCGGTAATACCGGCCGGAGAAGGAGTAGCCGGAGCCTCTGCACACCCCGTAGATGTTCCCGTACTTGTCGATGCTGGTCCGGGTCATCCCTTCCCAGCCCCGGATCACCGCTTGAACATACGAGGCGGGCGCCTCCAGCCAGCCGTTGCGGATGCCGCGGGCGAAGGCATACAAGAACATGGAGGTGCAGGAGGTTTCCTCATAGGAAGAGGGATCCGTCAGAACCTGATGCCACAGGCCGCCAGCGCCCTGCAGACGGAGATAGCCTTCGCACAGCTCCCGGAAGAAGACGAGCAGCTCCTCCCGCAAGCCGTGGCCGATCGGAAGAACGGTCAGAAGCTCCGCCAGGGAGAAGAGCACCCAACCGTTGCCCCGGCCCCACGCCACCTCCGTCTGACGGTCCGTCTTGAAGTCATAGATGTGGGACATAATCTGCTGCTCTGGCATATAGAGATACTTCTTGTAGAGCAGCATTTGGTTGGCCGCATCGTCCAGATAGGCGGGGTCTCCCGTCAGTCCGGTATATCGGCACAGGAACGGGACGCTCATGTACAGATCGTCGCACCAGAGGGTGTCCTGCATGAAGTCCACGCTTCCCCGCACCCGGTACAGCGCCCCGTCCGGACGCCGGTCCTGGATGCGGCTGATATATTCCGCGATCCGAGCAGCCACCTTCCGGCCTCCGTCCACGTCCCCGTAGGCCATGGCGGCCAGCATGGTGGCGCCGAAGGAGCCGCAGTCGTCCAGGCTGTCGATGAGCGCCAGCTGGTTATTCACACCGGCGGCTCCATACTGCTTGCCGTCCCACAGGGAATATTCGTCATAGGACGCGCTCTGATCCACATGGCGGAGCACATAATCCACATAATCCCGGCGTCCGATGGAAGCCCCCGTCTCCATTAAGCCGTACAGCGTCACCCCGAGCGGGTAGTTCCACTTCCCGAACAGCGTATTCTCCAGATAGGGCCGGACCCAGGTATCCGGCAGATCGGCTCTCCAGTATGTGCCGCCCCGCCCGTTGTCATGGACCCGGTTCAGCTTGTGGAGCTCCGCAACGGCAGGCTCCTTCCCTTCCCCGAACGTGCCCAGGTACAGCCAGCAGTCCTTCAAGCCCCGTACCGGAACCGGTGCCGTTAGCGCGAACTCCTCCCCGCCGGCTGGCCGGAGGGTGAAGCCCCAATCCCCGCCGGAGCCGGGACTGACGGAGCGGACGATCAGCTCATGCTCTCCGAAGCCTACCTCCGCCTCCACAGAAAGACTCCCGCTGCCATGGGCGGTATGGAGGACGGCTCCGTCCAGAATAAGCGTGACGGAGCCGCGGTGCTCTCCCTCCAGCCGGACCGTGCCTCGTCCGGAGGACCGGCTGCTCAGCGTGGTCCACGCGAAGGCCGTCCGTCCCGGATCCTCACCGAAGATCCGCGACAGGACTCCCTTCGTTAGACTCGCTTCATCCCAGCCGGTCTCGGGGTACCAGGCCACCAGCCCGTTACGCTCGCTAAGGGCTTCCGCAGCAAGCTGCGCGTACTCCACCTCCGTCGGTTCGGAGTACATCCAGCCCTCCAGGCCCTCCCGCTCCGGTGTAGGCATGACGAAGTGCAGCGGGAAATTTTTGTAGGAGGCCGTACCGAAGATCCCGCCGCAGCCGTTGGCCGTCTTCTCGAACTGGAGGATGAAGTCGTTCCAGCCCTTCCTGACCGCTGCGCGGAAGGGGTTCTTACGGGCCGGGGCCATCTCATCCGAGATGTTGGAGGCGAAGACCTTGTCCCCGTTCACCCACACCTTCACCGGGCTGAAGCAGCTTGCCCCCAGATTCAGCTCCGTCTCCTGATCGCTCCACAGCTTCCCCCAGACATAGACGAACCGTCCGTTCGGCATATGCTCCCACTTCCGGGTCAGGTCCATCTCATACCGGTAGTCGTGCAGGCGGGTGAAGCCGTTCTTGCTGAACAGACGGTTGACGAACGGATGGGCGGGATTGTCTCCGATATAGCGTCCCGCGATGGTCTCGAGCACCGCCTTCACATCCGTGCGGCATTTGGAATACACCGAGTCGTTCGATTCAAAATATCCCATAAGGTTTCCTCTCTCCTTCTTGTCTCTCTATACAAATCACCCGAAGCTCACGGTGTTATTTCAGCTTAAGTTAGGGGGAGGCCGACGCCCTGCGGTACATCGGCTTTCTCCATTGAGCCGGAGGAGTGGGCACCCATCTAATGTCGGTTGGTCCGATGACCGGACTAGCGTGATCCTGCGTTCTCCGGTGTCTCGAGGATTGCAGGCTGCGGCCGCCGGAACCCAGCGTTATCGCACATTGGCAGACGTGTAACGGTTGCCATAGAGCTTATTTGCTCACCCATTGGCGATCTAGAACTCTAACAGTTGCTACAGAGCTTATTTTTGCAAATCACCCTGTTTTTGTGCCGATAAATGTGAAATAGCGATTCTGGCAACCGTTACAACACATAATCGTGCATCCGCGGGTAAATAACTCTTGTGGCAACCGTTAGCCGCTCCGACCTCCCCTAGCCCCCAAACAAGCTGCTTCTTCCATAGCTGGGGCGGGGAGTAGCACGGTTTGTCAGTGCCTCCACTGGAGCCGGGAAACTCGCACGCCGTCTACCGACACACCTCCACTAGAGCTCGCTCGCGGTCTGCAGACAAACCCCCACTGGATCCGGGAACAGCACGCTCTGCCGACACCTCCGCTTGCTGCAACACAGAAGGCATCCGGAGCTCGCCTCTCCTCTTACCCGTGCACAAAAAACTCCCGCGCCTTGAAAGCGCGGGAGTCGGGTCCGGCCCGCTTATTTGGCGGCCATCCGCTTTTTATAGGCTTCGGTCATTTCTTGGGTCATCTTCACCACATTCGGCTCGGCCTTGGTCTTGTTGACGAATTCGTCCCATGCGGCCAGGGATTCCTTGCCCAGCACGACCTTGGTCTTCATGTCGAGGACCTTCTTCTGCAGCTCAGGCAGGTACTGCATGGCGGTCGGGGAATACAGGCCGATGCTGATGTCCGCCTGGCTGGTCTTGGCGCGCTCGTCCTGGATCTTCTTGAAGAGCTCCTGAGTAGCCGGCTCGAAGGAAACCTTGATGGAGGAGGCGTACGGATCGGCGACGTATACGATCTGGTTGAAATCCGGACCGCCGTCGTCGGTCAGCTTCTTGGTATCGGTAATGACCTTCTTGCCGTTCTCCACCTTGTGGTGAACGCCTTCGAAGCCGTATTGCTGGATTCCGAACACATCGTCATTCATCCACGTGTCCACCAGCTTCAGAATCCGCTTCATCTTGTCTTCCTTCACGGACTTCGGAATCGCAAGCACGCCTGCGAAGCCCGGTCCCTTCGGGTTGTAGCCGTTGATGTTGGTAGCCGGAATGAAGTCCAGCTCCTTGGCGGTCGGCACGATCTTCTTCAGATCGTTCAGGTAGTCGTTCACGATGGTACCGGACTTATCCACCCATACGCCGGACTTGTTGGCTTTCACCAGATCCTTCACTTGGGACGGCTTCATGGAGGCGAAGTCCTCCGGAATCAGCTTCTCCTTGTAGAGCTTGTTCATGAACTCCAGCGCGGTGCGCTCTTCCGGCAGGAAGGACTTGAACGTCAACTGATCGTTCACGAATTTCCAGTCGCCGTTGGCTTTGTGGAAGACGTTCTCCAGCTGGCCCATCGGGTCGCTCAGCTTCTCGCCGTTGGTCATGAAGGTGGCGAAGCCTGTGGTATCCGCCTTGCCGTTCTTGTCCGGATCGCTCTCCGTCAAGGACTTGATCACGTTATACAGCTCGTCGACGGTCGTCGGAACCTTCAGGTTCGCCGCGTCCAGCCAGTCCTTGCGGAACATGAAGAACGTATCGGCTTCGGTCGGACGAGGACGGGGAATGGAGTAGTTCTTGCCGTCCGCCATCTTGGTCAGGTCCCATGCGGTCTTGGAGATCTTGCTGCTCAGGTTCGGATAGTCCTTGATGTAGTTGGTTAGATCCCAGAAGGCCCCCTGCTGGACCATATTGCGGAATACGGAGGTGAACGGGTCCGGAATGTAGATCAGCTCGGGAATGTCGCCGGAAGCCAGGGTCACGTTCAGCTTGTCCGGATAGCTGTTGCTCGACACCCATTGGATGTTCAGCTTGGAGTTGGTCGCCTTTTCGATGGCTTCTTTTATTTTGTTGTCTGCCGCAGGCGGGTTGGCGCTCAGCAGAATCGTCATAATGTTCACGCTGACCGGAGTGGCATCTTCCTTGGCGGCTTGTGTAGGCGCCGTGCTGCTCGACGCGGACGAGTCGTCCTTGGAGCCGCAGGCGCTAAGCGAGGAGGCGGCCAGCATAGCGGCGGCGAGACCTAAGAACGCTTTCTTTTTACCTTTCATCATCATTTTCGAATTCATCCCCTTTAGTTAACTCGGCCGTTGTTCGAACCGTGATACCAACGTAAGGGATGGCGGACTTCCCGGCAACCAAACTTTCTTGCAGCGGATTTCGGGGGGCCTTATCCTTTGTTGCAGACCCCCCATTTCTTGCAAACCCGCGCCGCGCCTGATGTTGCGGGCAGTTACTCCTTCTGTGCCATCTCCCGGTATTGGCTCGGAGGAACGCCTTCGACCTTCTTGAAGATGCGGTTGAAGTAGGTGGGCTGATAGCCGACCTGCTCGGCGATCTCGTTGATTTTCATCGTGGTGGTGCGCAGCAGCTCCTTGGCCTGCTCCATCCTCAGGTTGGTGACATAATCGATAAAATTGATGCCGGTCACTTGCTTGATGGCCCGGCTCAAGGTATAGGGCGTGGTGCCGAAGCGGTCGGCGCAGGACTCCAGCGACAGCTCCGTCCGGTAATGATCCTGAATATACTTCAGCACGCCTTCGACAAATTGCTGGAGCTGGATGCCTTGGCGGCCCATCATCTCCTCGATGTAGCATCCGACGACCCGCTTCTCCATCCAGGCGAGCATCTCCCCCGGCTCCTGAAGCTGGTTCAGCTCCTGGTACAGGTTGATGCCCTCGAACAGCGTGATGGGGTTGACGCCCGATTGCAGCATGGCATGCTGAATGCTTCCGAGCAGCTGGCTTAAGCCCTGTTGGATGACCAGCTTCTTCATGCCGGCGGCCATCAGCTCCTGAACGAACTGGCGGATCAGGGACATGGATTCGTCCCCGGCGCCCGTCCGAAGGGCATGGATGATCTCCTTCTCCAGCAGGAAGTTGTAGGGATACTCCAATTGAGCCTTGTTCTGGTCCAATTGGCCCGCTTCGATGACACCCTTGGCATCGTTCAGATCCCGGAAATTCAAGAGATGCCGGGCTTCCTCGAACAGATACGGCACATGGCTGATCTGCTCCGTCGTATGCCCCAGCACGACGGTGGCCTCCAGCTTCAGGACCGTCTCGAGAATCCGCAGCAGCTCATGGCCGAATTCCTGCATAAGGGAATGAGGCGTCCCCTCCCGGTCCCGGGGAAGCAGCAGGAGCAGGCCCAGCGTGGAATCATGATAATTCAGCGTCTCACAGTGGACGCCCATATTGGCGGCAAGCTCCTTGGCGATATTGCCGACCGAGAAGGCCACCAATTCCTCATCGCCCCGGACGAAGCGGGAATCCGGCTTGCTCAACCCCCGGATCTCGACCACCAAGGACGCCATCAGCCGTCCCTCCAGGGTGACGCCGAACTGCTGGAGGCGCTCCATCACCTCATCCTCCGGAAGGGCGAACAGATATCCTTGGACAAGCTGCATCAGGAACCCCTCCCGCAGGAGCGGCATGCTGCGGTCCAGCGTGGCTCTGAGACTTTCCCTCTCTTCCGTGAGCGAGTCCCACTTCATCTCGATCCATTCGAACTCATTGTGCCCGGCCTCCCGCTCCGCATCCCCCGTCAGCTTGCGGAACAGCCGCTCCATCGGGGAATACAGCCGGTTGGAGGCGAACCAGGAGAGGGTCAGCGCCAAGAGAAGCCCCGCTATGCTTAAGAAGAGAATGACCTTGGAGATGAACAGCACCGGCGAGGTAATGCCGGTCATCGGCGCGGCGGACAGAATCACCCAGTTGTTGCCGAGACGGGTGAATTGGCTGGCGGATACCGAATAATCCGCTTTCCCGTAGGTGAAGAGGAAGGTTCCGTCCTTGGCGCCCCGCCGCGAGTACTCCTCTTCCAGCGCGTGATCGAAGTCCGAGACCCATCCCCCGGAGGAGATGCTCCAAGCTCCGTCGCCGCTCAGGAGCAGGGTGGAGCCCTCGCCGTACGGATTCATCGTTTGGAGGAGCTCCTCCAGCCGCACAGGATCAAGCGTGGCCACCAGCAAGCCGTACGGCTCGGAGGAAGCATGGGACAGCTTGTTCACCAAGGTTAAGGATGTATGCGCTTCCTTATTTTGGTCCGGATTGGCAGCCATAGAGGGAAGCCAAAAGATGGTCTTGCCCTGCTTCAACATCTTTTCGTAGGGATCCAGATTCGTACCGTTCTGAAACCGGTACCCTTCTTTGTTCATGAGCACGGGAGTGGGGTTCTTCAGGTACAGCTCGGCTTGCTTCAGCAGGGAGCTGGAGCCCTCGATAATCAGGAGAGTCCGGTACAGCTCCTGGACCTGGTCATATTTCGTTACGAAATCCAGCTCCTTCAATCTGGAGCTCAGGCTGGGATCGAAGGCCCAATGGGCGAAGGTCATCTCCAGAGTGGCGAATTGGGCTTCTACATTTTTCTCCTGCTGGATGATCTTGTTGTGATGCAGCCGCTGCAGCTCGCTCTCGATCTTCCCCGACACGGTCCAATAGATGGCAAGTCCCGTCACCAGCCCGGGAACGGAGGCGATGAGTAGGATAAGGATCAGACTGTTTCGATAAAATGTGCCTCTGTGCTTGCGCATTGCGATACCCTCCCAGGCGAACTAAACACTCCCGTCATTATAACCGAACGACAAAACGATTTCGATGGCAGGATCCACCGAAATCGCTTTCTACGCTTCATTGCAGGATTAAAATCGACTAAGCTGCAAACCCTGCCGTTAGCCCTTGACAGAGCCGACCATCGCTCCTTTGGCGAAATGCTTTTGGAGGAACGGATAAACGCATAGGATCGGCAGGGTTGCCACCACCACTGCGGCCATCTTCAGCGTCTCCGCAGGAGGCGGAGCCACGAAGGCATCCTGGGCCAAGTCGCTGCTCTGGGCGTTCAAGAGCATGTTCTGCAGCAGCACCTGGATCGGCCACTTCGCCGCATCGTTCAAGTATAGCATGGCCGTAAAGTAAGAGTTGTAGTAGGTGACGGCGTAGAACAAGCCGAAGGTGGCCAGCGACGGCAGAGAGAGCGGAAGAATGATCCGGAAGAAGGTGGAGATGTCGTTGCAGCCGTCAATGGACGCCGATTCCTCCAGCTCTGCCGGGATGCTGTCGAAGAAGCTTCTCATCAGAATGACGTTCCATCCGCTGGCCAGTGCCGGCAGAATCAGCGACCACACGTTATTGATCAGGTGAAAGTTCCGGACCAAGAGGTAGTTGGGGATGATCCCCGGGCTGAACAGGATGGTGATCAGGATCATGATGCTGAAAATCTTGCGGCCTGGCAGGCGCTTCCGGGAGATGGCATAAGCCAGTGCAGCCGTCGTAGCCAGGCTGAGCGCGGTTCCGACGGTCGCCAGGAAGGCGCTGTTGCCAAGAGACCGGATGAAGGATTTGGTGCCGAGCAGGTACTTGTATGAGGCCAAGGACCAATGCTCCGGGAAGATGATGAAGGACTTCGTCAGAAACTCCGTCGGCTCCGTGAACGATACGACGAAGACATAATAGATGGGGAAAAAGGTGATTAAGGCGAACAAGCCCAGCACCAATACGTTTATGGCGTCAAAGACGCGGTCGGATTTGCTTCGGATCATAGCGGATGCCCTCCTAGTAGACGCCTTCTTCGCCGAATTTTTTGGCCAGCTTGTTGGACAGGATGACCAGTGTCAAGCCCACCACGGACTTGAACAGACCGGCCGCCGTGCTGTAGCTGAATTGGCCCTGCTTCACGCCCACGGTATACACATACGTATCGAAAACCTCCGCCACCTGGGATACGGCGCCGTTGTACATCATGAAGATCTGCTCGAAGCCGACGTCCATCATATGGCCCAGGCGGAGAATGAGCATGGTGATGATGACGCCGCGGATGGCCGGAAGCGTCACGTGCCAGATCTGGCGGAGGCGCCCTGCGCCGTCCATGCGGGCCGCTTCGTACAAGCCGGGATCGACGCTGGCGATGGCGGCCAGGAAGATGATGGTGCCCCAGCCGGCTTCCTTCCAGATCGACTGCACGACGATCATGATCCAGAAGGTATGGGGATTGGTCAGAACGTCGATCTTCTCGGCCCCGAAGTAGACCAGAAGCTGGTTGACGAGACCGGTTCCCTTGGAGAACAGCAGGAAGGTCAAGCCCGAGATGATGACCCAGGACAGGAAGTGAGGCATGTAGACGATGGATTGGATCAGCTTCTTGTAGCTTTCAATCCGGATCTCGTTCAGGAACAAGGACACGATGATCGGCAGCGGGAAGAACAGGACCAGGTTCAGCAGATTGATCCCCATGGTATTGCGGAACAACAGCATGAAATCCGGGTTGGAGAAGAAACGCTGGAAGTGCTGGAAGCCTACCCAATCACTGCCTGCAATGCCCTGGAAGGGGGAGTAGTTCTGGAACGCAATCACGATGCCGAACATCGGCACGTACTTGAAGATGATGAAGAACAAGAATCCCGGCAGTGCGAGAAGATACAGGTACCGGTTCTTCACGATATCCTTGCCCAGCTTGCGGAACTTGCGGAGCTTGCCGGAAGCCGCAGGTGCGGCTCCCGGAGCCCGGGTGTTCAGGGCCAATGGCGGTTTTTCTGCTTTTTCCATAGGAATGGCTCCTTTCATCTAGACGGGTACGACCCGGTGCGCTTGATAGTCGAAATATTTGCCTTCCAGAAGTCCGATCAGCGTCCCCGTAACCCGGACCGTCACCTCGTTGGCGCCAGCCTTCAGAATGGCGGAGTCTCCCGTCCACACGTAGGGGGACCAGGGGCGGACGCCTAGCGGCCGGCCGTTCACCAGAACCTCCACCGTGTCGTGGGGATCCCAGCCCGTAAACCGGAGCTCGAACTCCGGTGCTTCCGGAACGGTGGCGATCTCAACCGGACGGCTGAAGATCAACGTACCGGCATGGTAGGGGTAGCCCGGGTAGTAGCATTCGGCGGCCAAGGAAGGTGCCGCTTCCGGAGAAGGGATAAGCGCCGGGGCCGATGTCTCCGTTTCCGGCCGGACCCCGAAGCCGCCGAGCAGATGAATGGCATCCACCACGCCTTCCCAATCCTGTCCGACGGTCACCAGTACCGCCAGCTCATTCCTGCCTTCCCGAAGCGCCGCGGTCACCTCACAGACCAGGTTCGCCTGGTCATAGAGCGGACGGGCCGCGAAGTCTGCCTGCTTGAAGCTCTTGCCGTTCACCAGCAGCTCCCATTCCCCGAGAATGGCGGACCGGTCCATCAGGAGCAGCGCCGCTTCCGGAAGCTTCTCTACGGTGAATTCCGCCCGGTAGCGGCAATCCAGCGGGTACTGCAGCCGAAGCTTCTTCGGCGTGCCGAAGATCTGGCCGAAGGCCACCGGGAACAGGGCCTGCTCCGCCAGGTCGGCGCATTGGTCAATGAAGGTCTTGGCCTGGACCCTGCCGCTGGTTCTGCTTCCGATACCGCCGATCGACAGCTCGAAGCTCTCGAACCGCAGCGAGTTGGGCTCCTGAGCCTGCAGGCTCCAAGGACCTTCCGCCTCCACCTCCCAGGTCCATGGCGCCGCTCCGGCACAGGCCGGCTGCTCACTCTCCGCCGGCTTCCGGATGAACCGGATCATGCGGGACGCATAGGGAGCGAATGGCAACCGGACGCTGACCCCTTCCTCATTCTGTTCGGTCTGAAGCGGCGTCACCGCCCCGGTCTCCAAATCCAGGAGCTCCGCCAGGAGCACCTCCGATTCTTCGGAGACCGATTCCGGCCAGACCAGCTTCGGATAGACCGTCAGGCGGGCGTTCCGGGCTTCCCCTTCCTGATTGCTGGCGAAGACGGTGTAGCCGCCGTCGTCGCCGTACCGCCCCTGGAGCAGGAAGGACCGGCAATCCTCGCCGCAGTGCAGCGCTGCCGCGCTCGGCATCAGCTGGTCCAGGAGCGTACCCAGCATCCGGTGCACACTCTCCTCCGGAGCATCAGTGCCGCGGAGGATCCGATAGGCGTTCCCTATGCCCCGGACGGTTACCGTCTGCTCGGCCTCCGCTTGACCGCCACCCAGCCAAACCTCCGCTTCCTCCGGCACAGTATGGTCCGGTCCGAGCCGTTCCCGCGGAAGACTTCCGGTGGCGATCACCGTACCCCCTGCCTCCAGGAAGCGCTTGATGGTGTCCCACGCCTTCGTTTCCAGGTTCGTTACCGGCGGTATCAGCAGCACCGAGTAGACGGCCTTGCCGATGACCAGCTTGCCGTCCTTCACCGCCGCTTCAGCCAGCAGCTCCGCATCCAGGTGGTCATAGTCCCTGCGGGCTTGCAGGAGATAGACGCTTAAGCTGCGCCACTCCTCCTTCATTCTCTCCAGCCGTTCCTTCTCTACGGGATCCGTCCCTCCGTAGTCGAAGTGATGCAGCGGGTTCGACATCTGGGTCCAATAGGAGGTGGTCGGATCCAGCATGGCGATCCGGATGTCCGCCACCCCTTGGGTCATCATGTAGCTGATCCGTCCGGCGTAATCGCCCAGCTGCCGGAAGTGCGCCCAGTAGGGATTCTGATAAAATTGGGAAGGCGGCGCGTCATGCTGCGTCAAGCCGTCCAACGTATAGAAGAAGGCGTGGAAGGTGTACATGTTGGTGCCGAAAGCCGCCATCCGGTCGATCATCCACTTGGCGTCCTGGAGATTCATGGACCAGCCGACGCTGTGGAAGCATTCGTCCAGATTCCGCTCCCGTCCCAGCTGTCTGGCAATGGAGCTCATCATCTTGGGATTGTCGCGGAAGCTGGCCGTATACCGGCGGAGAATCCATTCCAGAGACCGGCCCAGCTTCTCGTGGCAGCTGTCTCCGCCCGGCACATGGCTGAAGCGCTGAGTCGTCATCCGGATGGACGGCACCTCCGCCACATACTGCAATCCGTGGGCCTCGCACCAATCGTATACCTGCTTATGGTAGGAGTCGGTCAACAGCTCATGAAGGGCTTGGTAGTAGTCATACCGGATCCCGGCCGCATCAGGATAAGACGCGTTGGAGAGGGCGGGCAGATGCTCCGTAATGGAGTATCCGTTACGCTCCAGGAAGTAGGCGGGCAGCCGCGGGGTCCAGGGCATACGGCCCAGGAGGCCGATCTCGTCAGTGAACATGCCCTTGACCGTCCTGCCGAATTCTTCCCCGATGGATTGGGCATACCGCTCATGGGTCAGCTTAATGAAGGTGGCCATGGCTTCCTTATGGCACGGATCGACGAAGGTGCCGTAATATTTGAAGTCCTCGATCTCCTTCTCCTGATACACCTTCACTTCCCACTCCGGGTAATCGCCAGGAGCTTCCCAATCCAGCCGGTAGACCGTCCGGTAGGTGAAGAACCGCTTCTGGTTATAGGTGGTCAAGCCGGTTTTCTGGAAGACGGGATCCGCCTGAATATTGCCGATGGAGGACCGGAGGTCCACCGCCGACTCCCACAGCCGCTCCCCGGATGCCGTAACCGGCACCGCCTTGGCGTAGATGACCTTGGCCCACGGAAGCTCCAGCTCCACCCGGTCTCCGCCGGCAGCCTGAAGCTCCGCAGCCTCCAGCGTCTGGTGCTTCGCATCCGGATGCAGGAGCGTGACCTCACCGCCGGCAATGCCGCTGGGATACGGATACTCATCGTAGAGCCAGACGTGCATGCCTCTGGCCTTGGCTGCATGCACCGCCACCTGAACGAGCTTGAACCAAGCCTCGGACAAATACGGCACCTGCAGCCCCTGCCGGGGGCAGATGAAGAAGCCGCCGACTCCTTTGTCGTGCATCTCCTCAATCTGCCGGACGATCTCCTCTTCCCTCATGTCGCTGTTCCAGAACCAGAACGGTTGGATTCTATATTGTGCATCGGGATTTCGAAACTGCTGTAAGTCCACTCAAGTCCCTCCCCATGGATGACGCTCTCTTGTCTTACCCTCAATGTAGAATGGTGCCGGATTCCCGGCAAGAATCATTTCTTGCACCTCGCGATGCGGCCTTGTAACACTTTTTTGCCGCCTAACATTTTGTTGCGGAGGCTTGCGGCATGCCTGCTGCGCATGCAAAAAAGGCCGGACGAAAAAGCCGTCCAGCCTTAGCCTTGCCAAGCATATACTCCTAAGATTCCCCCGGAGTGCCGTAGGGAAGGGCCGCTTCCGAGTTGCGGATCAGCAGGAGATATTGGATATAGTCCGTCGTAGCCCCTTGGTCCGTTCCGTTCAGGTGTGCCGGAGTGCGTTCATAAGGGGATCCGGGGTACGAGAGCCGAAACAGGACCGGCCCGTTCCCCGGCACTAGCTGAAGTTGTTCGCGAAGCGTCGAGTCCGTTACCTGGGATAAGACCGGCACGGATTGGCCGCTTTTGGGATCCATGCGCCGGCAGTTCTCATACTCGTAGGGAATGGAGAGCACCTTGCCGCGGAACGGGGAATCCGTCCGGTGGCTGAGCATGGAGGCCAAGGGCTCCCGGCCTGCCGAACGCTCATGCTGGAGGATATGATCTCCCCCGAACTGCCCGAAGACTTTGCCCTCAGGCAGGCGGCCCATCTGCTGCACGAAGCTCTGGTACATCGCATTCTCCCGGATGCGGAACGCCTCCGGATCCTTCGCTTTCTTGAACTCCGATACCCGGATCATATTGTTCGCCATCAGCCTGAAGCCATCAAGCTCCTCCCCCAGGAGGGTTCGGTAGACCTCCTTGTTACGGTCCGTTGCCTCCAGTAGAAACCGGCCGATCTCCTCTCCTGGTCCATACGAGCCCGAACCGGACCGGCCCAGCTCGTTGACGCGGTCCATATCCGCCTTCACCGCCGCCGGCAGGTCCTGCCGCTTCAGGAGCTTGGCGAGATACATGGACGAATGTCCGAGACTGTGCTCCACGTCTACGCCTACCAGACGGAGCTTCTCCCCGTCCGGGAGAGATTGATTGTACGCATGCAGATCCTGCCAGAAGTCGGCTTGGCTCCGATTCCAGTGAGCAGTACCCTTCGTCGCGGACATCAGTTGCTCCAAGAGGGCCTCGTCCCCGGTGGACAAATATTCGTTGAACAGAGAAGCGCCGCTGTACCCCATTTCCAGAGCGATATATCGTATTCCGGCTTTCTCATGCAAATAGCGGATGAGTTGAAGCTGCAGCTCGGTATTGGCCTGAATCGCATGCCCTTCGCCCGCCAGGATCAGATCGTTCTTCGAGACATCCCGGTCCAGCAAGGATAATCCGCTCTTTCCTACGTCTCCCGAGAAATTCAGCACCGCATGCGGAGGGGCTTCGGCTGGACCATCCCGGTTCCCCATAAGCCGGGAGCCTGTCCACAGAAGCAGGACCGCCAGGCCTGTCATGATGAATATCCGATACCGAAGCTGACCCTTCTTATCCGCAAGAAGCATACCCATCGCCCACCGTTTCCAGATAATGTCATGCGGTAACTCTATCATACTCCGTCTCCCTGGTTTGTTACAGTTTGGAGGCAAAAAAGAAAGCCCCCGGACCATGGGATCCGGGGGACTTGCGGCCGGCGCGGCCTAGATTAGCACTTGCCGTGATGGTGATGGAAGCCGCGGGTTACGATGACCAGGAGGATGAACAGAACGAGCACGAAGGTCATGTCATAGCCGTGGTGAACCGGGGCCGGCTTGGCGTACGGATAGAGATAGATGTTCTCGGTGACGTTCTTGTTCTCGAATACGTTTACGTGCGGCATCATGTGCGGCATCATGTTCGGCATTGCATTCGGAGAAGTTGCGGGCGAAACGACCGGGGGCATATTGTTGCCATGCATGTAATCCATCAGGGTTTCCTCCTTGGAATGTTGGAATCCGTGCGGCCGGGTGCGGGTTCCGGTTCCGCCGGTCTCTTGATTACACCAACAGTCTATGGGTGATTGACACCGGGGAACACGGTATTCACCCAGACTCCCAAAAATGGACTCCTGCCCGTATGGACGTCTCCCCCGCCCGCCTGTCCGCCCGAGCGGATTCTAGCGCCCGATTTATTCGACGTACGGGTTATTGGCCTTCTCGAAGCCAATGGAGGTCCGGGGACCATGCCCGGGGTACACCTGGACTCCGTCGTTCAGCTTGAACAGCTTGTTCGTGATGGAATCCATCAGATCGTTGTGGCTGCCGCCCGTCAGATCCGTCCGGCCCACGGAGAGCTTGAACAACACGTCTCCGCTGAACAGCACGTCTCCGCACAGGAAGCTGACGCTGCCCGGGGAATGGCCCGGCGTATGGAACACCCGGAAGGTCTCGCCCAGGAACTTCAGCTCCATTCCTTCGTCCAGCGCGTACTCCGCCGGATCCGTCGTGACCGGACCTCCGACCTCCGGCCACATGAGCGAGCCGTTCTTCTTCGGATTCGTCAGCCAGTCCGCCTCCAGGTCATGGAGGTACACCGGACAGCCCTTCAGCTTCCGCAGCTCCTCCACTCCCCCGATATGGTCAAAATGGGCGTGGGTCAGCAAGATCGCCTCCACGTCCAGCTGCTGCACCCGGCGCAGCAGCGGTCCGGGATTCATGCCGGGGTCGATGACCACGGCTTTGCCCGTCTCCGGGTTGGTCAACAAATAAGCGTTGGTTCCAAGGGGACCCAAGGGAACCGTCTCGATCTTCATCATGATGATTGCGCGCTCCTCTTCCTGTATAACGATTAGAACGACGAGATCAGGTCCCGCAGCTCCTTCACGATCACGGCATGATAGCCGGTGCCTTCGCCGTAGCGGCGTCCCATCTCGGCGCGGGTCTCAGCCAGCTTCTCCTGATAATCCGGCGCTTCCCGGTCCGGGTTCGCCTGCTTGAAGGCGACCATGGCCTCCTGCACGTGCTTCGGTCTCGGTCCCCAATGGCCCAGCACGAAGCCGCCTGCGTCCGTGAAGATGACGATGGGAACGGCACGGCCGCCCATGGTCAGGAACTGGTCCATCACCTCGGGGTTCTGCTCCAGAATCAGGACCTCCGTCGGGATGCCGCTGTTCTCCAACGCCCGGAACACCACGGGGATGTTGCGGACCACGTCGCCGCACCAGTCAGCGGCCAGGATCAGGCAGCGCAGGTCGTCCCGGTTGCGGAGCGAGTCGAAGTAGGCCTGGTCCCCCTCGTCCTCCCACCGGAAGCTGTCGTACCACTCCTGGAACTTCTCCTTGTTCTTCTCCATGCCGTCGATAAACTGCTGCGGCTTCAATCCGGTGCCCAGCTTGGCGTACAGGTTCTTGCTCATGTCCGGTTCCTCCTCGTGTTCATGGGATGCCGCTGTTGCACGGCTCTTGCTCCATCATACCAGAAGCGCCGCCCGCTTCCAAAAAAAGTGGAGTCCCCGGCGGATCCCGGTCCGCATCCGTGGACACGCCGAAGCCCGGCCTCCCTGGGGGAGGACCGGGCCGTTAGTTCTAGTTGGCAGCCGAGCGCAGGAAGGCGGGCAGACGAAGGAACGCAGCCGTCAGACCAGCCAGGCCGAAGGTCAAGAGCACCGCCAGCGGACCCAGGATATCTCCGGGCAGAGCCCCGTGTACGATGATGTCCTGCAGAGCGTGCTGCGCCCAATATTGGGGAAGGAAGCGGGAGGCCGCCTGAACGCCCTCGGGCAGCAGATAGGACGGCGTCCACAGCCCGCCGATCATGGCGCCTCCCATGGAAAAGACCTGCGTGATGACCATGGCCGCGCCCTCGCCGGGGACGAGGAAGGACAAGGCCAGGCCGAGGCCCGAGCCGCAGATAGCCAAGCCCAGCACGATCACCGCCAAGGCGGGCAGGCTGCCCAGCTCCAGATGGTACGCAAAGTGGCCCAAGGCGAAGAGAATGCAGCATTGCGCGATGATCGTAAGGAGGAACGGAATCCACATACCGACCAGATATTCCAGCGGCTTCACGCGGGTGGCCGTGATGCGCGCCAGGAGTCCGGTCTTCTTCTCATCAAAGAAACGGCGGGCCATCGTAATCATGATATAGAAGACGAACATCACCGTCATGCCGGGCACCACCTGGTCCAGCAGGTTGAAATGATCGGAATCCGTGCTGATCTCCTTCACGGTGATGGGGGAGGCCAGGTCCGCCTTCACCTTGACGTCGGATTCCCCCTTCGAGGCCAATAGCCCCGCCAGCTTCTCTTCCCGGTACTGCTTCGAGAGGCTGTCAAGAATGGCCCGCACCGGCATCAGCTCGGCGGCTGCCGACGGATCCTCGATCAGGGTCAGCTCCGCCGCCTGATCTGACTTCAGGGCATGCTCGAAGCCCTGGGGGATGATGAGGAGGGCCGAGAATTGTCCCTGTTTGATTTTGGACTGGAGGCTGTCGAGATCGGCGGGGTCCTCCTGCTTCACCTTTACGATGCGGCCCGCTTGCTCCAGGAAGGCCGCCGAGGCGGCGGAATGATCCTGGTCCACCATACGAACGGTGATGGGCGCGCTGTTATCCGTATTGTTGAACAGCGTCCCGAACATGAAGATGAATACGGCGGGCATCAGGAGCAGGAAGATGAAGCTTCGCTTGTCTTTGCGGATGAGCTTCAATTCTTTGATAATCAGGGCCAACATAAGGTTCACTCCTTCGTTCTATAGGGTTAATCTGCATTCCTGCAGAGGCGCCATGCGAATCATCAAACGGACGGCTGCGATCAATCCCGAAGGGCGGTTCCGGTCACGCGGAGGAAGACGCTCTCCAGGGAGGGGCGGACCACTTCCAGCTGCTTCACGTTCCAGCGGAGCCGGGAACCGAGCTCCATCAATGCCTGCATGGTGCGGGATACCTGCTCCGTCTCCAGAATCCAGCCCGAGCCTTCCTTCTCGGCCTTCGTCACCTCCGGCAGCGACGGCGCTTCCGTCAGCTCCGGAGCCTCCAGGTAGATCGCCTTGCGTCCGTACTGCTCCAGGAGGGAGCCCAACGGCCCCTCGGCCTTGACCGTCCCCCGGTCCATGATGGCCACCCGGTCGCAGAGCGCCTCCACCTCCTCCATATAGTGCGTGGAGTAGATCACGGTGACGCCCTCCCGGTTCAGATCGCGGATCAGGCCGAAGATGTGGTTCCGGGATTGAGGATCGATGCCTACCGTCGGCTCGTCAAGGATCAGGAGGCGCGGGTGGTGCAGGAGGGCCGCCGCGATGTTGATGCGCCGCTTCATGCCGCCCGAGAAGGTCTGGATCTCATCCCGGGCCCGGTCGGAGAGGCCGGTGCGCTCCAGCACCTCCGCAATCTTCCGCTTGAGCTCCGCTCCCTTGACGCCATAGCTCTGGCCGAAGAAGAGCAGATTGTCATAAGCGCTCAGCTTCTCATACAGCGTGATTTCCTGCGGGACGTAGCCGATATGCTCGGATGCCAGAGCCGGGTTGGCGCTGATGTCCCTGCCGAGCAGCCTGATCGTGCCGCTGTCCGCCTTGGTGATGCCGGTCAGAATCTTCATGGTCGTCGACTTGCCGGCCCCGTTCGGGCCGAGGAAGCCGAAGGAGGAGCCCTCCTCGAGGGCGAAGGTCACATTTTCGAGAGCCTGCTTCTTGCCGTAAGCCTTGCGCAGTTGTGTCACTTCCAGGATCGGAGTCATAGGGGAAACCTCCTATAGAGTAATCTTGCGTTCCAACAGATATGAGGTCAGCCGAAGAATCAACCATGCGAAGAGGAGGCTCACCGGGATTCCGGCTGCCACCTCCCAGGGAAAGGGGAAGAAGGTGGCCGGCACATCGCCGGAGAGCTGATCGAAGGCCGGGGTCCAGGAGCCGCTTAAGGTGGAGTACAGCAAGCCCATGCAGACCATGCTGCCGGCCAGGAGAACCGGGCCCAAGGGCTTCCAGGCGGTCCAGAATACCACATTGGTCAGCTGCCCCAGACTCAGGAGCAGAGGCGCGTAGCCCAGGAGCAGGATCAGCCAATTGATGCCCGTCAGCACAAAATCCAGCCAATCCGCCAGAACGTAATGGGGCAGGACCAGGACAACCGCACCGGCATACAGGGATCCTGCTGCGAATACGATCAAGGAGATCCTCGCCGCCCGGAGCCAGCCTGCCGCCCACTTGGCCGAGACCAGCGTCTGCCGGGAATAAGGCAGGGTCAGCCACCAGCCATAGGTGTCGTTCTCCCATTCCCGCTTCATCATGCCGTGCCCGAGGAAGAAGATCATGTACGGGAAGCCGGTGCCGGCGAACCAAAGTCCCTGGAGACGTAGATCATCGGTATATGCAAAGTAAGAGGCCGCTCCCAAAAAGACGGCGAAGACCAGAAAACAATACGCCAGCCGCCAGGACCGGGACAATCGGCCGCGATTCGCTTTGCGCCAGCTGCCGCCGCACTTCCGCTCGTGCTTCAACAGGGACATCCACACCGAAGAGGCGTTGGGGGATACGTTCACGTTCATCGCTTCCACTCCTTCTTGTACAGTGTCTTGAACACCTGATGCAGAGAACCGTATTCCTCCCGGAGCTGCTCGGCATCGCCGGACCAGATGGCCCGCCCTTGGTTCAGCATCACGACATAATCGAAGAGGCCCTCGACCTCGGTAATATCATGGGTGCTGATCAGAACCGTCTGACCGCTCCCCTCCAGGTAATCCAGGAGACCCGACACGATGGCCTCCCGGGACAGTACGTCGATGCCGGCGAACGGCTCGTCGAGCAGGATCAACGGCACCTGGCGGGCCAGACAGAGCAGGAGCAGTACCCGTGCCTCCTGCCCGCGGCTCATGCCGGCCAGCTTCATATCCGGGTCCACGTCCATGAGCTCCGCGAGCCGCAGGGCTGCTTGCGGATCGAAGCCCGGCAGCAGCTTGGTGCCCCACTCGATGGCCTGGGCAGCCGTATGATTCGGATACCAGCGGCCCCTGTCAGGCTGGTAGGCAATGCCGGCATTGGTCCTCCAGCCCGGCGCTTGCCCCAGCACCTCCACGGTTCCCTCCTCCGGGAACACCAAGCCCGTCAGCGTACGGAACAAGGTGGATTTGCCGCAGCCGTTAGGACCCAGAATTCCGGTAATCCGCCCAGGCGGGATGGCCAGCTCCAGTCCGTCCAGCGCCTTCTTCGCGCCATAGCGCTTCGTCACTTGCGTCAGCTTGATGATGGGCGTCTCCATGCTTAATGCTCTCCTTCCGGCTCATGCTTCTGTATGATGTGGACTACGTCATTCAAGCTCAGGCCGAGACTCGCCATCTGGATGAGAAATTCCCCGACGTATCGTTCCGCCAGGTCGGACCGGAAGTCCTGCACCCGATCGCGGGACGACGTCACATACGTACCCTGCCCTTGCCGCTTCTCCGTCAATCCGTCCCGCTCCAGCTCCTGGTACGCCCGCATGACCGTGTTCGGATTCACCCGAAGCACCTGGGCCAGCTCCCGCACCGACGGCATCTTATCTCCCAATCCGATCTCCCCCTTGGCAATGGCGCTTCTCACCTGGTTCAGGATCTGTTCATATAACGGTTGGCTGAAGTCGATCCTAAACTTCAGCGGGCCAACCAGCTGCAATTCCATGGGCCTTCCCCCTTGCTGCCGGTTCCCCGGCTCCAATTACTTAAGTGTATTATATCACTTAATACACTTAATGCAATGGGTACAGTTCAAAAAAATAAGGCCCAAAACAAAAAAGGCCGGAACGGGTAAACCCGTTCCAACCTGCCTCTGCATTATTTGACCGTTCTCTTCCGCGCCCATACCTTGTACAGAATATATAAGACCGTTAAGCCTATGGCCGCCCATAAGATCGGCTGCGTGTAAGGTCCTGCTTTCTCGTCGATGTCTTCCCAGTTCTCGCCCAGAGACTTGCCTAGCGAGATGAACAGAATCGCCCAGGGAATGGAGGCCAGTCCCGTATAGGCCAAGAACTTGAACAGGTTCATCCTCGCGATGCCCGCCGGAATGGAGATGGCTTGCCGGATGACGGGAATGAACCGGGAGGTGAACACGACACCCGCTCCGTACTTCTGGAACCACCGCTCCGTTAAGTCGATATGCTTGGGCTTCAGATGCAGGTATTTGCCGTACCGGTCCACGAAGGGTCTGCCCCCGTAGAGCCCGATGGCGTACAAGACGATCTGCTGCAGCAGGCATCCGATGGTGCCGAATATGACCGCCTCGAGTGCATTAATCTCACCTTTGAATACCAGATATCCGGCATACGCCAGCACGATCTCGCTCGGAATGACCTCGATGGCCAGGCCGATTAGGATGCCCCAGTAACCGAGCCCCGTGATCATGTCCAGTATTTGATGCACAATCTCTCCCATCTTCACCCTACCTTTTCCGCGCCCTCTTATGCGGGGCACTCGTTTAGACTCCCAGACTATCCTATTCTACCACAATACAAGCTATACCCCAATCGAACGATTTGTTTTTACGGGAACGGATGCTCGGACAGCCGTTATAAAAACACCCCCGGGAGCTTTTTGCCCGGGGGTGCGTTGCCCTACTCTCTCTTCTTGGACGGAGCGGCCGTCTCCACCGAGGTAAGCTGGTCGTAGAACTCGGTGTACTTGTCCTTCTCATCCGTGTTCCGGACGGCCATAGCCACCCGGGGATGCTCGTCCAGCGCGCCCGCGATCATGTACGGAATGATGTAGCCCCACTCCCACTTCTCCCGGATGGCCAGCATATGCTTCTCGATGACGCCCAGCAAGGGACGCAGCTCATAGCGCGGATTCTTCATGTAGCTGACCAGGAGCTCCGTATGACAGTTGCCCGCCGCCCGGCCCATGCCGAAGAGGGAGGAATCCAGGAAGACCGCTCCGTGCTCCGCCGCGGTAATCGTATTGGAGAAGGCCAGCTGCAGGTTGTTGTGAGTATGGACGCCGATGGTCTTGGACGGCAGGTGCTTCTTGAAGACGCCGACCAGATATTCGATGTCCTTGTGGTTCAGGCTGCCGTAGGAATCCACCACATAGGCCATATCCACGGAGCTCTTCTCCACCTCGGCCAGCGCCTCCACCAATTCATGCTCCAGCACGTGGGACAGCGCCATAATGTTGAGCGAGGTCTCATAGCCCAGGCTGTGGAATTTCTCCACCAGCTCCAGCGCCTTATCCACATCCTTGATGTAGCAGGCGACCCGGATCAGGTCCAGAGAGCTCTGCTCCCGGGGGAGAATGTCGTTCTCATCCACTCGGCCGATGTCGACCAGAGCAGACAGCTTGGTATAGCCCTTCTTCGGAATGACATCCCGGATGAAGGCTTCATCCAGGAAGCGCCAGGGGCCGGCACCGTCGCTCTTCAAGAGCTTCGGTGAATTTTTGTAGCCGATCTCCATATATTCCACACCTGCTTCGCAGAGACCCCGGTACAGGTCGGCTACGAACTCCGTGCTGAACTCCCAATTGTTGACCAAACCTCCGTCCCGGATCGTGCAATCCAGGATCTTTACATTGTCCCTCGTCATTTGGCAATCGCCTCCATGGCTCTTTACTTGGCATTCATTCATGGGAATGTTTACAGGATAGTATACCCAGCCTGTACTAGATTGACAAGCCGAAGCATATGCATGCACCAAGGAAGATCCGGGAGTACATCTGCAAGGAGGGACGGAAATGGCAAGAGTGATCGTAGTCAAACGCAAGGTCCTGCATTTTATATCGGCGGCGTTCCTGCTGTTGGCAGGCACCATCGCCTATTACAGCTGGACCGGTGGCGGCATTGAGCCCGTCGGAGGTCTTCCCGAGGGAGACCGGGTCATCCATATGGTGACCGGCGAATTCGAGAGCACGACGGCTGACGGCCGGAAGATCGAAGCCTACGGCTGGAATCCCGGGACCGTCTTCGTGGAGAAGGATGAGAAGGTCAAGCTGGTGCTCTACGGTGTGAACGGGGAGAGTCACCCTTTTTACATTGAGGGCACCACCATCAAGGGCGAGGTGCGCAAGGGCAAGGAGACCGTCGTGCCTTTTCAGTCGTCCAAGGAGGGCACCTACCGGATCATCTGCCTGACCCACATGGATAAGGACCACAGCGGTCCCATGATCGGCTATATCGTCGTCGATTGACCCTGCCGGGTTGTTGCCTAACCTGCCCCGCCTGCATACAATGCTAGCGAAGGAATGGCGGATAGGGGCTGGTGGGACCAAGGTGCAGATGAATAATCAAGGCAAGCACGAGAAGCCGCTGCCGAACGCGCGGCAAATCCGGCGCTCCTGCGGGAAGGAGCTGTACCGCACCGTCAAGCGGCTGAAGCGGTACATCCCGCCGGAGCAGATCCAGCAGGCGGAAGAGCTGTATGTCAAGAAAGTGATGCTGAATCTCTTGTGGATCGCCGACAACGGAAGCAACCGCAAGGTGCTGGCGGATTGGTTCGAAGAGCATGTAGCGCCGGAGATCGCTCCGGTCTGGGGCGTGGAGACCGAGGTGCTGTCCAGAGCGTTCCGGGAATCCTTCGGCGGCTGATGCTCCTCTCCGGATGCATCCGGCCGAAGACGATACACACAGGAAAGCCAAAGCGGGGAAGACTCCTGTTGCATCAGGATGTCTTCCCCGCTTTGGCTTCGGCGGGCGCCGCCTCTTCCATCCACCGCTCGAAATCCTCGGGCAGCAGGATATCCACGCACGTGCCCTTCCCCCACTCGCTTCGGATGATCATCTGCCCGCGGTGATTGGCCAGGATCTGCTGGCTGATCATGATGCCCAGGCCCGTACCGTGATCCTTGCTCGTCACGAACGGCTCGCCGAGCCTGGACAGCACCTCCTCGGGTATTCCCGTTCCCTGGTCCCGGATCCGGATCAGCACGCAATCCTGCTCCGCCCTGCGTGCCTCCAAGGAGATGACTCCTCCCCCGGGCATGGCCTCCATGCCGTTCTTGATGATGTTCAGGAATGCTTGCTTCAGCTGGTTCTCTTCGCACCGGATCTTGGGCAGCCCCTCGTCGAACCGGGTCTCCAGAATGATGTTGGACAGATGGGCTTGGGGCTCCATGATCCGGATCATATCCTGGAGCAGGGCCTTAACGTCTTTGATCAGGTATTGGTTCAGGTGGGGCTTGGCCAAGACGATAAACTCGCTTACGATGAGGTTGATCCGGTCCAGCTCCTCCAGCATCAAGTCCAAGTGGACCGGCTTGCCGATGTCCCGCTGCCGGAACAGCTGTACGAAGCCCCGGAGAGTAGTCAGCGGATTGCGGATTTCGTGCGCTACCCCGGCGGCCAGCTGTCCGACGACCGATAGCTTCTCTGAACGGCGGAGCTTCTCCTCCGTCTCCTTGCGCTCCGTTATGTTGCGGCTGATGACGGCCAGCGCTTCCAGCCTCTCTGCGTCTCCACGGATCGGCGAGATGGTCAGGCTTACTTGAACCTCCTTGCCCTCGGATGTTCGGCGGAAGGTCTCATAGCCGTTAATCTCGGAGCCGGATTGAATGTGTTGAATCAGCTTCTCCGTCTCTCCTGACAGACGCTCCGGAAGGATGTGGCTCTCGAGGATCCCTTCCCCCGAATAGCCGTATAGCGACTCGAAGGCAGGATTGACCTGGATGATGCGGCCCTCAATATCCATGATGTAGATGGGAGCGGGGCTTTCCTTAATGATGGAATATAAGAACCCGTTCGACTTCCGAAGGTCTTCCAGCATCTGGAGATGGCGCTGCGAATAGGTCTCCAGAACGTCCGCCAGCGCGTGCAGATGCTCGGACTCGAGCAAGGCGTCATTCGATAAGGGGCGTTCGCTTGCGGGCATGCCCACGCTCTCGCAGAATCGGAACAGCCTCTCCAGGGCGGTACGGTGCTTGCGGCCGGTCGATTGGGCCACCCAACGTCCCAGTGTCCAAGCACCGGCAACGGAGAGCACCCAGGCGGCCGAGAAGACGAGACTCCTCCGAGTCCAATTCCACTTCTCCGGCGTGCCGGATAGAAGGGGCCCCAGATACCCTACCAGCTCCAATATGCCGATTATGAGGGATAAAAAGCCCAACAGGAACAAGATCAACTTCCAACGAACGGCGGGATGTGCCATTAGGACTTTCCTCCTGACAGCAAGGGTTTATGCGGGCCGATGTTAGATATTTCTGCACTTTTCCACAAATTCCTCTAGGATTCCAAAATCATACATAATTTTTTGTAGAAAAATCGGATTCCGGCTTCCGGTTACGGCCCCAGAACAAAGATCGCCCTGCACTTGGCCAAGACGGCTGGGTGAGGGCGATCCGCATATCAGGACTATTGAACTGGAACAGGAAAAGATCCTGCCACCCTTGCCGGATGACAGGGCCGATTGCTTACGGCTTGTAGAAGAATACGGTTACCGGCCACAGGAGCTGATCATTGGCATCCTTCAAGCCGGTGATGGTGATGGAATGAAGCCCAGCCGGAATGGCCTGCAGATTCATCGGAATACGCAGAGTTTTTCCGTTGGTGCTGGGTACAGAGGTCCAGTCATTGGAGAGCTTCGTATCCGTATAGATGGCCATGGATTGCGAAGCTGCCAGCTCAGCATTGAATTCGACGTTCAGGTATGAATCCACAATGATCGGATAGACATTATTGTTACGCTCAAATTCTTGAGCCGCCGTGGCATCCGTTGCCGAAGACGTGGCGAAAGCATATACCGCCTTGGCATAGGTTGCGGTGGGAGCTACCACCTTCAGCGTGAACGTCTTGGACACATTCAAGTAAGTCAGGGTCACCGTTGCGGTTCCCGTTCCGCTAACATGGAAGAGGCCTTCGATTTGCTTGCTGCCGACGTTCGTGCCGGTATACTCGTATTGGGCCAGCGAGGACACGTCCTTGACCGACCCGTCTCCCATGGTGGCCAGTATCCGCATCGGCTGATATTCGGTATGGTAGGTCCCGTCATACGCATAAATCAGGACATCTTGATTACCGTCATCCTTCACCATGCCCACGACATTCAAATCTTTCGCCGATTTCACCACGACCGGGAGCGTCACCGAGTGGCCATTGTAAGTTGCCTGAACGGTCGTGGAGCCGTCCGCATTGCCGCCGACTACGGTTAAGGTACCATTGGAGGATTGAGTCACGGCCACATTCAAATCCGTCGATTGAACATCCGTGAGCAAATTCGTGACATCCGTTACGGTGTCATTCTCGGTATAGTAGGCTTTCATCTCTTCACTCTGGGTTTGGTACAAGCTGAGATGGCCTGTCGAATCCATCACTTCCCGGTGAACCGGTTCAAGATGCAGTCCTGGAGTACGGACGTGCATGTAGATATAGGTGCCGAAATTGGAAAAGTTGACGTCCACCATGGCATCCCCGTTCGCCAAAGCTTGAACCCGCCCGTTGGACACCAGCTTCACCACATCCGGACGGTTGGAAGGCTGCCACCTTGCCATGGCGGTGACATCTTCGGACGAGCCGTCCTCAAACACCGCAATCATCTTGAGGGTCTTCATTCCCGTCGTATAGAAGGTGATGGCGTTGGCCAGACCGGGTTCGCTGCCGACATCCACAGCGGTTCCATTATCATCCACGTACTGGAATTTCAAGTCATGGACGAATCTCGCCAGGACCGGAATGATTAGAGTCTTGCCGCCATATTCCGCTGTGATGGTGGCCGTACCGGAGGTATTGACGCTGCTGATATCCACGTAGCTGCCATATCCGTAAGTCACTTCTACAACCGAAGCATCGGAGCTGGTCCATACGGCGCTGGTACTAACATTCCTGCGGGCTCCATTCCCGTAGACCGCATACAGCACAGCCTCCTTGTTCCCCGCCGAATTCAACACCAGTTGGCCGGACTGATTGAGATAAGCATCATCCGTTCCCAAATAAGGGTAGGTGATCTGCAGGCTGCTCAGGGTATCGGGTGCCAAGCTGATATTGTTGGCAACGGCATATTCCAGGATCAAACCGCCGAACATAGCCGATACCTCCGAAGTGCCGGACTCCAGAGGAGTGAACACGCCATTGGAAACCGTAACGATGTCCCGCTCATTCACCGTCCATCTCGCTTGATCGCTTACGTCCTCCGTCGAGCCGTCGCTGTAATGGGCCGTAACGGTCACGGTCTGGGGAGACGGATTGCTGTCCGTAAAGGTGATGTCCGAAGCGCTCGTCGTCAAATTCGTCAGAATCTTGGAGCCGGAAGGATCCACCTCCACCTGAACGACGACACTGGCGGAACGGCCGCCATACACCGCAGTGATGCTGGTCGTTCCCGGGCCTGCCGGAACAATCCGGCCTTCCGTTACGGTTGCCACGTGGGAATCTGCACTAGTCCAAACCGCCGTCTTCGTAACGTCGTCACCGTTAAAGGAAGCGGTCACCTGTTCGGCGCTCAAGTCGGAGATGGTCAGGATGGAATCCGACAAAGAAAGAGTATCATGGATCGATGCAGGTGTGCTCGGCGTCGGCACCGGTGTCGGCGTTGCAGAACCGGTCGGTGTCGGCGTTGCAGAGCCTGTCGGTGTCGGGGTCGCCGAGCCCGTCGGTGTTGGTGTAGGCGTTGCCGAACCGCTCGGCGCCGGCGTCGGCGTGACAGGAGTCGGCGTCGAGCTGGAATCGTCCGAACCGCCGGAGCTGTCTCCGCTGGACGGAGTAGCGGACGGGGTCGGCGTCGGGGAACCACTGCCCGCAGGTGTTGTGGTAGCGGACGGCGTCGGTGTCGGTGTCGGGGTCACACTGCTGTCGGACGGCTTCGGGGTGTAGCCGGGAAGCGTCTTCGCCGCGTCTTCGTATTTGGATGCATGAAGGATGAGTTCATAAGCCAGCTTGGCGAGAGCCTGGCGCTCCGCAGGAACAGCCGGCTGGAAGCTCACCGTTCCGTCCGGACTGCTGATTCCGGCAATAAAGCCGATCTTATATGCAAAAGCCACATAAGGCTTCGCCCAATCGGCAATTTGAGCGGCATCGGTGAATTTCAAACCGCCGGCTGCCGGTTGCTTGGCCTGCTGATCCCAACCGAAGGCGCGGATAAAGAAGATCACCAGCTCCTGGCGGGTTACGAAGGCATTCGGAGAGAAGGTGCTGCTGGAGGTGCCTTCGGCAATTCCGGCCTTCACGACGGCCCCGATTACGCCTGTATACCAAGCTCCCGGCTCCACGTCCGTAAACTTGGCGGCAGCAGCTTGGTCCTCCTTCAATCCTTTGGATTTGGCCAGTACTTTGGCCAGCTCCGCACGCGTCATGGGCTTCATGGGCTGGAAGGTGCCGTCCTCATAGCCTGAGACCATGCCCTGGTCCACAAGATACTGGATTTCCTTCGCGGCATACGAACTCCCAATATCGCTTAACGTTACAGTTGTTGCACCCATGGCCCATGCCGGGACCATGAAGCTCATGATCATACTGAGCACCAGCAGTAAACTGATTCTGCTTCGGTTCATTTTTGACAGCATCGATAACTCTCCTTTTCCATTCACGAGATTTTCATAGTTCAGCTTAAGAAATTCCAGTAAAATAATATTGTAAGTAAACGACAGGTTGCCCCTTATCTTCACGTGTTCTGTTATCATGGGCAACTACCGGCCGATGTCGTTTTTATACAAGACAAGCGCAAGAATCTTGCTATAATAGACCAAAAATGGTTCTTTATACTCAAAAAAAATGCGGATACCGAATCGGTCTGCTTAAAAGCACCCTTGTGATCCCAAACCCGAGGAGCGGTCTCCATGAAATACCTTCCCATGCACAACTTCGGCATGAAGCATTTTGTCCACCATCATATAGAAGCAGGCGAAAGCGCCATACCGGCCGATACCACCATTGCCATCCACTTCATCCTCCAGGGAAGCGGCATGCACCGGAATCTTGCCGTTCGTTCCGGCGATGTGATCGCCATGGGCATGAACAAGGAACCGATGACCGGAAGCTCTCAACATGCATCGGTATTCATTGCCGAAATGGATATGGGCCTCTTCTACCGGTTAACGGGGATGCTGCCCGCCGAATGCGCCCAGGTTATTCTGCTGAACGATATCCCCTTCTTCAGACATCTGTGCGAACTGCTGGCTCAAGCGCCGGAGTCCCATCAAGCAGGCATTGCCGAGCTGAGATTATGGAAGTTAGCGGAGCAAAATTCCTATGATTCCAGCGCCAAGCTGGCTCGGATTCAATATGCCGCATCGCTCTTGTCGAAGCACCAGCAGCCCGATTTGGACGCCATCTCACAGGAGCTCGTCCTCTCCCGGAGACAGCTGGAACGGGACTTCTCCCTGTTCCTGGGGATGACGCCTACGGAATACTACCGGATCAGACGGTTCCACAGATCCTTGAGGTACTTGAGAAGCCTGGACCCTGTCCAAGCAGCCTTGAAGTCCGGTTACTGCGACCAGGCCCACATGACTAAGGAATACAAGAAGCTCTCCATCTGGACGCCGACTCAAGTCCTTCAGAACTTCGACGTCGATTTTGCGCATAAGCCCGTTGCGAACAGGCTTCTTCACGGCTACGAAGGAACCGGCTATTAACCCAATCCACCATTCGCGAGGTATACGCACATGCAAACGCGTCCCATGCATCCGTTCGGGATTCTGCATTTTGTCCACTATACGATGGGCTGCGGCGAAAGCCCTATCCTGGCTACCACCTCCATCTCCATCACCTTCATATTGGAAGGCACCGGTTCTTATAACGGCATCTGCTTTCGGGCAGGGGACGTAGTGGCCTTGGGGATGAATAAGCATCCGCTGGTAGGCACTTCGAACGATGCTACAGCTCTTATCGTCTCCATGGAGGTGGAGCTCTTCCATCGGCTGACCGGAATGTTCCCTCTTGTATGTGCCGAGGTCACTCCATTGACCGATGTCCCCTTCTTCCGGCGGTTGTGCGAGATGCTGATTCAGGCTCCGCCCTGCCACAGGGCCGGTATGGCGGAGCTGCGGCTGCTGCGGTACGCGGAACAAAGCCCGTACGTGCATCGCTACAAGATGGACCGGATCTGCCATGCATCCAAAATGCTCGAGAGCCGTCCGGAGCTCTCCCTCGAATCCGTCGTTCAAGAGCTGTCCATATCCAAGAGGCAGCTGGAAAGAGACTTTGTACAGACCTTGGGCATGACGCCAAGGGAATACAGCCGCATCGTCCGGTTCCGGCGGTCCATGAAGTATCTGAAGCAGATGAACCCGGTCCAGGCCGCCCTGATGTCCGGCTATTGCGATCAGGCCCATATGGCCAAGGAGTATAAAGCCCTCTCCATCTGGACGCCGACCCAATGCCGGAAGCAGCTGGACAAAAGTGTCTCGGAATTGCCCGTGGTCTTGTATATGCTGCCGGACTAAGGCAACCTGTCTGGTGCGCAAAAAAACAAACGCCGACTCGGATCGAGTCGGCGTTCGTTATGTTCAGGCCCGTATGCGCGGCCGCCAGGCCTGTCAGCCTTTGACGGCCGTACCGGACAGCCCCTGGATGATAAAGCGCTGTCCGATCAGGAAGACCAGCAGCATGGGAAGGATGCCCGCCGTCGCCGCAGCCATCATTCCGTTGTAATCGACGTTGAATTCCAGCACGAAGTTCTGCAGCCCCAGCGGCACCGTATAGAGCTTCCGGTCCGTCAGGAACACGAGGGCATTCTCGAAGTCGTTCCAGTGCCAGGAGAAGTCCAGGATGGCCAGGGTGGCCAGAGCCGGCTTCGCCAAAGGCAGGACCAGACGGAGGAAGATCCTGCCATGCCCCGCCCCGTCGATGAAGGCCGATTCGGTGATCTCCTTCGGTATGCCCATGAAGAACTGGCGGAGCATGAACACGCCGAAGATGGTGAACAGGCCGGGAAGGATCAAGGCCAGATGAGTATTGTAGATGTGCATCCAATCGAACATGATGAACTTCGGCACGAACAGCACCTGCGGCGGGATCATCATCATGGACAGGTACAAGAGGAACATGGCGTCACGGCCCTTGAACTCAATCCGGGAGAAGCCGTAGGCGGCCAAGGCAGACAGGAACGTAGCCCCCGCCATGCTGATGAAGGCGATCTTGAGGGAGTTCAGATAGTAGGGCAGGAAGCTGCTTTTGCCGCTCCACACCTTGATGTGGTGCTTCCATTCGAGCGTCGTGGGAATCCAGCGGTTGTAATCGAATACCTCGGCCGGCGTCTTGAAGGACGTGCTGATCATCCACAGGAAGGGCAGGATCATGCCCAGACCGAGCAGGCCCAGCATACAGGTCAGCACGATTTTGTTCAGTAAGGACTTCGTCTCCATGGCTGCCCCCTCCTAGTAGTGAACCCATTTTTTCTGGCCGTACCACTGGACCAGGGTGATCAGCAGCACGAAGGCGAACAGCACCCAGGAGATGGCCGAAGCATAGCCCATCTCGTAATAGCTGAAGGCGGTCTTATAGATCAGAAGAGACATAACGGTGGTGCTGGAGCCCGGTCCCCCCTGGGTGATGGCGTAGATGACGCCAAAGCCCTTGATGGCTCCAATCAGACCGGTGATCAAGAGCAGGAAGGTCGTCGGGCTGACCAGAGGCCAGATCACATGCCGGATAAGGGTGTAGGTCCGGGCCCCGTCTATGCGGGCGGCCTCCAAGAGCTCCGGTGAGACCTCCTGGAGCGCAGCCATATAGATGATCATATTGTAGCCCAGGGTGGCCCAGACGGCGATGATGATGAAGGCGAACATAGCGGTGTCCGTCGAAGCGAACCACCCCGGAGGACTGTCGATGCCGACGGCCCGGAGGAACCCGTTGATCGGTCCTTGGCTCGGTTGGAACAGGAGCATCCAGACGAAGTAGACGGCTACGCCGCTGGTGATGTACGGCATGAAATACATGGAGCGGAGCAGGCTCTTCAGGAAGACGCTCCGGTTCAGCGCCACCGCCACCAGGAAGGCGACGATGAGCGAGACCGGCACGGCGGCCAGGTAGAGCAGCGTGTTCTTGATGGCGATGATGAACTTCTCATCGGCGAACAGCCGGGTGAAATTGTCCAAGCCGATGAAGCGGTAGTTCGGGTTGGCGAATTGGTAATTGGTCATGGTCAGGCCAAGCGAGAAGACGGCAGGGATTAAGAAAAAGACAATGACGCCCAGCATGTTCGGCAGAATAAACAGATAGCCCATTCTACTCTGCCGGCTCATCCAGCTTCCACCCATAAGAGTTCCTCCATCCGGTACCAAATCTTATTTCTTATTCTGCTTCAGGAAATCGTTATGCCGCTTCGCCATGTTCTCGAGCGTATTCTTCAGGTCCTGCTTGCCCAGGAAGTACTTCTCGAATTCTTCCTTCCGGAGATCGATGACCTGCTGCTCCAGCGTCGACACGAAGGTCGGGAACTTGCCGAAGACCACCTTCTTCAGCGAATCCTGATCGTACGTGGTCTCCACGCCGGCCAACAGAAGCTTCACGGCCTCGTCCACGTTGGCATCCTTGGAGGCCGGCAGCCGTCCGCCGGAAGCCATGGGCAGCATGCCCCCGTCCGCGTACCACTTCAGGAACTTCCACGCCGCTTCCTTATTCGGGGATTTGGCATTGATGGAGACCACGTCTCCCAATCCGGCGGGGTACTTGAACTCGGTCTCATTCTTCGACAGCCTCGGCAGGGCGGCGAAGGCGATCTTGAAGCTGCGCGGGTAATCCTTCAGGTTGTTGGCGTTGCGGAAGATGAATTCCCCCGCATACAGCATGGCCCCTTCGCCCTTCAGGAACATGGTGTCCGTCGGCATCTTGGAGGTCATCTGCTCGCCATACATCGGCATGGATTTATCCTTCGCCATCATATCGAAGCTGATCTCGAAGCCCTTCGAGGCCAGCGGATTGTTCAGGTTGGAGGTGCCGTCCGCCTTGGTGTAGCCGATGGCCGCCGTTGCCGCATCCACCTGGCCCATGTAGTTGGATTCGTGAATCAGGAGGCCCCAGCGCTTATCCTTCTTCAGCTTGGCTGCGTAGGTCTTCATGTCGTCCCAGGTCCAATCCAGGGGAGGAATCGGCAGGCCCGCTTCATCCAGGGCGTTCTTGTTCAGCCAGATGAAGCTCAGATTCTTCTTGGTCGGCAGGCCGTAGTATTTGTTGTCGATGGTCCACAGCTTGGCATCGGGGCCCATTTTCTCATCGATGTTATAGTCCTTGAAGGCGGAGAGATCCAGCGCCAATCCGGATTCCTTACGCTTCTGGAGACGGGAGTAGGTATAGTTCACATACAGGTCCGCATCCTGGCCGGTCATGAGGGCCGTATCCAGCTTCAGATTGCCCGGGTCGTCGTTCACGAAGCGCTCATAGGTGACCTGGATGTCCGGATTCTGCTTGTTCCATGCGTCCACGACGGCCTGCGGCCCCGATTCCGCAGGGACCCCGCCCCACATCTTCAGCTGCACCGTCTTCTTCGGCGCTTGGGTAGCCGCCGCCGTGCTGGCCGTACCGGGAGAAGCACTGCTTCCTGAAGCGCCGCTGTCCGAGGACCCGCAGCCTGCCGTTACGCCTGCCGCCATCAAGAGACTTAAGCCGCCTGTGAACCACTTGGCTTTGTTCATTATTCCATCCCCTTCGCCTTATGTTCTGGTCTACATGCTCATCATAGCATCCCGTCCTCCAGCGGGGCAGATACACGGTTTGGGGAATCATGCAACGATATTTGGATCCTGGGGCATGGGCATGCGGACTGCTGCGGACTGCCGGACAGATCTTTTACGGAGCGGACTTGCGGTAATCGCTGGGGGTGACGCCCATCCATCGCTTGAAGATCTTGATGAAATAGCTGTCCCCCGAAAATCCGGCCTTCTCTCCGATCTCCGAGATGGACAAGGAGGACTCCCGAAGCAGAAGGGCAGCCGCTTCCACCCGCAGACGCTGATGGTAGTGGGTCAGCGTATCCCCCGTCTTCTTCTTGAACAGATCGCTCAGATAACTGGCCTCCATGCAGGCCAGCTCGGCCAGCCGCTTCAGGCTCAGGTCCTCCGCGTAATGCTCCTTCAAGAACGCCATGACCTTGTTGATCTCGGGATGGTCCGTGTACCCCTCCTCCGGCTTGCGGGGCATATCCGACCAGACCTTGTCCAGCTTCTTCAGCCGGTCGCGTCCCGCCAGCTCCGATTCGATGCGGGACAACGATTCACGCAGCTTGCCGGGATCCAGGGACAGCTTCAGAAGGTAGCCGGAGGCCCCATATTCCAGCGCCTGACGCGCATATTCGAAGTCGCTCATGCAGGTCAGCATGAGAAAACGGCCTTCGAAGCCCTCGCTCCTGGCCTTCCGGAGCAGCTCCACGCCGTCCATCACGGGCATGTCGATGTCCGCGATGACCAGATCGGGCGACAGCCGCCGGATGAGCTCCAGCGCCTGCTCTCCGTTCTCCGCCTCGCCGGCTACAGCGAATCCGGCGTTCAGCTTCTCCAGCACCTTGCGGACATATCCCCGCGCCTGCTCTTCGTCCTCCACCAAGAGTACCGTTCTCATGGAAGCATCTCTCCTCTTCTCCATCTCATGAGTGATCCTGCGGCTGCCGGTCCTGCCCGCCCGTCTGGTAAGGGGTGGCAAGCAGGAGCGGAAGCTCCAGCCGGGCCGACGTTCCCTGCTCCCGCTCCTCCAGCGTCAAGGCGGCCTGGCTCTGATACAGAAGATGAAGCCGCTCCCTCAGGTTGCTGAGCCCTACGCCGGAGTGGGCGCGCCGCTTCGGCCGGGCCTTGGCCGCCTCCAAGCCGATGCCGTCATCCTCCACCGCCAGGAGCAGCCTCTTGCCCTCCATGACGGCTGAGATGCGGATATTCCCCTCCCGCACCGTACTGCCGAAGCCGTGGACGATGGCATTCTCCACCAAGGGCTGCAGGGACATCTTCGGCACCAGCGCATACTGAAGGGACGGATCCAGGTCGAATACCGTCTCGAAGCGGTTGCCGAAGCGGGCATTCTGAATCTGCATATAGGCGCTGACCAGTCCCAGCTCCTCCTTCAGGTGGATCAGGTCCACGTCCAGGTTCAAGCCGGACTCCAGGAGCTTGCCGAGCGACACGCAGATGTCATGGATCTCGTCTTGATCCTCCTGCATGGCGATGCTCTTCACCGTGTTCAGCGTATTCAAGAGAAAGTGCGGGTTCATCTGGGAGAGCAGTACCTGGAAGCGGACCGCCTGCTTCTGGCGCTCCTCCAGCTTCAGCCGGTTCACCAGCCCGTGGATATCCTGGACCATTCGGTTGAAGCTTCGCGTCAAGGACTGGATCTCCTCCGTGCTGCTCGTCTCCGGCAGAACGGTCTTCAGGTCGCTGCCGGCCATAGCCTCCATCTTCCGCTGAAGCCGGAACAAGGGTCGGGTGATGCCGGAGGACAAGGCGATGGTCAAGGCGGCGAACACCAGCACGCAGCCGGCCAGCACCGTATAATACCGGGTCTTCATCCGGTCCACTTCGGCGAAGAGCTCATGAAGCGGCGTTCCCTTGATCAGATACCAGTCCAGCATAGGAATATAGGCGCTCGTATAGAGCATACCCGCCTTCTGGTCGCGCCAGTTGGCGCCGCTATGGGCATCCGCCGCGTGCAGCGCATCATCCAGAGACTTCTTCGGAAGCTGCCGCTTAGGGTCGGAGACGAGCAGGGTTCGGCCTCCCCCCTCGGCCAGGGCATAGAAGGCGCCTTCGTCCCGGCTTTCCGTCACGCTGCGGGTGACCCGCTGGAACCACTCCTCATAATCCATACTGATGCGGAGCAGTCCGTGTGCGGGATAGTAGCTGTCCTTCAGCAGGGCATAGAAGGAGACCATCTGGGTGCTCCGGTTCAGGTCCCGCTTCACGTCGCTCAGATCCTGCGTCACCCAGGCGTTGCTCTCCGGACCGTTCAGAACCCGCTGGAACCCCGGGATGTGCAGCAGACTGTCATAATCCAGCGGCTCGTTCGGGTAATAGGACGTGTAGGCGTTCCCCTTCAGATCCAACAGCGTGTAGAAGACCTGCATCCCTGAGAGGAAAGTCCCGTTGGCCACGCTGCTGAATTTGCTCTCCACCCGGCCCTTGCGGTCGCTCCACTCATAGGCATCGGGATTGCGCATCAGGTCGGAAAAAGCCCGGTCCTGCTCGAACATCGGCCAGGTCTTGACCATGATGCCGATCTGGTCCTGCAGACTCTGCTTCAGGGAATAGAGCTTGTCCCGGTCCCGGTCGCTGGCGCTTTGCTGCAGCTCCGCCTCGACGGACACGAAATTGTAAGCGCTTAAGATTACGAACGGAAGCAGAATGAAGACCAGGAACAAGACGATCAGCCGGTTCTTCAGGCTTCTGGGCAGGTAGCGGAATGAGGGACGGCGCATGCCGTTCACCTTCCTTTCGGATAGTGGAGCTTGGTCCGGTCATACTTCTCTACCGCTCTAGAATGGCATATGGAAGGAGATTTCGTCAAAAGGAAAAGGAACCCTTGCGGGTTCCATAAAGTTCCTGCGTTCATGGTCCGGACCTGATCTGCTTCCTACTTCCGTCCGGTCTCGTCGGCGGCCTCCAGGCTCTCCACCCGGTTGCGCCCGCTGCGCTTCGCCTTGTACAAGGCCTCGTCGGCCCGGGAGATCATATCCTCCAAGGCCGTCTTGCCGAAGCTTCCCCCGCTGCGGTAGTCGCTGACTCCGATGCTGACGGTAAGCGGGATGGAGAGAGCCTCCTCACGGTACGGATGGTCCTCGAATTCCTGCCGGATCCGCTCGCCCAACTGAAGTCCCCCGGGGGCGGCCCCTGTGTTGGGGGCTAGGATCAGGAATTCTTCTCCTCCGTAGCGGGATACCATATCGCAGGAACGGATGCAGGACATCAGGATCGAGGCGGCGTGGATGATGACCCGGTCGCCGACCAGATGGCCGTAGGTATCGTTAACCTTCTTGAAGAAGTCGATGTCGATCATGAGCACCGAGCAGGGCTGCTCCGCGCGGATGCAGGTTTCCAGGAGCATGTTCCCCTCGTTCATGATGAAGCGGCGGTTGTACACCTCCGTCAGCTGGTCGATGACGGCGGACTGCTCCAGCATCTGGATGGTGGACTTCAGCTTCTGGGCGGTCAGATTGAAGGTATCGCAGAGCTGCTTCAGCTCCACCGGCGCCGATTCGATCTCCTCCGGCGCGATGCGGTAGTCGTAATTCCCGTCCCGCATGATCTTGGTGCCGACCAGGAGGAACCGGATCGGACGTTCGATCCGCCGGGTCAGGGCCAGGATCAGCCATATGCTAAGACCCAGAACCCCCAGAACGATGCCGCAGGTGGTCCACATATTCCGGTACAGCGGCTTGAACACCGCCGCATGCTCCCGCTCCGCTACGATGATCCATTGGTGATCCTTGATCCAGATGGCCTCGCCGATGACCTGGACGCCTCTGTAATTCAGGTAAGATGATTCCTCCGCCTGACCGCTGGACGCCCGCTCATAGATCTCCGAATGGTTGGTATCCTCCAGACTCCTCACCGGGTAGTGGCGGGGACTGGTGATGAAGCGTCCCGACCGGTCCAGGAGATAGGTTTCGCCCGAGTCGCCGAAGTCGTACAGATCCATCAGCTTCTCCAGGGTCTCGATCCGGATGCTCCCGAACACCAAGCCGTTGAACCGGCCCTCCTTGTCCGACACGGGACTGGAAAAGAGGACGATCGGCTTGCCCGACGTTTTGCCGATCATGATATCGGTGACGAGCTCCCTGCCCTGCCGGGCGGCCTCGAAGTATTCCCGTTCCCTTACGTTCACGCCAGGCGACCCATCGGAGTCCACGGCGGTTACGCCGGTCTTGTCCACATAGACGACGGCCGCGAACTGGTCTTGGGAGCCGATGAAGGTGGAGAACCATTGGGCGATCTGCTCCCTGTTCTTCTCCGGACCGGATAGCATCTTAGCCAGGTACCGGATCTGGGCGGCATGGTCGGAGATCCAATTCTCGATTGACAGCCGCTGGATGTCGGCCGTCTCGATCAACTGCCGGTTCGTATCGCGGGTGCGGGTTGTGGCCTCCTGCAGATAGGTGCTGCCGAGAATCAACAGACCCAGCATCACGATGATGGAGGACACCCAGAAGCGCAGCCTGATCTTCAAGGTATGCAGGCCTAAGATCCGGGACAGGCTGTCTAGCATCAGGCTCACCCTCTTTGATGTCGGAATAGTTGCGCATGAATGATAGGATCATTATAAGACCTGTCCATCCAAGGGGCAATTTAAAGTTCGGTCCAAACATTAAAGTTCGGTCAGGATGACCGTCCCTTCGTCCGTAATCGCCAACGTGTGCTCGAATTGGGCGGACAGGCTGCCGTCCACCGTCCGGGCGGTCCACCCGTCCGCATCCACCTTGGTCCGGAAGGAGCCCACGTTCAGCATGGGCTCGATGGTGAAGACCATCCCCGGCCGGAGCTTCGGACCCCGCCCCGGCGGACCGTAATGGGGAACCTCGGGGGCCTCGTGCATGCTGGTGCCGATGCCGTGGCCGATGAAATCACGCACCACCGAATACCCCAAGGATTCGGCATAGGTCTCGATCTCATGGGCCACGTCCCCGATGCGGTTGCAGGCAACCGCCTTGGCAATCCCCCGGTACAACGCCTCCTTCGTGGTCAGGAGAAGCCTCGAGGCTTCGTCGCTGATGGCGCCGACGCCGTAGGACCAGGCCGAATCCGCCAGCCAGCCGTCCAGGTTCACCACCATGTCGATGGTGACGATATCCCCTTCCTTCAGCGCTTCCTTCCGCGGGAAGCCGTGGCAGATGACGTCATTGACGGAGGCACAGGTGGCATAGGGATAGCCATGGTAGCCCTTCTGCTCCGGAGTGGCGCCGTGAGCGGTCAGATACGTTTCGACGAACTGATCGATCTCCCAGGTGGTCAGACCCGGCCGCAGCCTCCGGGCGATCTCTTGATGGCAGGCCGCCAGCAGCCTGCCTGCGGCCCGCATCTTGCCGATTTGTTCCTTCGTTTTCAAAATGATCATGTCCGATTGACCCCTTTATACGCTATACTCTTGTCATACTTGCTTACCCATCTTTCCCCATCAAGGAGCGATCATCGTGGAGCATCCGGATCTTGTCATGCTGTTGTTTCTCATCGGGGCGGGCTTTGCCGCTTCATTCATCGATTCCGTCGTCGGAGGCGGCGGTCTGATCTCCGTCCCCGCCCTCTTGTTCACAGGGCTGCCTCCGGGACTAGTCCTAGGCACGAACAAGCTGGCAGGGACGCTCTCTTCCCTGACCAGCTCGGCTTCCTTCTTCTTCTCTGGCAAGATTCAACTTCGCACCGTCGCGGCGTTGTTTCCGCTTTCATTGATCGGCTCGGTGGCGGGCGCCTTCACGGTCAAGCAGATTCCGGCCACCTTCCTGAAGCCGCTGGTAGTCGGTCTCCTCATTGCGGTCACCCTCTATACATTATGCAAGAAAAACTGGGGAAATCAAAGCCAATTCGCCGGCTGGACGATGAAAAACGCGCTGGTCCTGGGGTTCGGGTCCCTGCTGCTCGGCTTCTATGACGGCTTCTTCGGCCCCGGCACCGGCTCCTTCCTGATCTTCCTGTTTCTTCTCTTGGGCTTCGACTTCGTCGGCGCGTCCGCCAATTCCAAGGTGTTGAATCTGGCCAGCAATCTGGGGAGCCTGGCCACCTTTTTTGCCCTGCGGTCGGTCAACGTGTACTACGGGCTGCCGATGGGACTCGCTATGGTCGCCGGGGCGCTGGTGGGCTCCCAGGTCGCCATCCGCAAGGGCAGCACCTACGTGAAGCCCCTCTTCCTCTCCGTCACCACTCTCTTGATCGGCAAGCAGCTGTGGGATCTGTGGATCGGATAAAAAAGGAGGGATCCCCCTATGCAACCGACCGAACATAAAGGAAAGCCGCAGCCCGCCGGGCTTGAAGTCTGCTCCCCCCTCCACATCGTCACCTCGGAGGAGATGCGCCGGCTGGACCGGCTCACCATCGATGGAATCGGCATTCCGGCTCTGGTGCTGATGGAGAATGCCGGCCGCGCCATTGCGGAGGCTATCCTCCGCCTCCTCCGGGAGAAGCTCGGCCGCGACCGTGCCGCCTGGAGCCGGGAGCGCTGGCTCGTGCTCGCCGGCAAAGGCAACAACGGCGGGGACGGTCTGGCGGCCGCCCGCCATCTGCTGGAGGCGGGCGTGGCGGTGGAGGCGGCCCTGACGACGGCCGCCGATTCGCTGACGGGCGAGGCCCGTCAGCAGGCCGCGATGGCGGCGCGCTTCGGCGTCCCGTGCTTCGACGCGTCGGAAGCCGGAGCACCGGTGCCCTGGCACCGGTACTCCGGCATCATCGACGCGCTGCTCGGCACGGGCACGGCGGGAGCGCCGCGGGAGCCGGCGGCGGCGCTGATCCGCGCCGCCAACGCCAGCCGGCTGCCCATCGTGGCAGCCGACATCCCGAGCGGCCTGGACGCCGACACCGGCGCCGTCCACGAGCCGTGCATCCGGGCCGACCGGACGGTGGCCCTGGCGTTCTTGAAGCGGGGGCTGACCCAGTACCCCGGCGCCGAAGCCGCCGGAAGCGTGACCGTGGCCCCCATCGGCATTCCGTCCCGGCTGGCGGATGAAGCCGGGATCCGGGTGCGGGCTGTGGCACCGGACACCGTGGCGGACGCCCTGGGCCTGGACCCGGAACGGCCGCGCGCCGCCGACTCGCACAAGGGCACCTTCGGCCACGTGCTGGCGGCGGCCGGCTCCCCCCGCATGCTGGGAGCGGGCATGCTCTGCACCTCTGCCGCGCTCCGAGCCGGCTGCGGGCTGGCCACCTGGGCCATGCCCGAGAGTGCCGCCGCTCTGGCCGCCGGACGGGTGCCGGAGGCCATGCTCGCTCCTGTGGCCGAGTCGGCTCAAGCGGACGTGTCTGTTCCGGCCGATAGGGGCGGTCTTCCCGGCCCCGCTGCTCTCCCGCCCACTCCGCCCGCCGCTCCGCCCCAAGCGGCCAATCCCTGGTCCCGCACCTCCGGTGCAGATCTGGCGGCCCTGTCCGCCGGACGGGACGCCACCGTCGCCGGCCCGGGGCTGGGCCGCTGGCCGGGCGACACGGAGTGGCTCCGCGCCGTCTGGGAAGGCGTCACCGGTCCGCTGGTGCTGGACGCCGACGCCCTGAACATGCTGGCGGACGCCCAGGGCCTGGCCCTCTGGCCCCGCCGGACCGCGCCCACCGTGCTCACTCCACATCCCGGGGAGATGGCGCGCCTGGCGCGAACCACCACGGCCGGGGTCCAGCAGGACCGCATCGGCCTGGCCCTCCGCTTCGCGGAGCAGCACGGGGTCGTCCTCGTGCTGAAGGGCGCCCGCACCGTCACGGCCGGCCCGGACGGCGCCGCATACGTGAACGCCACCGGCGGCCCGGCCATGGCCACCGGCGGCTCCGGCGACGTGCTCGCAGGGATCATCGCCTCCCTGCTCGCCCAGGGCTACCCCGCCGAACAGGCTGCCGCGTTCGGCGTCTACCTTCACGGCGCGGCCGGAGACCGTGCCGCGGCCCGGCGCCCCGCCGGCGGAGCCTCCCTCATCGCCGGCGATCTGCTTGCCGAGCTGTAGGCCTGAAGGCTTACAGCTCTTTTTTTGCCGCCCCCTTGACCCTCCGGTAACAGGAGGCTGTAGGATGAATATCGGAAAGGAGATGAAGACGCTGCTCTATACCGTGAAGGATCTGTCGGCACTTGCGGGGGTTACGGTCAAGACCCTGCACCATTACCATCATATCGGCCTCCTGCCCCCTTGCTCCACCACGGAGGCGGGATACCGGCTCTACGGGCCCGAAGAGCTGGAGCGCCTGCAGGAGATTCTCTTCTATAAGGAGCTGGACTTCCCGCTGGACGACATCAAGGCGCTGCTGGAACGCAAGAAGGACCGGGCCACCCTGCTCGCCGGGCAGAAAAAGCTGTTCCTTCGCCGGATCAAACGAATGGAGCGGCTTCTCCAGACTCTGGACCATACCATCACAAGCGTGAAGGACGGTGCGGTTATGGAACCCAAGGATTTGTTCGAAGGCTTCAAGAGCGAAGCCGAGTGGAAGGAAGCGCTGGCGGAGCAGCAGGCGTACTTGAAGGATCAGTATGGCTACGATCTGCTGGAGGGGAGCCCTCCCCTGCAGGTGGAGGAGATGAACGAGGATGCGGCAGAGGCCTCCCGCTTCATGGGCGGAATGGCCGGCGCTCTCCGGGACGGCGCCAAGCATGACAGCGACCGCGTGGCCGAGCTGATCCGGGACCATCTGGATTACGGAGCCCGTAGGGGACAGCCGATGAATACGCCGGCCGAGTTCGCCGGAGTGATGCGGTTCTTCCTGCAGGATGATTTCCACCGCGGCATGCTGGAGGCCCAGCAGACGGGGCTATCCTATTACCTGTGTCTGGCGGCGGAGGCCTACGCGGCCCGCTGATGCCCGGCCGACAGCCGTGTTCCTTGCTCCCCTGGAGCAATAGGAGCACGGCTTCTTTGTATTTTTCCCCAAAAAAACGCTTGAGGGTGACGTATGGTCATCTTATACAATACGGATAGACGGGAAAGCGGAGGCGATGGCAATGAAGCGACAGGCTCATCCGGAGTGGATGACGGCAGGCCAGTTTGCCGAACGGGCGGGAGTCACCATCCGGACGGTGCGGTTCTATGACAAGGTGGGTCTCTTAAGGCCCAGCTCCCGGACGGAGGCCGGATACCGGCTGTACAGCGAACAGGACTTCGCTCGTCTACAGCGGATTCTGACCCTGCGCTACATCGGCTTCTCCCTGGAGGAGATCAAGGGCGTCATCGACCGGGACGGCCCCGGCGAGGATCTGAAGGAATCCCTCCGCATCCAGAGAACCATCATCCGCAGCAAAATGGAGCACCTCCGTCTCCTGCACCGGGCGGTCGGAGAAACCCTGGAAGCGATGGAGGCCGGTGACGCTCCCTCCGCCTCCGGCGGTGGTGCGGGCTGGGACCGTTTCATCTCCATCATCCAAGTGGTGAACCGGGAGGAACGGTGGGCGGACCAGTACCGGGACGCCCGGAATCTGCATACCCGCATCCGGCTGCACGACGGGTTCAGCGTGAATCCGTACAGCTGGCACCTCTGGCTCTTCGACCGGCTGGAGCTGCCGGAGGCGTGCCGGATTCTGGAGGTCGGCTGCGGGGATGCCAGCCTCTGGCACCGGAATCTGGACCGGATCCCCGGCGGATGGGAGATCCTCCTGACCGACCGCTCGGAGGGCATGCTGGAGGATGCCCGGGAGCGCCTCGGGGACCGGGCCGGACGCTTCCGCTTCGAGCAGGCGGATGTGCAGAGGCTGCCTTACCCGGACGCCAGCTTCGACGCCGTGCTGGCCAACCACATGCTCTACCATGCGGAGGACAGGGAGGCGGCGTTCCGGGAACTTCACCGGGTGTTGAAGCCTGGCGGCAAGCTGTACGCCGCTACCATCGGCGAGAGCCATCTGAAGGGACTGAAGTCCCTGCTCTCCGGCTTCGACTCCAGGCTGGTCCTGTCCGATACGGATCTGGCTCTCGGCTTCGGTCTGGACAACGGCGCGCGGCAGCTGGCCCCCTGGTTCGGTGCCATCCGCCTCTTGCGGTACGAGGATGCGCTTCGCGTCACCGAAGCGGAGCCCCTGCTGGCTTACGTTACCTCTACCTCGGGCAATGTGCGGGAGGTGCTGGGAGGAGCGCGTCTGCATGAGTTTCACCGGATGCTGGAGGAACGGATCCGCCACACCGGGGCAATCGGGATTGAGAAGGAAACCGGACTATTCGAAGCAGTGAAGGGAGAGAGGATACAATGAAAATTTTGGTAACCGGCGGAGCCGGCTTTATCGGGTCCCATGTAGCGGAAGGGTATCTGAAGGAAGGGCACCAGGTGGTGGTGGTCGACGATCTGAGCACCGGGAAGCGGGAGCAGGTGCCGGCGGGCGCGGTGTTCTACAAGCTGGACGTTCGCTCCGACGGGCTTGAGGCCGTCTTCGAGCGGGAGCGCCCCGACGTCGTCAACCATCATGCGGCACAGAAATCGGTGCCCAAATCCGTGGCCTGTCCCTCCCTGGACGCCGACGTGAATGTGGCGGGCACCCTACGGCTGCTCGATCTGTGCATCCGGTATGGAACGGGGCGGTTCATCTTCGCTTCCACCGGAGGCGCGCTGGCAGGCGAAGAGACGGAGATCCCCACACCGGAGGAAGCCCGTCCCGCCCTCCAGTCTCCTTACGCCATCAGCAAGTATACCGTGGAGCAATACCTCCGGTTCTACCGCCGGACCCATGGTCTCGAGTTCGTCGCGCTGCGCTACGCCAACGTCTATGGTCCCCGCCAGGCCCCCGAAGGCGAATGCGGTGCAGTTCCGATCTTTATGCATAATCTGGCCGCCGGGCAGCCCTCCACGTTATTCACGGCTCCGGAGCAGCCACTCGGCACCACCCGCGATTACGTGTATGTCGAAGATGTATGCCGGGCCAATCTGGCGGCACTCCAGGCTGGAGACGGCGAGGTGCTGAACATCGGCAGCGGAGAGGAACGGTACATGGCTGAGATCTACGACTTGGTCTCCCGGGCCATGGGCCGCAGGGAGAATCTGATTCTTGCCGGCTCCCGGCCGGGCGATCTGCTGCGCAGCGCCCTGGACTGCTCGAAGGCCCGGCAGCTGCTGGGCTGGCGGGCGGAGATCAGCCTGGAGGAAGGCCTGGAGCGCACGGCACGCTGGCTGCTTGAAGAAACGGCTTCCTCCCCCCGAATAGCGGGCTGACCGGATGCGGCGGCCGGCCGGACTTGTTCGCGAGTTCAGGCCGGCCGCCCTATTTTTTCCATGGCCGGGTATATTTTTGCCCCCGGGGCTTACACTACGTGGTGAATCTTGGCCTGTCTGGAGGGATCGAACCATGGAAGCCGTTCAAGCCATCGAATCGGTCAAGCGGATGCTGGGAGATTCCGCAGATTTTGTCTCGCTCACGCTTCAGCACGGGCAGGAGGAGGCCGCCTTCCTGTATATCAAGACCCTGGTGGACGAGAAGACGCTGGAAGCCAAGTTCATCACCCCCTATGTGCAGGCGGGCTCCTTCAGCCAATATGAACGGGAGACTCTGTGTCTGTCCGGAGTGGAACAGATCGAGCCCGGTCCGGACATTGCGTCCGCTATGCTTCAGGGAAAGGCACTGTGCGCGGCAGGGGGCAGGCTGTATCTGCTGGATGTCCTGCAGGTCCGCAATGACCGGGTCTCGGAGGCGACTGTGGAGGCTACGGTCCAAGGTCCCAAGTTTGCGCTCAGCGAGGCGCTCTCCGTCAATCTGAATCTGATTCGGAGCCGATATCCCCAGCCTAGCCTGAAGGTGGAGATGCTGACGGTCGGCAAAGTGTCCAAGACGATGGCGGCCATGATCTATGATCAGGATACCGTGGACCCCAAGCTGCTGGATCAAGTGAAAACGGCGCTGGCCCGCATCCGGACCGATATGGTTCAATCCGTCGGAGAGCTCCACCGGGAGCTTACTGGCGTGAGGTTCGAGCTGTTTCCGACCCTCATGATCACGGAGCGGCCGGACCGGATTGCCCACAATCTGATGCACGGCAAGGTGGTATTCGTTCTGAACGGAACCCCGTTCGTTCTCATCCTGCCGACCGTCTTCTACGATTTTATGGCGGCGATGGATGACATCTATCAGCATTACTGGCCCAGCCGGGTTATCGTTGTCCTGCGGTACGCGGGCCTCATCATCAGCTTGATGCTGTCTGCCGTTTATGTCGCCATCACCTCCTTCAACCCGGAGATTCTGCGCGTTCAATTGGCCTTGTCCATCGCCGGCAGCCGGGCTCCCGTTCCTTATCCGTCCTACATTGAAGTCATGTTCATGCTCCTGATGATGGAGATGCTGATGGAGGCCAGCATCCGGCTGCCGAAGGCCATCGGTTCCACCGCCACGACGGTGGGCGGCCTTATTCTGGGTCAAGCCGCCACCCAAGCGGGGCTGATCAGCAATATCATGATCATCATCGTGGCCTCCGTCGCCATTTCCAACTTCGTGGTTCCGGTGAATGCGATGACGGTGGGCATCCGGTTCACCAAGTATCTGTTTCTCATCATGGCCACCTTCTTCGGAATCGTCGGCATCCTCCTGGTCCTGGTGATGCTGGTCGCCTACCTGACCAACAAGGAGGTCTTCGGCCAGCCCTATCTGAAGCTGTTCATGGAGGCCAAGTCGGACAGCAGGAAGCAGCGGAGCTAGAGCCGGCGCCGACCTAATACCCTGGAGCCAGGGGGGATCCCATTGAAACGCTATCTGTACTATCTGATCTTCGTGAACATGCTGGTCAACGTCGTGGCCTACGTTCCGAAGCTCCTGATCCGGGAGCGCTTCGACGGCGCCGTCATGGCCATACCCGCCGGCATTGCGGTCGGTGCCGTCCTGATGTTCGCCGGCATCCGCTGCATGCAGGCCTTCCCCGGAGAAGGGCTCCCCGAGATTTATGCCCGCACCCTTCCGGCATGGATCGGGAAGCCCCTTCTCCTGTTGTTCGCCGCCGTCTGGTTCAGTGCGGGTCTCCTGCAGCTCCTGGTCTACGCCCGGTATACGATGAGGTTCATCAACCCGGACATTCCGGAGACCGTCATCTATACCTTGTTCACGGTAGCCGTCCTGTTCGCCGCCCGGTTCAAGTCGACCAGCATTCTGTTCTTAATCGAGATGCTGCTCTTGATAGGCACTCCTCTCATCAGCTTCATCCTGGTGAAGTCCTTGTTCAGCGCAGGCATGCGCTACGACTCCGTCCTGTCCGTGCTTCAGTCCTACCGGAAGCCTCCGGACATCAGCTCCATAGCCGCCATCTCCTTTCTGTTCAGCGGGTACGCCAACCTGGTGGTCTTCAACCGCATTCTTCCCAAGTCTTCGATGAAGTGGCTGCTTCTGCTGCTCCCGGTAGGCTTTGCCGTGGCTTGTACCAGCTTCTTTATCCCCGTCGGCTATCTGGGATCGGACGGGGTTCAGACGTACGTGTTTCCATGGATGTCCGCCACGGATGCCATGAGGGTGGAGCTGGGCTTCATCGAGCGGGTCATGTATGTGTTCTACAGTCTCTATGGCGAGGTCACCTTCGCCAGCATCATTATGGTCTGGCACGTGGCCCTGGAGCTCGTCAAGAGCGTTCTCCTCCCTCCGCAAGCAGGACGCAAGCGCACGCTCTGGACATGGGTCGGCATGGGAGTTCTCTTCCTTGCCGCAACCCATCTCACAGGCCGCACCTTAACGGACGAGGGCACCTTCCGGTTCGGCGAGATGTGGATCAACATCAGATTGGCGCTGGAGATCTTCTTCGTCTTAACCCTATGGTTCGCGGTAAGGAGGCGGAAAGCATGAACCTTCTCAACCTGCGCCCGCTTGGGCTGGCGGCCCTCTGCCTGCTCTTGCTCCTGCCGGGCTGCGGCTTCAAGGATATCGACCGCCGCTTCTTCGTCGTCTCCATCGGTCTCGATGTTCCCGAGAACAAGCAGATGAGATACAAGGTCATGATCAAGCTGGCCATTCCCAACGCCTTGGAGGAGTTCGGCGCCAACGATTCCCTGATCGTACAGGAGGAGAGCAAGAGCATTACCGAGGCAGTGCGGATCATGAAGTCCAAGGTGGACAAGGAGCTGGACTTCGGCCACACCAAGGCCATCATCTTCGGAGAGAAGCTGCTGCAGAAGGAGCCGGGCATCCAGGACATGCTGGATTGGTTCCTCCGCAGGCGGGACATCCAGCAGATCGCCTGGATGGGCATTGGCCGGCCTTCGGCCTATGATGTGCTGAAGCAGCAGCCCAAGACGGAACGGCTGCCCTCCAACCAGATCTTCCTGATCTTCGGACAGACGGGCACGGAGACGGCCTATGTGACCTCAGAGTATTTGTTCGACTTCGGAAGACGCGTGCATGAGCGAGGATTGGACCCGATCATGCCGGTCATCCAGGCCCGGGAGAATGGACAGATCTCCGTCAACCGGGTGGCGCTGTTCAACAAGCAGAAGATTGTGCTGGAGCTGAATCCCGAGGAAACCAAGATCTTCAATTCCTTCTACGAGAACGTGGGCAAAATCGACTTTGCCGTCCAGGACGCCGGCCGGAAAGCGGTGCTCTCCATCGATACCTTGAAGAGCTCCTACAAGGCCCAACCCGGCAGCGGGGGAAAGCCCGAGCTCTCCGTCAAGGTGACGCTGGCCGGCATCGTGGAGGAGGTGCAGGGGATGGACGGCACCTCCAGCCTGGCCCGGTACGAGAAGCTGGCGGAGGAGGAAGCGGCCCAGCGCGTGAAGCATCTCATCTTGAAGCTGCAGAAGGCCGGCGTCGACCCCATCGGGTTCGGCTTGAACTACAGGGCCCACCGGTATGTGGACCATGCCGGCTGGGACAGGTGGCTGGAGCAGTATCCGGAGGCCCCCCTGAAGGTGACGGTGGACGTGCGCCTGCGTGGAACCGGCACCATTGAATGAATTTTGCCTTTCCCTGAACCCCCAGTCGAACTGGAGATATCGAATATAAAAAAAGCCAGACCGCGGCTCACGCCGCCCGGTCTGGCTTCTGTGGAATTGCGGCCGCCCGGGTTATACCCCGGTGCGCCGCTTCTGGTTGTTGGGCTTCTTGTTGATCTGGTTCCTCATGGTCTGGTTCGCCTGGGGACCGTTCTTCTGCTGCTTCGAGCCCGCAGCCGCCTCGGCCTTCTTCTGAGCCAGCTTCATCTTCACGGCCTCCGCCAGGGAGATCTTGTTCGCCACAGCCGGCACCTCCTCGTCTTCTCCGTTCTTGCTTCACTATACCTCTTGAGCCGAGGGGTTGTAAAGCTTCCGGTCCCGGCCTCCCTCTTTCGTTAGCCCAGCCTTCTGAACCGGCCCATCACTTCCACGGTTTCCACTACATTGACGAAGGCCTTGGGGTCCGTATCGTTAATGGCCTTGCGCAGCTCCGCCAGCTCATACCGGGTAGTCACGGTCATGATCATCGTGTTGTTCTCGTGGCTGTAGCCGCCTTCCGTATTCACCACGGTCACGCCATGGGGCAATTGGGTCAGGCGGTCCAGCATCTGCTGCCGTTCCTTCGTAATGATGAAGCAGGTGACCTTCACGTGGCGGATGTGAATCATGTCCACCACCTTGCCCTTCACGAAGGTACAGAGCATGGAGTACAGGGCCAGGTCCCAATTTTTGAAGTAGCCCAGCGCCAGGATGACGATCCCGTTCAAGACGAACAATATGGTCCCCATCGGAATGTCGCGCTTGCGGGTAATGATGGAGCCCAGAATGTCGAAGCCACCGGTGGAGCCGCCTGCCCGAAGCGAGAAGCCGATGCCTCCTGCGATCAGTATGCCGCCGAAGATGCCGGCCAGGATCGGGTCCGAGGTGACCTTCACCAGCGGGATCACCTCCAGAAGCCAGGTGGTGGTGACGACGGACAGCACGCTCAGCATCACGTAACGCTTGCCGACGGCGACCCAGCCCCAGACGAGAATCGGAAGATTGAGCCCGAAATAGACGAAGGAGATATATTTGGGATCCGAGACATACCCGATGATGGAGGCGACCCCGGCGACCCCGCCGCTCAGAAGCTGGTGGGGGATCAGGAACAGCCGGAGTCCGCAGGCCACCAAGGCAGCGGATAGGATGATGACGGCGACTTCTCGTACTCTTTTCAAGAGGACCTCCGTAGATAGCGATAAGGCCTGATTGCGAATGTACATGGTAGGTTTCCCTTCTTTTGGGTGGATGATGTAGGGTTACAATCAAATAAATTTATCGTTTTGATTATATTTTTTATCATCCAAGTCCTACTATGATAAACCTCACGCAGCATGGCATGGAATGAACGAGCTTTTTTATCCTTCTTCTCCGGTTGAAAAAAAGATCGAATCATCCGTTCCTCATCAAAAAACCGGCTGAGCCGTTATCGCATGGATAACCGTTCAGCCGGCCTGCACCGGGTGTCCATTCAGGCTCGGACCCGTTCATAGATTACGAATTCGAAGGCATAGGGATTCTTCTCATCGGTTACACCGGGCGTGCGTGATACGGCTCTCCACTCCTCCTCCCGAAACCCGGGGAAGAAGGTGTCCGCCTCGAACGTGTGGTCGATGTGCGTCACCACCAGCTTGTCCGCAACGGGCATCAGCAGTCTGAAGATCTCCGCACCTCCGATGACGAAGAGCTCCTCGTCCCGGAACTGGCCCACGGCTTCCTCCGGCGAATGGAGCACGAGCACCCCCTCCGGCTGATAGTCCGGATCCCGGGTCAGGACCACGTTGGTCCGATTGGGAAGAGGCTTGCCGATGGATTCATAGGTTTTGCGGCCCATCAGCACGGGGTGCCCCGTCGTGGTCTGCCGGAAGAACTTCAGATCTGCAGGCAGATGCCACGGCAGCTTGTTGTTCAAGCCGATGCCGCGATTCCGGTCCATGGCCACCACGAAGGTAATCATGCTCTCCCGTCCTTCCTTCTCACTAAGCCTGCTCGAAATAAGCGTCCAGCCAAGGCTCGGCCTCCACCACTTTGCGGCGCAGCTCCTCGGCCAGCTCGGCAATCTCCCACTGGGCGCCGCGGCCCGGCTTGCGCTTGCTGTAGAAGGACAGCAGCGCCCGCAGGTTGGCGGTCATCGTCATGTTGGTGGCTGCCCCGTTGGGAAGCACGAACCGGGCGTCCTCCTTGGGAACTCCCAGCTCCACCAGCTTGTCGTAAGCCTCCTGCAGGGTTCCCATCAGCTGCTCGTAATAGGCGGCCGCCTCGCCGATGGCCCCGATCTTCGGCGGCACCACGTATTGGAAGCCGCCCTTCTTTTTGTCGGAAGCATCCGACACGTAGCGCTGGGACTGGACCGAGAAGCCGAAGCCCACCCGGTGGCGCGTCAGCTGGGCCAATAACACCCGGGATACCCCCTCGATGGCGAAGGTGAAGCTGATATGCTCCAGCGTGGAGGTATGCCCCGAGTTGATGATATGCCGGAACAGCCGGTCCGCATCGCTGCCTTCCTGGCCGTCGGAGGCCGGCTGCTCCTGGTACCGTTCGTATTCCGCCCCCTCGAACAGGTCGCTGGGCTCGCTGGGGCTGTAGCAGGTCCGGATCGCCGTGAAGGCAATTTTGCGTGCATTGGGCGTATAGCTTAATAATTCGACGTTCATTCGCTTCTGGCTACCCATTGATCGAAACTCCCCCATATTCTAGCCAAATTATTCTCATTATAGATGAAAGTCCCCCAAGAAATCGACGCTTTTTTTCAGGTCGGCCGGATTATCCGGTATAGACGGACGGATTCACGCAGGTCAGCGGGCGCCCGCCCTTCAGCACGGCGCTGATGTTGTCGGCGGCCAGCTTCGCCATGGCGGTGCGCGTCTCAATCGTGGCATTGCCCAGATGGGGCGCCAGAATCACATTGTCCAGCTTCTTCAATCCCTCAGTCACCTGCGGCTCGAATTCGTACACATCCAGAGCCGCCCCGGCGATAACCTTGCGCTCGAGCGCCTCCAGAAGCGCTTCCTCATGCACGAGAGGTCCCCGTGCCGCATTGATGAGATAGGCGGTGGACTTCATACTCCGCAGCTGCTCCGCTCCGATCATATGCTTCAAGGACGGGTGGTAGCTCAGGTTCAGGCTGACGAAGTCCGACGTCCGGAGCAGCTCGTCCAGCGGCGCGTATCGCACGCCCAGCTCCCGCTCCTCCTCTGCCGGCAGCCGGTTGCGGTTATGGTACAGCAGCTCCATGTCGAAGGCCCGGGCCCGCTTGGCGACCGCCTTGCCGATGTTGCCCAAGCCTACGATGCCCAGCGTCTTGCCCGTGACCTCCACACCCAGGTGGTACAAGGGAGCCCAGCCCGTGAAGCGGCCCTCCCGCGTGGTACGATCGCCTTCCACCAGGCGCCGGGCGATGGCGATGACCAGCCCCATGGTGAAATCCGCCGTCGCGTTGGTGGATACCTGCGGCGTGTTCGTCACCGGAATGCCGCGGGCGGTGGCTTCCGCCACGTCGATATTGTTGAAGCCGGCTCCGTAATTGGCAATGATCCGAAGACCGGGACAGGAGCGGATCACCTCTGCGTCGATCGGATCGGACAAAATGGACAGGAGGGCGTCACAGCCCTCCAATCCCCGGATGATATCCTCCTTCGGAAGCGGCACTGTATCGTCATGCATGCGCACCTCGAAGTCAACGGCCAGCGTCTCGTATGCAACCGGAGGGATCCGGCCGGTGATAAACACTTTTTGTTTCGTCATGTTCCAGGACTCCTTCTTCATCTCTCGTCTATTCGGTCCGGAAGGTCAGACGGATGTCGATGACCTCGGAACGGCTGCCCAGCCGGATCGGCGGACCCCAGAAGCCGTAGCCGGAGGAGACCACCGCATGCATGGCGCCCTTCCGGAGGTAGCCCCAATCCAGCTCGAACAGTCTGCGGGTGATCAGATGGTTCGGCGCCATCTGCCCCCGATGGGTATGGCCGGACAGCATCAGATCCACGCCGGCCTCCGCCGCATCGCCCAGCCCGTAGGGCTGGTGGTCCAAGAGGATGATAGGCAGGCTGTGATCCAAGTCTGCCAGAAGCTCCCGGACCGGAAGACGCCCTTCCTTCTGGATCCGTTCCACGGCTTTGTCCTTCCGCCCCGCCACAACAAAGCTGCCGTCCACGACCACCGACCGGTCCGTCAGCACCTCGATGCCGATGTCCTTCATCCGCCGGATATAGTCCGGCACGTGTCCGCCGATGTATTCATGATTCCCGAGGCAGGCGTAGGCTCCGAGGGGCGCTTTTTGGCGCAGGCGGTTCATGGCGTCGGCCATATGTTCCCGAATGAAGGGCTCCAGGCTGTCATCCAGCACGTCTCCCGGCAGCAGGATGATGTCGGGCTTCAGCTCCTCCATCTTCTTCACCAGCCGGTTCAGATGCCCGTTGCCCACTACTGTGCCCAGATGGATGTCGGAGGCTACCGCAATGCGGAGCTCCCGCCTGCCGTCTCCCGCACGTTTATCCACCTGCAGGTCGTAGCGGAGCAAGACGGTGCTCCAGGCATTACGCGTGCCGTACAGCAGAAGGCCCAACAGCAGGACCGCAGCCGCTCCCCCAACGATACGGACGGAGGCCTCCGCCGATATGCCGTTCCACCGGAGGATCCACACCGCCAGATCCGCCACCGGCAGCGTCAGCAGCGCATAGAACTGCACCGCCATGCCGTAGGAGCCGATGATCTTCAGCCAGGCGAACACCCGGTACGGCAGAAGCCGCCGAAGCGCCATGGCTCCGATGTAAGAGAGCGCCAGCACCGCGTAGACGGTCCAGAACCAAGCCGGCGAAACCCCGGGCAGAAGCTCGGACCACAGCACCGAGCCGTTCCAGCCCACGTACGCATTCAAGCCCAAGTATACAAGCAGGGCCGTAATGATCATTGCAACGATCCGCATGCTCATGATTTCCGTGTTCTCCTTATGATGGCGTTATCGGGACTTCCTCTATTCTCTCACAATCTCACCCTGAAGAAAAATACGTCCCTGCCCCTTCGGCGTTGCAGGGATTTTCCATGCTTATGGCGTTCATGGCGCGGCATACTAGATCTGCATGTCACTATTCTCCACGAAGGAGCGAACCGCTCATGGCGAAGAAGTCCCAGAAGCAAAAGATGCAGGCTATGGCCGCCGAGTCCAGCAATGCCGCGGATACCAAGTCCAGCACGCGGCACCAGACGCAGAACGAGGCCAAGTGGAACCAGCCGAATCAGCCCTCCACCTGATGCCGTGCGGCCCCAGAACCTCCGTTGCCCGTCCCCGGACGGGCAACGGAGGTTTTCTGCATGAAGAAAGGCCGTACCCGGGTCCTTCACCAGGATCCGGGTACGGCCTCCGCCCGCTTAACCTAACGCCTTCTCCACCTGGACCCGCCCGGAGAAGAAGACGGCGCCGCCGCCCATATCCGCCTCCCGGTCCGGCGTCAGGGCGTTGACCAGCGCCTTCATGCCCGGCCGGTCCGCCCACAGGCCCTGGGTCACCACCACGCCCGGAAGCACGTCCGTTCCCACGGAGGCGGCCAGCTCGCACTCGCCCCGGCGGTTCCAGACCCGGACCCGGTCTCCGTCCGCGATGCCCCGCTCCTGCGCATCGGCTTCGTGCATGTGAAGCCGGGGCTCTTTTTCCAGAGCGGAGTGCTTGGCGTTGTTGGAGAAGGTGGAGTTCAGATAGTTGTGGTTCGGCGCCGGGATGAACAGGAAGGGCAGCGCCTCCTCCTCGTCTGACAAGGGCACGTAGGTCGGCAGCGGCGGGAAGCCCTTGCGCGCCATCGTCTCCGAATACAGCTCGATCTTGCCGCTCGGAGTAGGCAGACGCCCCGGGAACAGCGGCTTGACCGCCGCCTTCACATAGGTCCGCTCCGCCAGCGCTTCATAGGTGAGCCCCTCCAGATAAGGGTTCGCCGGATGGTCCAGCGCCTGACGGATCATGTCCTCCTCCGTATCGCGGAACGCCGGCTCCTCGAAGCCCATAGCCTGAGCCAACAGCCGGAACAGCTCCACGTTGGACTTGCTCTCGCCGTATGGAGCGATGACCGGCTCCTGCAGCTGCATGTAATGGTGCCAGTACGATTTGTAGAGATCCGTATTCTCGTAGGAGGAGGTGGCGGGCAGCACGAGATCCGCATAACGGGCGGTCTCGGTCAGGAACAGATCGTGGACCACCGTAAACAGATCCTCCCGCAAAAGCCCCTCCCGCACCTTGTTGGCCTCAGGAGCCACCAGCGCAGGATTGGAATTGTAGACGAACAGGGAACGGACCGGCTTCTCCAGCTCCAGCAGCGCGCGCCCCAATTGGTTCATATTGATCTTCCGCGTATTCTCCGTCAGCAGATCCGGCCGCTGCAGCGCCGCCATGTTGTGCTCCAGATAGCCGCTGTTGCCCTTGGCCGCCCCGCCGCCGCGCACCTTCCAGGCGCCCGTGACCGCCGGAAGGCAGACCAGGGTCCGGATGCACATGCCTCCGTTGTCGTGGTGCTGGGGACCGTTGCCGATCCGGAGGAAGGACGGGCTCGTCGTCCCGTACATCCGGGCCAGCTTCACGATATCGTCCGCCGGTACGCCGGTGATGGAGGAGACATGCTCCGGATCATAGGCCTTCACGTGCTCCCGCAGCTCCTCATGGCCTACGGTATGCTCCTTCAGGAACGCCTCGTCCGCCAGTCCCTCCCGGAACAGGACGTGCATCAGCCCCAGCGCCAGCGCGGTGTCCGTGCCCGGCCGGACCGGAATGAACCAGTCGGCCCACTTGCCGGTCCGGTTCTTGTGCACGTCGATGACCACCACGTAGGCGCCGTTCTTGCGGGCCTTCTCCGCCAGCATGACCTGGTGCATGTTGGTGCTGACCGCATTGATGCCCCAGAAGACGAACAGCTTGCTGTGAACCGTGTCCTCCGGATCCACCCCCAGGTTGGCGCCCATGGTATAGTTGTAGCCCTCGGAGCCGGCGGCCTGGCAGATCGTATAGCCGAGACGGCTTGCGCCCAGCCGGTGGAAGAACCGCCGGTCCATGCCCTCCGTCCCCAGACGGCCCATATTGCCGTAGAAGCTGTAGGGCAGGATGGCCTCCGCCCCGTCGGTAACGATCAGCTCCTTCCAGCGCTCCGTGATGGTGGCGATGGCCTCCTCCCAGCTGATCCGCTCGAAGAGGCCCTCTCCCTTCCGGCCGATGCGCTTCATCGGATATTGGAGCCGGGCCGGATCATAGATCCGCTCTCCCATGTGGCGGACCTTGTTGCAGATGGCTCCTTGAGTGACCGGGTGGTCGGGATCCCCCTCGATTCGGACGATCCTCCCGTCCACCTTGTGCAGGATAAGACCGCATTGGTCGGGACAATCCAGCGAGCATACGGAACGGAACGCGCCCGTCGGCTGATTCACGGCAGATTTCATCTCAAGTCTCTCTCCCCGTTACATTCTATGAACCCAACCTATCACAGATCGGTCCCGATCTCAACCAGTTCCAAGCCGTGCGCTCCCGCATAGCCAAAACCCGGCGGATATGATATAGTCTAGGCATTCCAAGGCTTACAACGCATGCGAAAGGAGCTTCCCCATGTCCCACGGCAGAACCCCTGAAGAGATGAAAGACATCACCCTGCTAGGCAACCAAGGCACCCGCTACAGCTACGATTACGATCCTTCGGTTCTCGAAACCTTCGATAATAAGCATCCCGGCCGGGCTTACTTCGTCAAGTTCAACTGTCCGGAATTCACGACGCTGTGCCCCATCACGGGACAGCCGGACTTCGCCACGCTGTATATCTCGTACATTCCGGATATCCGGATGGTGGAGAGCAAGTCGCTCAAGCTCTACCTGTTCAGCTTCCGCAACCACGGCGACTTCCACGAGGATGCCGTCAACATCGTCATGAACGACCTCATCAAGCTGATGGATCCCCTCTATATTGAAGTGTGGGGCAAGTTCACCCCGCGGGGCGGCATCTCCATCGATCCCTACTGCAACTGGGGGCGCCCCGGCACCAAGTTCGAGGCCATGGCCGAGCACCGCCTCATGAACCACGACCTGTACCCGGAGAAGGTCGACAACCGGTAAATGAAATTTACGAGCGAGAGATGGCCTGCGGTTGGGCCATCTTTTTGCTATATGGAGGGAGATGAACCTGATGGATATCACCGCTGCCGATTCCTCCGAGAAGGAATCCCTAACCCCCGCCGGCCGCAAAAGGTGGAGCCTGGTCCTTGTGCTGGGCTCTCTCTCCGCCTTCGGCCCCCTATCGCTGGACATGTACCTCCCCTCCCTGCCCGCGCTGGCGGCGGACCTGGGGACAGGCATGTCCCAGACCCAGCTTAGCCTGACCTTCTGCCTCATCGGTCTGGCTCTGGGACAGCTGCTGGCCGGTCCGGCCAGCGACGTGTACGGGCGGCGCAAGCCGCTTCTGATCGGCTTGACCGCCTACACCCTGTCCTCGATGCTGTGCGCCTTCGCCCCCAGCATCTGGGTGCTCTTGGCCCTTCGGCTCATCCAGGGCCTGTCGGGCGCCGTCGGCATCGTGCTGTCCCGGGCCGTGGCCCGGGATCTGTACGCCGGCAAGGAGCTGACCCGCTTCCTGTCCCTGCTCATGCTGGTGAACGGGGCGGCGCCCATCCTGGCCCCCGTCTTCGGCGGGCAGCTGCTGAACTGGGTGTCGTGGCGGGGGGTCTTCGTGACGCTGACGCTCATCGGAGGCGCCATGATGACGGCCGTCACTCTCCTGCTGCCCGAGTCCCTGTCACCGGATAAACGGACCCCCGCCGGCTTGGGCAGCACGCTGGCCGCCTTCCGCAGCCTGGCGGCGGATCGGTGGTTCATGGGGCTGGCCGTCTCCCAGGGGATGGTCTATGCCGGCATGTTCGCCTACATCGCCGGCTCCCCCTTCGTGCTGCAGAAGCTGTACGGCGTATCGCCCCAGGGCTTCAGCCTGATCTTCGCCGCCAACGGGCTCGGCATCATCGCCGCCAGCCAGCTGACCGGCCGGCTGGTCCGCCGCATCGAGGAGTCCCGGCTCATGTCGGCGGGCATCGGCCTGGCCTTCTGCGGCGGCATCCTGCTGACGGCCGCCCTCTGGACCGGCGCGGGGCTGCCGCTGATCCTCCCTGCCCTCTTCCTGGCCGTGGGGAGCGTAGGCGTCGTCGCAGCAGCAGGCACCTCGCTGGCGCTCCAGCGCTACGCCCGCTCCGCCGGCAGCGCCTCGGCCCTGCTCGGGGTCCTCTCCTATATCATCGGGGGGCTGGTCAGCCCCCTGGTCGGTCTATGGGGAGAGGACACCGCCTGGCCCATGGCCGTCATCATCCTGGCGGCGGAGAGCCTGGCCGTAGGGAGCGCCCTCTTCACCCTGCGCAGACGCTAAGTCCGTGCGGCGCCAGCTTACCGCTCCCTCCGGCACTCGGTCGGCGGCATGCCGTTCCGCTTGCGGAAGGCCTTGCTGAACTGGTACACGTCCGGATATCCGCAGGCCCGCGCAATCTCCGAGACGGAATCGCCGGTGTACCGGAGCCGCCGGAGAGCATGCTCGTTCCGGAGCCGGTCCAGATATTCCTTGGGACTGGCGCCGTACCGCTCCGCGAAGGTCCGGCGCAGGTAGGCCGGAGACAAGCCGTAGAGCTTCGACAACGATGAGATGCGCAGATCCGCAGAATAATGACGGTCCAGGTGCTCCTTGACCTGCTGAAGCACGCCGGTTAGCCCCGCCTCCCGTCCTTCGTCCCTCCCCGCCTCGGCCGCATCATGCAGCTCCTGAACCACCCGAAGCCAGATGGACTTCACGTATCCCTCCTTGCCCGGGTCTCCCGGCACCCAATACGACTCTGCCTCCTGGAAAAGCCCTCCAGTGCGCGGGACTGCTTCCCCCCGTAGAAGATTCAGGAAGGGAAGGGCCAGCCGGCCCACCGGCTCCGGTGGCCCCCAGCTTCCTCCCTCCTCCATCCTCAGCGTGACGCAGTCGAAGAGCAGCATGGTGATCCGCAGCGGCTGAGCCTCCGAGGATCGCATAGAGAGAGTCAGGCCCGGCCACATGTAGACCGTCATCCCCGCTTCAACCGGATACTCGTCCTCTCCCCTCGTAAACACGCCCCTGCCGCTGTGAATGTAGTAGAAGGTATGGCCGGCGGTGTTCTGCCGGATATCCTCCCAGCCGGGAACCGGCGGCTTAGCCAGCACCCAATGGATATGCGCAACCAGATTTCCCCGGGAATAGTCCTTGTCCATCCTGGCGTTTCCTCCCATTCACAGAAGCGTTTTTGACAAACATTCCGGATTCATTTTACCATTGTCCCTCCATGCTGCCAATGCTACACTCCAAGTGTACGTGAGCCTGTCGGCGCACGAGACCACGACTTTACGGGAGATGAATGCGATGATCCGGACCTTTCAGCAGCACCGGCTTCGTTCGAGCCGGCTGCTCGACGGCTTGTGGGACTTCGTTTTTGACAAGAGCAATGTAGGCTTGGCCGAGGGCTGGCACGAGCGGTTTCCCGGCGGCGCAGACCGGATGCCGGTCCCGGCCTGCTGGAATAATGAGCTCGGCAAGTACGACTACGAGGGTGTGGCCTGGTATCGCACCCGGGTCACCTGCGAGGAGGCCGGCCACCTGCGTCTGATCTTCCACGCCGTCATGGGCCACGCCGATGTGTATTGGGACGGGCGGCATCTGGGCCACCACTTCGGAGGCTACACGCCCTTCGGATTCACCATGCCGAACGAAGAGGCCGGCGAGCACGAGCTGGTCGTCCGGACGGACAGCACCCTGGAGAAGAACACGCTGCCCACCCATGCGGTGGATTGGTTCCACTACGGCGGTATCATCCGGCCTGTGGAGCTCCAGCAGCTTCCGGACGTGTCCATCGGCGGACTCCGCATCACCTACGAGATGACGGGGGAGAGCACAGCACAGGTCCAGGTGAGCGTGTCCCTGCAATCGCTTTCGGCTGCATCGGCGGAGGTGCCGGTCACTCTGTTCCGCGATGGAGCCGCCTTCCATTCGGAGACGGTGACGCTCCCGGCCGGCGGAACCGCAACGCTTCAGGTCTCCCAGGAGTGGAGCGGCCTGCGGCGTTGGGAGGCAAGCGCCCCGGCGCTCTACCTGATCCGGGCCGTCGCCGGAACAGACGATTGGACGGACCGCATCGGCTTCCGGACCATCGAGACCAAAGGCAAGAAGATCCTGCTCAACGGCAAGGAGCTGTACCTGCAGGGGGTCAACCGCCACGAGGAGCATCCGGAGTGGGGCTTCGCCTTCCCGAACAAGCTGATGACGAAGGACCTGGACATCATCCTGCAGATGGGCTGCAACACGATCCGGGGATCCCACTACCCGCAGAGCGAGTATTGGCTGGATCTCCTCGACGAGCGCGGAGTCCTCTTCTGGAGCGAGATTCCCATCTGGGGCGCCTTCCTGCCCAAGGTGGACACGGCCGATCCCATCCTGGTGGAGCGGGCGCTGACCATGATGGACGAGATGATCGAGCGGGATCTGCATCATCCGTGCATCCTGTTCTGGTCCGTTCACAACGAGATCGACACCCGTTCGCAGGAGGCCTACGATCTGTCGGTGAAGCTGACCGGTCTGGTCCGCTGCAAGGACCGTTCCCGCCCCGTAACCTACGCCACCATGCACCCGCTGGAGGACATCTGCCTCGGTCTGTTCGACGTCATCGGGATCAACTATTACAACGGCTGGTACCAGGGCCATGTGGACCGGTTCGCCGGCTTGCTGGAAGCCTTCCACGAGCGCTGCCGGGAGTACGGCGCCGAGGATACGCCAGTGCTGATGACCGAATTCGGCGGCGCCGGCATCTACGGGGACACGGGCTGGGAGCCCCGGCTGTTCAGCGAGGACTACCAGGCCCATATCGTCAGCCGGGCCCTGCAGATCTTCCGAGCCGATCCGTTGGTCAGCGGCACCTACATCTGGCAGTTCGCAGACATCCGGGGCGATGTCCGCAGCGACAGGAGCTACTTCCGGGACCGGGCCCGCAGCTTCAACAACAAGGGGCTCGTCAACGAATACCGCAAGCCCAAGCTGGCTTACCGGGTGGTCAAGGGAATCTATACCGGACGGACGGATCACTATGATTGGGGCTCCACCCTGATCTAATGCCTCTAAACACGAAGCACCGCACGGACGCCATGTCCCGTGCGGTGCTTCATTGTGCTTGTGTCATGCCGGAGCATCGTCGGAAGTCGAAAGGGACTTCCGCTTTCTTCTTTTCCAGATGCGGTAAACGATCAGAGCTACGAGAATCACGCCCCCCGCCGCATAGGTCCCTCCCTCCAGGGGAATGGACAAAATCCTCTCCGAGATGAACGACAGCGTGAAGATATACACCATGTTCCCGATCACGGTGGCGTACAGGAAGCTTCTCCAGCCCACGCTGCTGATGCCGGCCGCAACGTTGACCACGCTGGAGGGCAGCGGAAGCAGCCGTCCGACCAGAACCATCCAGAAGCCGTTCTCCTCGATGGCCTGCCGCATCCGCTCATTGACCAGCCGGGTCAAAAATTCGTGCACCCAGTACCGGGTCATATAGAAGGCTGCCAGCCCCCCCACAATGCTGGTGAACCAGCTCCACATGTAACCGCGTGTGAAGTCGAACAAGGTGATGTTGACGGTAACCAGGAGAAACAGCGGGATCACCGTAAAAAGGTTCTGAACCACCATCAGCATCAGGGTAATCGCCAGGAGCATCAGCGTGCTGCCCTGGGATTGCTCCTTCAGCACCTCGGGGTCCGCAGTCAGCAGCCGGGACAAGGTCCCGGACCGGAACAGAAGCAGAAGAAGCGCCAAGACCGCCAGGAACGTGATCCACTTCAGGTGCTTTCTCAACGTCTTCACCTTCTTCGTGAAGGGCGGACCGCCGGGTCACTCCGGACACCGTGCCGCCGCAGGGTAACTTGATCATATGCGGGCCTCCGGCGCATTATGCGCGACGTTCATCCAGCCCCGTATCTCCATCATACCATCACAGGGAGCCCCTCATCCATTCATCGGGGGAGACAACTTCTTGACTCTTCCGGATGCGGGTGGTATAGTATTCCTAAATAACTTACTTTTAATTAGTTGTAAACATTTTAAAAGTTATTATCATAATGGAACTTATCAACAGGAGGATATCTTATGAGCGCCTTTACCGATCTGATCCAATCCCGCCGGTCCGCTATGAACTTCCAGGAGGGAATCGAGCTGCCCCCATCCGAGCTGGAGGATATGTTCACCTTGACCCGTCTTGCCCCATCGGCCTTCAATCTGCAGCATGCCCATTATTGGAGCGTATCCGACCCGGACAAGAAGGAAGCCGTTCGCCAAGCCGCCTGGAACCAATACAAGGTCCATACGGCCTCCGCCGTCATCGCCGTGCTGGGGGACAAGCTGGCCTACCGTCAAGCCGCCACCATCTACGAAGGGCTGCTCACGCTCGGCGTCATCGATCAGAAGGAATTCGATGAGACGGTGGAGATGATCCGGTCCATGTATGAGGGCCGGGAGGATTTTCAACGGGATGAGGCCATCCGCAATGCTTCCCTGTCTGCCATGCAATTCATGCTGATCGCCAAGGACAAGGGCTGGGACACGTGCCCCATGATCGGCTTCGATCCGGAGGCGCTCCGCCAGGCGCTGGACATTCCGGAGCACCTGGTTCCCGTCATGCTGATCACCATCGGCAAGGACAGCAAGAAGCAGCTTCGCCCCCGCGGATACCGCAAGCCCCTGGGAGAATTCGTCCGGTTCCTCTGATACAAGAGGAAGCGCATCCTCCGGTTCCATGTGTATGGACCGCCTTGTGGGCATGTGTATAACGCGGCCAAACCTAGCGTTTCACTGCACATCATCCCTGTCCGCTTGTGGAGAAGTCTGTGGACAATTGTGGATACAATCCGGAGCACCGCGCGGGAAGCGGCTCTCCAGACGGACAAGACCCGGAGCGGATGCTCCGGGTCTTGTCCTATTTTTATTCCGTTAGAGCACTCGGCGAGCCGTCACATAGCGGTCGGCCCAATAACCGGAGGTGATGGAGATGATCTGCACGCCGTCGGCAGACGGAGAGTTGTGGATCATTTGACCATTGCCCAAGTAGATGCCCACATGTCCGATGGAGGTGGAGCTGCCGACCCGGAAGAAGACCAGGTCGCCCGGCTTCAAATTGCTCTTGGACACATAGACGCCGGCATCCTTCTGGTAGGCCGTTCCCCAACGGAGGGTAATCCCCTCCTGCCCGAAGACATACTTCGTGAAGGCGGAGCAATCCATCAGCGTCGGCGCTTGGTTCACCCCGTATTCGTAGTGGGTGATGCCGGTCAGGCTCTTGGCCCGCTCAATGACTTTCGCTGCGGTCGTACTGCTGTCCGTGGATGGTGCTGGTGCTGGTGCCGGCGCGGAGTAGGTTATGTATGAAGGCGAAACATAGCCGGTCTTCCCGCCGTAGCTGATCTTCAACCAGTAGTCGTTCACCTTCTCGATGACGTTGACCTGCGTTCCTGCGGGCAATAAGCTATATACGGTACTGGACGTAGACGGGGCGGAGCGGAAATTGACACCGCGCTCCACAGTGCCTGTGGAGGCGAAGGCGGAAGCGGATCCTCCGAGTGTGAGCATAGCGGCAACAGATAGCGAGATTAGCTTTTTATTCATAGAATCCCTCCTGTATGCCAAGTATACCTAATGGAGGGAGCCATTTCAGCGAGTAATTATTCCCAATCGCCCTATGGACTTATAGGACCGGTCCGTCACGAATGAATAAGGATGGACGATCTTCCAGGATTGTGGATAACCCATTTGTGAATAAAGGGGCATGTTTTGTAGAATCCAGGCGGATCCTGTTGAAATTCATCCTCAGCTGTGGATAACCCTGTGGACAAATGTGGACACAATTCCGTCACGAAACGGCGCTACCCCGGATCCGAGGTAGCGCCGTTTCCCTTTTTCTATGCGGAGAGGGTCGTAGCTTACTCCGTCTCCTCCCTTTTTTCGTAAGCGATGAGGGTCACCCGGTTTCCCGTCAGTTGGGCTATGACATCCTCCGCTTCCCGGATAACCTCGACCGCTTCCTGCGAAGCGGCCAGGGGGGCAATCTGGTAATCGTTCGTTTCAATCTTCATCGGATTGTCGGACCTCCGGATTTGGGGCATAACTTCCCGTATAGTTTCTCCTATGCCGCATCCGTTTACACTGAAACAATATTCTGGAAAATCGCGTCTATAGGTTTCGTAACCAACCAATGAGAGGAGATGAACCCCATGCGCAAGATGCTGGCCGGAGGAGCCATGACCGTTCTTCTCGGCATCAGCCTGCTCACGCCGGGAGAATGGGGCCATGCGGCTGCAAGGACGGTGAAAGTTACGCTTCCGGAATACACCGTGACGCTGAACGGGCATACGGTCGATAACCGGTACCGGAAATACCCGCTCCTGGTCTACAATGAGATCACTTATGTGCCAATGACCTGGTACGATTCCCGGCTGCTGGGGCTGGAAACGGTATGGTCTACGGAGGATGGGCTCCGCATTCAAGAGGCGCAAGTAACCTCCTCCTACCAGGCCGATCAGACCGAAAGCCGGAACAAGAGCACCTACACAGCGGAGGTTTCGGACTTCCCGGTGAAGGTGAACGGTACTACCGTCGACAATGCTTCGGAGCCTTATCCGCTGCTGAGCTTCCGGGATGTCACCTACTTCCCGCTGACCTGGCGGTTCGCCCACGATTCCTTCGGATGGAATTATGAGTGGAGCGATGACACCGGGCTGGCGATTACCTCCCATAATCCCCAGCTGAAGCCCTTGGAGCTTCCCGCCGAGACGGCTGAATCCCATGCGGCCTTCTACCGGGGCTATCTCTACTTCACGGAAGCTTCGGGCGCCGTCAATCAGCTCTACCGATCCCCCGTCCTCGAGCCTGCCGCCAAAGAGCCGCTCTATTCCTATGACATGGCCTCCGTTTACGGGATCATCAAGGCCCATTCGTTCCAGCTTCGCGAGGACGGTCTCTGGTTCGTCTACCATCATGGCGGAGCCACCATGGGGAACGACGTCTATGTCCGGATCGGAGAGGACGGGAAGGCCGAGGAGAAATATGCGGGCTATCTGGATTTTCGGACGACGCCATACGGGACACTCATGACCAGCCTTGCCGTCCCGCCCTCCGGGAACAACCTGACTCTGATCCCGCCGGGGAAGGACCGAGCTTCCGCCCTGCCGGCCGGGCGGTCCGGATTGATGTATGGAAGGCACGTCACGAAGACCAGCACCAGCGTATCGGTCGGAGGCAGCTCCTCCACCACCGTTATCGGCGAGGAGGCGTACATCCTCGCGACCTCTGCCGCATCCGGAAGCTATGACGATCCGAACCGCATCATCCGCATCAACCTGAAGACAAATGAGACGGTCAAGCTGGTCGATACCGAGGTCAGCCAGTTCCGAATCAGCGGCGGCAGGTTGTATTACGTCAAGGATGGGGACCATGCCCTCTACTCCTCCGGCCTGGACGGAACGGGAGAACGTAAGCTGTCCGAACTGCCCGTTGCCTGGTTCGATGTACTGGACGGCAGCGTCTATTACACCACTCCGGTTGAAACGAACAGTAGGAAGTACCGCCTGTATCAGGCGGATCCGGACCGTCAGGACCCGTTAATCCTCCAAGCGCTGCTGGACGAGGTACAGACGGCCGGAGGCAAGCTGGTCTGCCGCTTGAATCAGGAGGAAGCTTACGGCCTTCAGGTGCTCGACGCCACAGGCCGGCTGCTCTTGTCTGTCAGCGATCCCATAGCGCAGCTCCTGCCCACCGACGGTGCCCTGCTGCTTCGGTCCGCGAGAGATCACTCTCTCCTCTATTTGCCCTAAAAAAACGCCAAACGAGGCCATGTACGGCCTCGTTCTTCGGTTTAAAAAGCTGCCGCGCTATAAGGATAGCCGGCAGCTTTTTGGCGAATATGCGATTAATTCCGGATCATATAGTCGAATGCGCCTAGAGCGGCATTGGCCCCCGAGCCCATCGAGATGATGATCTGCTTGTAGGGGCTGTTCGTGCAGTCGCCTGCCGCGAACACTCCGGGTACATTCGTGGCCCCTTGCGAATTGACGACGATCTCACCCGTACGGGTCCGCTCCACGGTATCCCCCAGCCAGTCGGTGTTGGGTACCAGACCGATCTGCACGAACACCCCTTGCAGCTCGATGTGCCGAACCTCACCCGTATCTCGTTCGGTGTATGAGATGCCGTTGACCTTGTCGGTTCCCGTAATCTCCTTGGTCTGCACGTTCTTCAAGACCGTGACGTTGGGCAGGCTGTACAGACGCTTCTGCAGGACGGCATCCGCCTTCAATTCCGGCATGAATTCCATTACCGTGACATGACGGACGATACCGGCCAGATCGATAGCCGCCTCGATCCCCGAGTTGCCTCCTCCGATGACTGCTACATCCTTCCCGGTGAACAACGGCCCGTCGCAATGGGGGCAGTAAGCAACCCCCTTGTTCTTGAACTCCGCTTCTCCGGGTACGCCCACATTGCGCCAGCGTGCGCCGGTCGACAGGATTACGGTCTTGCTCCTCAGAACCGCTCCGTTCTCCAGCTCGATCTCGATCAGTTCCTTCTTCTCCAGACGCTTGGCGCGCTGAAGCTTCATGATGTCCACGGGATATTCCTTCACGTGCTCTTCCAGGCTGGCAGCCAGCTTGGGTCCTTCGGTATACTTGACCCCGATCAGGTTCTCGATGCCCACCGTATCCATCACCTGTCCGCCGAAGCGTTCGGCGACAAGACCCGTCCGGATCCCCTTGCGCGCCGCATAGATCGCCGCGCTGGCGCCGGCCGGACCGCCTCCGATGACGAGAACATCATACGGTTCCTTGCCTTCGAACTCCGAAGCATCGGGAGCCGTACCCAGCTTCGCCAGAATCTCCTCCAGCGTCATCCGGCCGCTGTCGAAAAATTCGCCGTTTAAGTAAACCGCCGGAACCGCAAGGATGCTCTTGCTCTCCACTTCGGCCTGATACGCGGCGCCGTCAATCATGGTATGCGACACACCCGGATTCAGAACGCTCATCACGTTCAACGCCTGAACCACATCGGGGCAGTTATGGCAGCTCAGGCTGACATAGGTCTCGAAGCGGAATTCGCCGCGGAGGCGCTTGACCTGCTCGGCCACGTCCGGATCCACCTTGGGCGCTCTGCCGCTGACCTGCAGCAGGGCCAGCACCAGAGAGGTGAACTCATGGCCCAGGGGAACCCCGGCGAAGGTAATGCCGGTCTCCTCCCCTGGTCGGCTCACACTGAAGCTGGGCGTTCTCGGCAGATTAGCCTCCTCGGCGGTGATCCTGGACGACATGGCGCAGAGTTCGTGGACCAAGGCCCGCATCTCGGCCGAAACCGCATCGTCCGACGCGCTGATCTTGATTCTCACGTCGCCTTCCATGAGCTGAAGATATTGGTTTAGTTGTCCCTTAATCTCTTCGTCCAGTACCATAGTTCCATGCTCCTTTGCCTTCTTGTCTTCTCTTCTGGTCCCTTAGATCTTCCCGACGAGATCCAGGCTCGGCTTCAGTGTGGCGGACCCTTCCTGCCACTTGGCGGGGCATACCTCGCCCGGATGGTTCCGGACGTACTGAGCGGCCTTCACCTTGCTTACCAAGGTGCTGGCATCGCGGCCGATGCCGCCGGCGTTGATCTCCACGGTCTGGATGATGCCGTCCGGATCAATGATGAATGTGCCGCGGTCGGCAAGTCCTTCCGCCTCGATCAGCACATCGAAGTTGCGGGAAATCGTATGGGAGGGGTCACCGATCATCACATAGGTGATTTTGCCGATGGCCTCGGAGCTGTCATGCCATGCCTTGTGGGTGAAGTGGGTATCCGTCGACACGGAGTACACCTCCACGCCGAGACCTTTCAGAGTCTCATACTGGTTCTGCAGATCCTCCAGCTCCGTCGGGCAGACGAAGGTGAAGTCCGCCGGGTAGAAGCAGACGATGCTCCATTTCCCCTTCAGATCCGCTTCCGTGACTTCGATAAATTTGCCGTTGTGGTAGGCTTGTGCTTTAAAGGGCAGTACTTCGGTTCCGATCAGAGACATGTTACATTTCCTCCTCAAAAGTGGGTTTGTTGGGAAGCAGGTTCTTGTTGCGCTTGCTTATGTAGATGATGATACCATCGGGACTTACGTCCGTTCATGAAGTTCCCATGAAGAGACGATAAAACCTTCATGAAGGTTTTATGAAGATTGGATGAAAAAGATGCCCCAACGCCCGCGTCCGGTGCGAGGATCCGCCACGTTATAATCTGGCCTAATCGGGACAGATTTCATACCTCCCGGGACACGCTTATGCGATAACGGTTATGTAGAATCGCCAGCTGCATGGTGGAATAAGGGCCCTCCATGGCCCTCATTCCCCACGCTCAACCGGTAATAGCCCCTGAAGCGTCATTCAAGGCCAATATTAGCCTATCATTCCGTCTTCAGCTGCACGGTGGATCATAGGGCCATCCATGGCCTTCAATCACCACGCACCCTGATTCTACGTCATTATAGGGACCGGGAAAACCTCCTCATATGTGAACATTTTGTGAACTTCCATGTATAGAAAAACCGGAGCCCCGCTCCGGCTTCCGGCTGCTGCTATTTGACGATGAACCTTTTCGCCTTATGCAGGGCGTTCGTGAAATCCGAACCAACATGAAGGTTGTTCTGCACAAGATCATGCGGAGTAAGAGCCAGCCACTGGTTCAGCGAGACGTCCTCAAATCGGTCACTGCGGAACATCTCCAACACCCACAGGCTCTGGTCTCCCGTATTCTGAATATAATGCCCGAATGCAAACGGCACATAGCCCACATCCCCGGCACGATAATCGAAGGTGCGGGCCGTGCCCTCGGGGGCCAATACGGTCATGCGCCCCTTGCCCGAGATGTAATACTGCCATTCGTCATTGTTGGGATGCCAGTGCATCTCCCGCATGGCGCCCGGCTTTATTTCCAGCAGGGACGCGGCGATCCGGGTCGATATGGGGAAGTTGGATGAATCCACGATCCGAACCGTCCCTCCCGGAGCGATAATCGGCTCCTGCGCAAGCAGCTTGTGGGTGAAGCTTAGGGGGACCGTTCCATTCGGGTCCTCCACCGCCTGGCATTCCAGCGGACCGGGGACAGGAGCTTGGAAAATATACCGCTGCCCCTTCGGATGCTGGGCGAAAGCCTGCTCCGGCACGCCGAAATTGGACGCTACCACCTCCGTAGGCGTGTGTGCGAACCAATCGGAGAGCGACAGCGTATGGAGATCCGAGAAATTCCCGTCGTCGAAGACGAGCAGAAACTCGCAGCCTTCCGCCAACCCCTGAATCGAATGCGGGATTCCGGGAGGAAAATACCACAAATCCCCGACCCCCACGTCGGCAATAAAGTTCCTTCCATTCTGGTCGACGGCCGTCACACGCGCGCTCCCTACAAGCACGATCGCCCATTCCGCCTGCTGATGCCAATGCAGCTCACGCACCCCGCCGGGAGTCAGCGCCATATTGACTCCTGCAAGCGTGGTTGCCACGGGGAGCTGCCTGACGGTCACCTCCCGCGACCAGCCTCCGTGGTTCAGCTGCATGTTGGTATCCGAGAACGAAAACTTCAGATTCGGAAGCATCCCCGCATCCGTGGCCGGCGAAACCAGCATGTCGGGGTTCTCCAGGTCCCTCATCACATCCCGCGGTCCCAGATCCCACCAGCCGGCGCCGTCCTTCCGAATGGGCTGCGGGATGGGTCCTTTCCAACCGTCCTGATTCATCCAATCCTCCCCTTCTCCGGTCCCTTCCATGATCACGCATCGTAATCGTGCCTAGAATCAGGGTATGAGAGAAAGAGCTTCGGCATGAGCAGAATCGGCCCTGTCTGGCAATTCGCGTGGCATAACCACGAACCCGTTGGCCTTCCGGGATTTCAAAACTTGAATCAGGCGGTTTTGCAGAGCAGCCGTGCTGGTGATCTGCAGCACCACCTCACTCTTCCGGTTCGCGAAGACGCGGATCTTCTTTTTGGAGAGTGCCAGTTCCATACCCAAGCCCAAGAGAAAGCCGCCCGCCAAGCCCAGCAGCCCCCAGATGATCGGCCCCCAGTACCAGACGAATCCGTATATGGCGCCCAGAACCGCAAAGATCGTTCCGGTCATCATCGCCCCGTCCAGAATGCTTCTCCCGTCGACCCGGTGGATCGAGTCAATGACATGCGTCTCCGATTCCAGGTTCTCCATAGGCAGCGCAACGATATGTTCCGGCGGCACCCCCAGCTTTTCGAGATCATGGATGGCCATCTCCACAAAGGGGGAATGCTCGAATGTGGCAATGATCTGTACGGTGGGACCTTCCTTGCGGTCTAGCTGTTCCATGTGTGCAGCCCTCACTCTAAGATACCGGATTTGCTCGATGTCGAATAACGTATTGTTTTCATTGACCGCTGCATAGGCCTGGTAGATGGCGAAAACGTACATGGAAGGCAGGAACAGAAACCACTGCCAGTCCACCAAGTCCTTCAAGCTGGCGAAATCCCCCAGGAACGAGTAGAGCAGGGCTCGGACGGCCTGAGCCTTATAGCAGATATAGATCCACCAGGCCAAGATGAAGGTGCCGACTATCGTGCTGCCGCCATACAACTGGCCCAACCCGGGCGACAAGGCGGACCAGAGCATGCCTACCCAGGGCTTCTTCTTATCCAGGATGCTGACTTCAAAAAAGCTGACATCCGAAGGGGCGATCGGCGCATCCTCGACCTCGGCCAGGATGTGGCTTTTGTTGATCTCCACCGCGCTGCGGTAGCTGTCCCAGATACTATAGGCATATACGGCGATATACAGCAGTCCCCATTCCTGATTGATATGGGACCGCGCCTCTTCGAACCGGCCCAGGAAAGATAGGGCGATGCCCATATTGAGCTGGGATTGGCTGTTCACCACAAGCTCCCAGAGGATCAGCACGAAGCCGTGCAGATACTTCCCGATGAACATGTGACCGAATCCCGGAAAGGCCGCCGACCACCAAGCGGCAATCCAAGGTGTGCGGGGATAGACCGAGTTGATCCCGAATACGGAGATCTGCCCCTTGGCATAACGGGGACGGATGTCACGGGACTGGAACTTCCGATGCGGCATGGTATGGGTATCCTCCCGGTATTTCTTGGATTACCCTCTACTATTTCCAATTCCTTGCTGCCTTATCATTCTGCAGAAATCCCATCTTCATATTCACAATAAATCCAATATATGTTACTTGATGATGATGTAAGATATAGGCATATGGATAAGTGATCTTATTGAGGAGTCAAGTCATGAAAAAGGTATGGGTTCGATTCATAATGATCCTTCTACTTATTGCCTGCAGTGGAAGCTCCTTACCCCTGAATCCATCTCAGGATTGGAACAAATCCTCTTGGCGGGATGATTTAGACCTGTTAGTATCCACGATCAAAGAACAACATCGGTTTCCTTTTCAAAACATCTCCGAGCAGTCCTTTCTGGAAAAAGCCGCTCAAATAAGAGATACCCTGTCTGATATGAATGAAAGCCAAAGGATGGCGGCACTTATGATGTTGACTGCCTCCATCGGCGATGCTCACACCGCCTTGTATCCGATGGAGACCGAATCCTTTCAGCTTTATTTCCTGTGGTTAAAAGAGGGAATCTACCTGCTTCGTGTACCGGAGGATAAAAAGGAACTGCTCGGCAGCAAGCTTGTTGCCATAGACGGGAAACCTATCGATGAAGTTATAACCAAATTAAGGACGGTTATCCCGCATGAGAACGAACAATGGGTAAAATCCAAGGTTCCCGAATTTCTTCGCAACAGCTCACTCATGTATGGGCTTTCGATAATCGAACATCCTAGTACCGCCGTATTCACCCTTGAAAGTGGAGATGGACATATCTTGAATCTAGATGTGCGAAGCTCGGTTCCCATCCAGAATGAAACCAACGCTTATGCCGTGTACAAGAGCAAAAGCAATCATTACCCTTTGAATTACATCAATAACCATCGCGATTATTGGTATGAGCTCAGAGATGAGGACCGGGTCCTATACATCCAGTATAATCATTGCCGGAATAGTCCGGATCAAACGATGCAGGACTTCAATCAATCGGTACAACAGACACTCAACAATGGCCGAGTGGATAAAATCATCATTGATTTACGCAATAACTCAGGAGGAAATTCGAGTGTGATGGCTCCGTTGATGGATACCCTTCTAACATATGGATTTACCAAACCGGGGAGTCTATTCGTCCTCATCGGTAAAAGCACCTTTTCTTCCGGAATGTTGAATGCCATAGATCTTAGCAAACGGGTCAACGCCATCCTGATCGGAGAACCAACCGGAGGCAAGCCGAATTCCTATGGAGAAATCGAAGTATTCGAATTGCCATACTCCGGCCTTCATGGTCAATATTCAACCAAGTACTTTCGAAATTCGGAGGGCGATCCCTCCTCCTTGATGCCGAATGTCCTCATCGAACCTAGTATTCAAGAATGGATCGAAGGACGGGATTTTAGCTTGGAATATGTTATCCAGGCACCCCTTTAACAAAAATAGAGCAGGAAGCTCAGGGGTATCCCCGGGCCTTCTGCTCTATTGTCATTCAATCAAAATCATATCTCTCTTCGCGCCACGGATCTCCGTACATGTGGTAGCCGTTGCGTTCCCAGAAGCCCGGTTTGTCATGAGCCATCAGCTCCACCCCGCGGAGCCACTTGGCGCTCTTCCAGAAATAGAGGTGTGGGACGACCATCCGGACGGGATACCCGTGCTCGGGAGTCAGGAGCTCTCCGTTATGCTTGATCCCGAAAAAGCTGGTTTCCGCCAGGAAATCCTCAAGCGGCAGATTGGTCGTCCAGCCTCCCTCAGCGTGCAGCATGACATAGCGGGCCTCCGGCTTCCGCCTCACCTTCTCCATCACCGTGGAAACGGCCACACCCTCCCACACATTGTCCAGCTTGGACCAGGTGGTTACGCAGTGAATATCATTCTTGAACGCCTGCCGCGGCAGCACCATAAAATCCTTGTAGGAGATCGTCAGCTCCTCCTCCACCAGGCCGAACACGCGGAAATCCCACTTGCTCATGTCCCGGTAGTAAGGGACCTCCCCGTAATGGAGCACCGGAAACCCTTCGGTCAGCCGCTGCCCCGGCGGTACACGGTCCTTGTCCTTCGTCGTATGATCCAGCATGCTTCAGGCTCCCCTCCCGACAAACGATTCTACTGGTATTATAACCCTCTGCCCGTGAGATCGCATCCGAAGTATCTGTCAAATGTTGCCTTTCTCCCCCGGGAAAGTCGCCCTGAAATAATTGCCCCAATGAGGCCGGCTTCCGTCCGCATCGGTGAAGTCATATTCCTCCGACAATCCCCAGGTGCTGAGCGACCGGCCCGCCTTTTCGGCCACCTTCGGATCGGTTGCCAAGGCCACCACGGCCCTGCCGATATACACCGGCGTTTCCGAAGCGATGAAGTGGGGCTCCTTCTCCGTCGCGTCCCGCCAGTTCTCTTCGGTCACGCCGAAGTGCTCCAGCATAGCCTCCGACCGGAGGAAGCCAGGGGTAATCGACAGAGCTGTGATCCCATGGGGGCCCAGCTCGGCGGCCAGTGCCTCCCCCAGATGGACGGAGGAGATCTTGGCCAGGCTGTAGAACAAGCTGCCCCGGAAGCCGTAGCCTACTCCGTCCGTCACTTCGATGAGAAGTCCCTTCCCCCGGGCTATCATGATCGGAGCGGCGTAGTAGCTGGTCATCAGGCGGGATTGGACACCCTGCCGCTGCATCTGCAGCCCGTTGCCGAGCTTCTGCTCCCAGAAGGGCTTGCCCCATTCCATCAGCGGGTCGCCTCCCCAGAGGTCATTGATCAGAATGTCCAGGCGGCCGTTCTGCTCCTCCCGCACCCGGTCGAACAGGGCCCGCACCTCCTCCTCTACGGTCAGATCCGCACGGACGGCAATTCCGACGCCGCCGCGGGCCGTCACTCCCTCGGCCGTCTCCTCGATGGTCTCCGGCCGGTTCATCGGGGACGGGGCTCCGCGTGTGCTTCGTCCCACCACGTACACCGTAGCTCCCGCTTCACCTAATGCCAACGAGATGGCCCGGCCCGCTCCACGGGTTCCTCCCGCCACCACTGCGACTTGTCCTGCTAAGGGCTTCATTCTTACCGCCTCCGTTCAAGTGTTGGGTTAGAAGTTCTAACAAGATCACTTTATCATGAGTTCATGACACCTTTTGTCATATTCGTATGGTAAGATAACAGCATCATGATCCCCTATAGGAGAGAAACCCTAATGCGCGCCGACCGGCTTCTTCATCTGCTTATGCTGCTCCAGCAGTCCGACCGCTGCACCTCCCGCCAGCTGGCTAGTCGTCTGGAGGTTTCCGAGCGGACCATCCACCGGGATATGGAGGCCTTGTCCGCTTCAGGCATCCCGGTCATGGCCGACCGCGGAACCGGCGGCGGCTGGTACCTGCCCCCCGGGTACAGATCCCTCTTGACCGGCATCAACAAGGACGATGTCCGGACGCTGCTGCTCCCCCAGCTGGCCGGTCCGTCAAGCGATCCGGCCTGGAGCGAGGCCTTCGCCCGGGCCTCCCGCAAGCTGCTGGCGGCTCTTCCCGCCGATTGGCGGAAGGAAGCCGAGGAGGTCCGGCGAAGAATTCACGTGGACGGGGCCGGCTGGTATGACGGAGCCATGCCGTCCGATGCCGCCGCATTCCTCCGGCTGCTTCAGGAGGCCATCTGGGCCGGGCGCAAGGTCCGGATCCGCTACGGGACGGAACAGGCGGAAGCGTCGGAACGGATCCTTCACCCCTGGGGGCTTGTCATCAAGGGCACCATCTGGTACTTGGTCGCTTATGTGGAGGATCCGGACCTGCCGGCACAGGCCCAGGCCCAAGCTCAGGCGCCCGCTCCCGCAGCCTCCGCCGTCCGGACCTACCGGGTGTCCCGTATCCGCGAAGCCGCCCTGCTGGCGGAGAGCGCCTCCGGCCCCCCGGAGGATTTCGACCTGGCAGCTTATTGGGACGCGTCCGTCGTCCGCTTCAAGGAGCAGCTGCCGGTCTACCCCGCCGTGCTGCAGGCCGACGCTTCGCTCCTTCCCCGGCTTCGGGCCGCCCGCTTCCTGCAGGTGGCCGAAACGAAAGAAACCGGACAAGGATTCCTTCGAATCCATGTCCGGTTTCATACGCTGGAATCGGCCGCCTCCATCCTGCTCCCCTTCGCCGGGGAAGTGCGGGTGCTGGAGCCCGAGGAGCTCCGCACCCGGATTCGGGAGGCGGCCGCCTCCATTCTGGCCGCTTACGACAGCCCGGCGCGCTGAAGCATACGCTCCACCAGCCGGTGGGACGCCATCACCCGGTCCGCTCGGAGCTCACAGGTCTCCGGACGGGCCAGCGAAGCCAGGAAGTGCTCCACGGCTCCGGTGAACCCCCGCCGGTACGAGACGGAGTCCCAGCTGCCGAAGCCGGTCTCCCGGGTTCCCTCGGCTGCGGAGGCGAACACCGCCCGCTCCAGATTCACCACCTGGGCACTCCGGCCGCCGCCGTGCAGCTCCAGCCGTTCCAGGTCCAGCCCGGCGCCGCGGGCCATGCTGAAGGAGGCGCTGCCGCTGCCGGAAGCGTCGGGTACGCGGCCCGCCGCATAGACCAGCCGACCGTCTCCGTCCACCGACTGACGGTATTCCTCCAGCCGGTCCTGACTGCCGCACAGCCAGGACACCAGATCCACCATGTGGATGAGGTCGTCGTACAAGGTGACCTTGGCCGTGCCCTTCTGCTTCCTCGGCCGATGCTTGTCCGCGGCGCACAGCTCGAACCCTCCCGCTTCGTCCAGATATTCCTTGGCCTGCCGGTACAGAGGAGCGAACCGCCGGTTGAAGCCTACCGCCAGCAGCCGGCCGGTCTTGTCTGCGTACTCCGCCATGGCCTCCGATTCGCCAATCTCATACGACAGCGGCTTGTCCACATACACGGCCGCTCCCACACGCAAACACTGGAGAACAATCTCGTGGTGGGTCTCCGTGGGGCTGTGGACGAATACCGCCTCCGGCTCCAGGGCCAGGAGCTTGTCAAGCTCCGTGTACCGGTTCTCAATCCGGTAGCGGGCACCCACCCGCTCCACCGTCGATTCCGACCGGCTGGCCACACCCGCAATCTCCACACCCGCGTGGGAGGCCAGGACCGGCAGATATGCCTTCTCCGCAATATCCCCCAGCCCGACGATTCCGATTCTGATCTTACCCATACGTTCCCTCTCCTTCCAATAAACCGGCCATTCGAGTGCCGGGATTATGACAACGGACCCATTGACAACATTCAACAGCTTTAAACAGGGGTCGGCATGTGCTAAAATAATTTTATCGTCTGTCGTTAACGCACACGGGGAGGCCCACATACATGAAAAGCAAGAACGGCTTAGCCGTTATGGTTGGACTCATCATCTTCGTACTGCTCATAGGCTTGGCTATTCTGCTGCAATCCGCATACCTGCTGTACGCCGCTACGGCGGTCCCGATCCTGCTGGTTCCCTTCCTGCCCGATTGGTCTTCCACCCAGACCTTGCGGCCCGGACGCCGCACCTCCAAGGTCCGTCTCTATCGGACCGCTCAGGAAGAAGGCGAAGGATTCCTGGTGATCGAAGCCGACCCCGGCGCGATTCAATGGAACAAGCGCAAGCTGCTGTTCTCCCTGGAAGGGGTTCCCGTTCATACAGGAGACCCGCTTCCCGCCTCGTCCGCCGCCTTGACCGTTCTGCTCTACGACCTGAGCAAGCACGGACGCAAGAAGAGCCGGTTCGCCATCGAGCTTGCTCATCTGAAGGACCGGGTCAGCAGCCTGTCCTACACGACCGACGAGGTTACCCGTCTGGTCATCCGGATGGAGGATCTCTCCACCCTGGATCCCGCCTTTCAAGCACCCCGAACCACCCAAGTACGAAAAGGACTGGAAGCCTGATCAACAGGCTGACAGTCCTTTTTTTCCCTTTATTTGAAGTAGCCAACCGCATCCCGGACCACCGTCGCCATCGGCAGATGGTACGGGCACTTCTCCTCGCAGAGGGGCTTCTCCCGGCACGGCTCATAATCGGCGCAGGAGAAGAATTTGTCCTTATGCTTCTGGTAGAAGCCGTCTCCCTTCGGCAGGAGGCCGTATACTTCCCGAAGCCGGCTGGAGATCATGACGTCGGGAATCGGAATCCCGATCGGGCACGTGCAGTAATTGCACCGCCGGCAGTCGTGGGCTCCCAGCTGTCCGGCCAGAGCCTCCAGCTCCAGCCGCTCCGCCTCCTCCACCTCCTGCTCGAAGGCAGCCAGATTCATCCGGACCTCCTCCACACTAACCATGCCCGAGATGATCACGTGCACGTCCTGGCTGTAGGGATAGCGCAGCGCCTTCTCTACAGGCTGGAAGAAGCCGCCGGATAGGGGCTTCATGGCAACGCGGCCCATATTCATCTCCTTCAGAGCCGGGATCAGATCCCTGGCGGCAAAGGGCTGGCCCAGATTCAGATGGAACAGAGTCTGGTCGAACTTGCCGGAACGGACCCACTTGGCCAAGAGCTCCGGCCTATGGCCCGTGATGCCGATGTGGCGAACCATACCCTGCCGCTTGGCTTCTTCGGCCGCCCGGTAGGCGCCGTCCTCCGCCATGGCGCTCTGGTATTCCTGAGGATAGTTCACGTAATGGATCTGGAGCAGGTCGATGGTATCGGTCTTCATCCGCTCCAGACTCCGCTCGATCTCCGCCTTGGCGGCATCGTAGCTTCGTTGGGCCGTCTTGGTGGCCAGGAAAAAATCCTTGCGGCGGTGGGAGACCGCCTGGCCCAGAATTTCCTCGCTGTTTCGGTAGCCAGCAGCCGTGTCGATATAGTTGATGCCCTGATCCAGAGCGTAATTCAGCGCCGCTTCCGCCTGTTCATAAGGCACGCCCGGCAAATTCATGGCTCCGAAGCCCAATGCGGAAACGCGATAGCCTATGGCTCCAAACTCCCGGTATCTCATCGTGCATGCCCCTCTCGTTCTTCAGATGTAGGTTACTCCGGTAAACAGATGCTGAAGGTGGTGCCCTGTGCGGGCCGGCTTCTGACGTCAATCTTCCCCCCGTGGTTCTTGATGATCCGGTAGCTGACGGACAGTCCCAATCCGGTGCCGGCCTCCTTCGTAGTGAAGAACGGGTCGAACAGCCGGCTTGCCGTATCCGCATCCATGCCGTCCCCGTTGTCCGAGACGGTTATCTTGATCCAGGGGGCTTCATGCACCGCCAGGATCTGGATCCGGCCCTCAGGCCCGCGGCTCTGCGCCACCGCCTCCACCGCATTCTTGACGATGTTCATGAGCACCTGCTTCACCTGCTTGAGATCCACGGCCACCGTCAGAGTCTGGTCGATGGGGCCGACCTCGATCCTGCATTGGTGCAGCAGCGCGTCGCTTTCGAACAGGAGCATGACGTCCTTGATGAAGGCATGGACCAGCACCGGCTTCTTCAGAGGTGCCGTAGGCTTGGAGGAATTCAGAAACTCGTGAATGATGGAATTGGCCCGGTCGATCTCATCCAGAATAATGTCGGCATACTCATGCTTGCCCATCCGGGTCAGCTCCGGCTTCAGGAACTGGACGAAGCCGCGGATCGAAGTAAGCGGATTCCGAATTTCGTGGGCGATGGCCGCAGAGATCTTGCCGAGGATGGCCAGCTTGTCGTTCTGGTACGCCGCCTGCTCGATCCTCTTGTATTCGGTCACGTCCTTCACGCTGATCAGGACGTCGCCGTCCAGCTCATTCTCATATGTAACGGTCACCAGGAGATGCCTACCCTGTCCGGTGGTGATCTCATGGTATGGAGTCCGATAATCCACCATCTCCCGGTAGAGATGCAGCATGGACTTGCGGATCTTCCGGGGGACCATGCGGTTGCGCATGACATCGATGAGACGGAATCCGATCAGCGCCTTGCGGGGGAGCCCGATAAGCCGGGCCATGTTCATGTTGATGAACGTCAAACGCCCGGATTCGTTGAATAATGCGATGCCGCTGTCCATATGCTGCAGGACATTCTCATATTTATTCTTGAGAAGCACCAAAGAGGACGGTGCAGCATATACGGATTTGTTGCAATGGGCGAGAAAATCGGTCAGGAACCGAAGCGACGCATCGTAGATCCGAAGCGCCTGGTCCTCCGGCTTGCCTTCCGCGATCCGGCGGGTCGAGACCCGGTGCAGCTCCACAATGTCCGTCACGGAAACCGAGGAGAACCGCTCCGTCAACCCGGGATCCGGCATCTTATTCTGAGAATGATCCTGCAAGACATAATCTGCTAGAGCTTCCAAGTAGAGTTCCTCTGCAATCGACATGTGGGATTCCCCTTCTCCGGCGGCCAGCCGGCTGGCCGGTTAATCTCGCGTTCAGGCCCTCCAATTGTTGATTTTAGCATAGTTGTTAAGAGATTTCGATTTTAATCTCACCGATTTTTCAAGAAAATCTACTAAATCTCGCAAAAAATCCCAGGATGGTTCTCCTGGGATCGATGAATCACATATGGATCAGTTCCTGTCCTTCCTGTCGTCGTCCTTGTTATCCTTATCCTTATCCTTAAGGTCCTTACGATCTTTGTTATCCTTGTCGTCCTTGTTATCCTTCTTGTCTTTTCCGTTGCCGTTGTCCGGCTTGGGAGTCGGGGCTTTGGAATCCGCCGAAGGACCGCCGGTTCTGCGGTCCTCATCCTTGGTTTTCCCCGGATCCTGATCCTTGCCCTTGCCGTGATCGGAACCGCTTCCCGGAGAAGGAGCCGAGGACGATCCCGGTTTACCGGTCTTATCGTCCTTGGAATCTCCGTTGTTCTTATCGTCGCCCCTCGGATCCTTGGGCTTATCCTGATTCTTCCTGTCATCGTTCCTGTCCGTCGCCTTGGAGGCATCGCTGGGCTTCAAGGACGGCTTGGGAGTCGGAGTGGGAGCCTGCTTCGAAGGCGTCGGTGTGGCGGAGGACTTGCCCGGCGTGCTGCCGGATTTGCCCGACGGCTTGACGGAGGAGTTCTTATTCTTCTCGTCCTCCTTCTTCTTGTCCTGCACCTTCCTATCCAGACTGCCGCTCTTCTCCTCCTGCAGCAGCTCCTTGATGCTGTCCTTCTGCAGCTTCGTGGCATCCACCAGCTTGCTCAATCCGCCGGCTTCCTTGGCCAGGTTGTGGATGGAGTCCTGCTTCAGATCCTCCACCTTCACGTCTCGTCCGGTGCTCTTGGCGTTCAGATACACGCTGTATTTGCCCACGGACAAGCCGGTATCCTTAGCCGTCTCCCGGACCTCTGCAGGAGCCGAGAACGCGGTGACCTCGATCTTGTCCGCCGTATCCGGATGCTTCGCCACCACGTGGGCCAGCACCTGCTGCTTCAGCTGCTCGCTGACCGTTTCGTCCGTCAGAGCGGAGGTCTCCTTCACCGTCGTGCTGGCGATGATGATGTCCCCTTCGCCCTGGGTGAAGATGTTCATCTCCTCTGCCTTCTGAAGGAGCTTGTCGGCTACATCATCCAAGGATTTGCCCTTGTAGTTCAGGCCCTGGACCACCTCCAGCCCCTTGTCGTTCAGACCGCGCATCTCGCGGACCTTCTCGTGCTTGTCGATCCCCAGCTCCACGCTGGGGTTGATGTCGATGGAGACGTATGCCACCACCGACTTATCTGCAAAAGCGGCCGGGATGCCGGTGAACAGCATCATGCAGAATACAACGGCGGCCACGAAGACGGACATGGCGGCGAAGGCGGGCTGGCGTGCACCGGACGGGCGGGCGGCATACAGGATCTCCTCGCCGACCTGGCAGTTCCGGTTCTTGGCCGGAATCCGCTCGAACTCTCCGGACGGCGTCATTACGATGATTGATTTGTCGGTTTTTTCCATCACGACGCCCTTGTTCATGAATCGTTTCTCCCCTCTTGCTCCGCCTTGGTAATGCGCAGATAATCTCTTAAGTATGGATAAGGCCCATTGTGAATGATGGCTACCGCAATGATGTATTTCCGGTTCCGCTCCAGGGTCTTCCTGGATACGTCGGCCACCTCCAGAAGCTCCTTGATCGGAAGCATGCGCTTGCCCAGCAGGGTCCGCATCATCTGACTGTCGTTGGAGAGCATGATCCCGATGCCGATAAGCGTCTCCCGCGAGTCGGAATGCTTGGGCGACGAATCGGCCAGATCGGAGAAGCTGATGTCGAAGTCCGAGAGCACCCGGTTCAGCTCCAGAATCTCGCTTCTCCGCTCCTCCATGCCCTTCTGCAGCTCGTACTGGCGGATGGCCTGGTGGACCTCGACGGGGTTAACGATGTTCTCCTCGTCGTCCTCCACCTCGAAGGAGCTGTACGGCACCTGTTGGGAGAACCGCTGCTCCTTGCGGACGTAGTCGATGAGCCGGCGGCGGATGACGGTCTCGGAGAAGCTCAGGAAGGACCGGCCCGATTGGGCCGAGAACTGGTTGATCGCTTCATTGAACGCCGCCAGCGCGATGGCGAACTCATCGTCCCGGGCCGGATCGATGTACCGCTTGCTGAACCGGCTCGTCACTTTGGCCACATAAGGCTGGTATTCGGTAATGAAATGGTTGCGCAATCGAATGTCGCCCTGTTGAATCTGCCGCACCAGTTCCTCCGGAGTCAAGCCTGGGTAAGCATCAGAACGGTGAGAATGGCTTTTGCCCAAGAAACGCTTTAAGAGAACTAATATCAAAAGTTCCACCTCACACTAAAGGGTTCGCTCTACCCCATCGGATTGCGGGGGTAAGTCGAAATAATCTTTGGGTTTCCCCAGACGGGCCAAGGCCTCCTCCAGGGGCATCTCGGAGCGGAGAAGCTTCTTGAAATCGCGGGAGCCGATCAGGTCCAGATAGCCGGCGATGGCCGGACGGACCGCCTTCAGCACCACCATCAGCTCCTCCAGGGGAACCTTGAAATCATTCACCGCCATCTGTTCGTTCAGGAAGCCGGTCACCATAATGGATTCTTCACTATCGTCCGGAAGCTCGCGCAGGAGCTCCAAGTATTCGGTCACGAATTCTTCGTAGGTCATGTTCGTCCTCTCCTTCATCAGATGCGTTATGTAGCGCTTCTCGCTTCCAGCTTGCCCTCCGGGGTCAGATAAATGCGCTTGTCCGGGTTGTTGTTCAGCTTGACGTTGCCCATCTTCACCCGGTCTTCGCCAAGCTCGACGGGCTCCCATTCCCAGGGCTGGTCATAGCCGTGCTCCGCCGTAATGGTCCCAAGCTCGGCCTGCGCCGCCTCCCGGTCCTCCCATACCTTCACACCGTAATAGCGAAAATCGTAGATATTGGTCAAAAAACAGGAGAACAGCTCTCCCGTATCCTTATGTTGAAGAACATAGGGCATGGATATCCCTCCCATAGACAGGTCCTTAAGATTTGGCATGTCAAGTACTCATTATACCACAGGTCAGGGTGGTGCTCCATGGAAGCGGTTTTTGTTAAAATTTGGTGGGACCTGCCGCTTTAAGTCACCCCTCCCTCCAATGCCGAATAGCCTGGTAAGGAGCCTATGGCAAAAAAAGGAGTGGATGGATCATGCCTCCCCAAGATTTTATGGTCTACCGGGACCGGACATTCGGATTTTCCCTCCGTCTTCCCGCCTGGTGGAAGCCTTACCTGACCGTTAGAAGCTCCGGGAAACAGATGGGAGCGGAGTACGCTCTGCACTTGATCTTCCGCTACAAAGGCATCCGCTACGGAGACGTGCTTACGGTGCTGGTCTTCCGGATGTCCACGAAGCGCTGGAAGCGGCTCTACGCCGATTCCCCCCTGCTCCTTCTGGGCGCACGCGGCGGCCTGGTGGCGGCCTGCATGCTGCCGGAGGAGCTCCCCTACGCCTTCGTGGATCCCGACACGGGGGATTATGACACGGAGAAGTATGGAGAACAGATCCGGCTGATGAAGCGCATGGTGAACGAGGACGCTCCCCGGATCATCCGCAGCTTCCGGTGGACCGCCGGTCCGGCCGGCTCCAGGCTGCCTAAGCCCTACCTGGCCGCAGGAGTACTTCCGGGCACAGGCTGCGGCTGCTAGTGGCCCCGATGTCACAAGAGCCTCCGGCCTGCCGTTAAGCGGCAGACTGGAGGCTCTAGACGCGGCGGCCGGATCAGCCGTTGCGGGTTGCACTCAGCAGCTTGATGCCGAGGGAGATGAAGATCAGCCCCGTCACCTTGTTCAGATAGAGGCTGATCTTGCCCTTCAGGAGATGCCGCCGGGCCAAGTCGGAAGCGACCACCAGGAAGCTGCACCAGAGCGTGCCCGTCGTAATGAAGGTCAAGCCCAGCAGGAGGAAGGGCAGGGGGCCGTAGCCATGGCCGGGGCTGACGAACTGCGGCAGGAAGGCCAGATAGAACAGGGCGACCTTGGGATTCAGCAGATTGGTCAGGAGCCCCTGAAGGTAGATTCTACGCAGCTCCTCCTTAGGCCTGCCCTCGCTCACCCCGCCGATCGGCGTCTTGGAACGGACCGCTTTGATGCCCATATAGACCAGATAGGCCGCCCCCGCCCATTTGATCACGGAGAAGGCGACCGCCGAGTGCATCAGGATCACCGACAGCCCCAGGGCCGCGAACAGGGTATGGAGCATCGCCCCCGAGATGATGCCGAACACGGACATCATCCCCGCCGCTTTCCCTTGGGACAGCGATCTTCCGAAGATGTACAGCGTATCGCTTCCCGGCGTAATGTTCAACAGAATCCCCGATACCAAGAATAAACCGTAGTGTTCGATGCCCAGCATCAGATCAGCCTCCCCGCCCGCCCATTCGGACCGCCCGTTTTTTTCCCTACATCTTATCACACCCTTTTTTACCCATCCAGCCAAAAAATTGTGGCATTTTCTTCACATGCAGCTTGCATTGATCCTTCGGATGTGATAAAGTTACCTTAATGAAATTTTGACCTGAACTCACATATTGTAGAGGGTTATGATTTTCAGTGTTATAACCTTGTACAATATGTGATTTCTTTTTCTACACAGAATAAAGGTCATATAAATAACTATTTGGAGGCTACACCCATGCAAACAGGAACAGTGAAATGGTTTAACGCAGAGAAAGGCTTCGGCTTCATCGAAGTGGAAGGCGGCAACGACGTATTCGTACACTTCAGCGCGATCCAAACCGACGGCTTCAAGACTTTGGACGAAGGCCAACGCGTTGAGTTCGAAGTGGTTCAAGGCAACCGCGGACCGCAAGCAGCTAACGTAGTTAAGCTGTAATATCATCCACCCAAGCCCCAAACATCGCGTTTGGGGCTTTTCTTATACGCACCGCCAATCCGCAGGAGAAAGAGGGATGCAACTTGTACCATTCACGGAAAAGGCCGCTCGAGAATGTTCCGGAGGAGATCACGGACATCTGGTCTTGCAGCAATGAGAATTGCAACGGGTGGATGCGGGATAACTTCGCATTCCGAATTACCCCGACGTGCCCCCAATGCCACGCTATCATGTCGAAGAGCCAACGGATGCTTTCCATCGTGGAGAATACAAGTCCCCTTCAAAAGAAGCAGTAAACCAAAACGAAGCACGGCTCCCGGGCAGATCCCTGGGTAGCCGTGCTTCTTTTTTGGACGCCGTCCGATACGTGCAGGCGGCCTTATAGCGCGAAGTTCTTCATTAGCCGCTCGAGTTCAGCAGATTCCTCCTTCAGCTGCTCGGAGAAGCTCCGGATCTCCTTCATGGCGGCAACGGTCTCCTCCGCTTGTCCGGCCGCCTGCTCCGACTGGATGGCGGACCGGGACGCGAGGATTCCCAGATTCTCCGCGGAGCTGACGATTTCCTCGGAGCCGGCATAAGCCTGCTCCATGGCGGCGGACAGATCCGTCATCCGTTCGGTGACGGCGTCCACCTCCTGCGCGATCTCGCGGAACATGGCTCCAGCCTCCCGCGCCGCCATCACCCCATGCTCCGCCTTCTGCGCATGCTTGCGCATATCGGCCGCCGCTTGGCGGGTGCCCTTCTGCAGCAGCTTCACGGCTTCCGCCGCATGCTCGGACGATACCTTCGCCTGCTCCGCCAGGTTGCGGACCTCCGCCGCCACCACGCCGAAGCCGCGCCCATGCTCTCCGGCCCGGGCCGCTTCAATGGAGGCATTCAGGGCCAGCAGGTTGGTCTGATTGGCGATCTCCGAGATCAGAATTGCGATCTCCGATATCTTCCCCGCTTCCCTATCAAGCTCCGACATGCGGTCGGAGGCGTGCCGGATATCCCGGCTGACCTCCTCCATATCGTTCACCGACTGGCCGATGACCTGAAGTCCCTTGGCAGCAGCTTCGGCGGAACGGGTGGCAGCCGTAGCCGCTTCCTCGCCGGTGGCCGTCGTCATCCGAATGGCGGCCGCCATCTCTTGAAGCGTCGAGACCATGGACCGGATCTTCACGTTCTGCTCCTGGGAGCCCTGATCGGTGAGCCGTGCGGAATCCGAGATGGCGGCTCCCGCCCTCTCCGTGCGGATCGCCTGCTCCTGCAGCTTGCGGGACATGCCGCCCACCACATCCGTCGAACCGTCCAGCCTCTGCAGGAGGTCCTTCAACGAGTCCACCATCGTGTCGATGGAGCCGGCCAGCTCGCCCAGCTCATCCTTGCGGTCAAGCTTCAGCTTCTCCGTGCGCAAATCCCCTTTGGCCACCCGGTTGGCTACCCGGTTGATCCGGCGGATCGGATCCGAGATCTGACGGGAGATGAACCAGCCCGCCGCCACGGCCGCCAAGACCCCAGCGATGGTGATGATCAGACTCTTCCGGGACGCATCGGCGGTGTGGATCCGGATGTCCTCTGCCGCCGCATCCGCCTTGGAGGCGTTATATTCGGTCATCTCCACGATGGCATCCGAGAGCTTGGCCAGGATCTCCTCCCCCGCTTCGAACGGATTGGAGCCGCTGTCCCCTTGCGCACCGGGCACCCCGCCAGTCTGCGTTCCGCCGGCGTTATTCTGCGCGTTCTGCTGGATGATCGGCACCATGGTGGTGGCGTACTGCTCCAGAGAGTCGCGCATGGTCTTCACCAGCTCCTCCTCCTTGGTGTCCAGTCCCGATCCTCCCACCTCCTGAAGCAATTCGCTCAGCTCCGTCTGCTGGGTCTCCAGCTCCTTCTGAAGCTTCGACAGATCTGCCGCCGCCCCCGGCCGCCCGAATTCCATGAAGGTTTTCTCCATGACCCGGCTGGCATTCTGCAGCTTGTTCAGCGAGCTGATCGGCAGCACGCTGTCCTGGTACATCTTATCCACGTCGCTCACCGCCGCATCCAGCTGCCGGAAGCTCTGGACTCCCGTCAGCAGGTTCAGCGCCACCAGGATGCTCACCAACAGTCCCATTTTGTAAGCCGTTTTCCAATTCCGCAATCCCATCCTCATACCCTGAATCCCCCGTTTCCTCATGCTGATCTCATGGGTATAAGCATAATGGGGGAAGCTGAGGGATACCTGAACCCCCGTTTAGCGGACGCTTAAAAAACGTCGAATCGTGTCACTTTATGTACGATTAGTGGATATCCTTCTTGCGGAAGCGCCCGCCCTTGACATCATGGATGTTGCCGACGGCTAGGAAGGCGGCGGGATCTTTTTCCTCCACAATGGCCTTCAGCTTGGCTTCCTCCAGACGGGTGATGACGCAGAAGATGACCTTCTTGCCGTCCCCCGTGAATCCGCCCTCGCCCTTCAGATAGGTCACGCCCCGGCCGAGACGGCTCAGGATGGTATCCCCGATCTCCTTGCTGCGGTCGCTGATAATCCAGACGGACTTGGATTCGTCGAAGCCCTCGATGGTGATGTCGATCATCTTGAAGGCGATGAAGTAGGCGATCAAGGAATACATGGCCCGGTCCAGCGTGAACACGAACCCGGCGCTGCCCAGAATGAACAGGTTGAAGAACATGACGATCTCGCCGACGGAGAACGGCGTCTTCTTGCTGAACAGGATTGCCACGATCTCAGTTCCGTCCAGCGAGCCTCCGGAGCGGATGACCAGGCCAACGCCGATGCCTACGATGACGCCGCCGAAGACGGCTGAGAGCAGCGGATCGGTGGTGAGCACCTCCACCGGGTGCAGATAATAGGTGCCGATGGACATGACCGTAACCCCGTACAGGGTGGAGAGGGCGAAGGTCTTGCCGATCTGCTTGTAGCCGAGGAACAGGAACGGAAGATTCAGAAGCAGCAGGAAGAGCCCGATGGGCAGCTTGGTCAGATACGCCAGGATGATAGAGATCCCCACGACGCCTCCGTCAATGATGTTATTGGGCACGAGAAAAAGCTCCAGGCCAACCGACACCAATGCCGAGCCGATCGTGACAAAGACGGCGCGCCTTAGGAATTTGGCCCGGGTCAAGCGTCTGTGCTGGACCGGGGGCCGAGCTTTTACCGCCGGTTTGATCATATGGGTTCCCCCTCTCTCTGATGGACCGACGCACGGACCCATCTGTTCCCATAAGTATAGTACAGTTTATGGGCAGCGACAAAAAAAGATCACCCTGTACGGACATTCCGTCCGAATGGGGGTGATCTTAAGGATATTGAAGCTTCGGCAGCTATTATCGGGGCTATTCCGCCCGTCCGGCCTTCTTCTGCAGTCTGGCGGCCCGTTGGCCAAGGATCTTCAGCCTTCTTCGAAGCTGCTCGCTCCACTCCGCATCGCCGGTGCGGGCGCTTAAGACCAGCAGGTCCAGCGCATTGTCGATCTGCCCCCGGACCACGTCCTGCGGGGACTCCGTTTCCTCGTTGCTGACGCAGTTGGCGTACAGCAGGTCAGGCGGCAGCATCTCGGTATAGTCCTCAAAGTCCACATCGAGGGCTCCGTCTCCATGGGCGTATTCCGCCAGGATCTCGTATTCCTGCCAGGCCAGATAGTGAACATCCACCCGGCTGCAGACCGGACAGAGCAGGATGGGCACGTTGTGGATCCGGGTCCGGATATGCTTCAAGGTTCCTTTGGTTCCGATCATGCTGGCGCCGCAGCAAAAGCTCATCGTGTTCCCCTCCGTTTCAAAAGCCCCTATGACGGATCACTCTTTTGCCCATATGTATTCGTGCCGGCTTCCTGTAATTCCTTCCGGCAAAACTTCCCTGTCCGGAGGAATAAGATGCTCGAAATTTGTAAACTCTAATAGGGTTGTATCCAAGGCTATCCATGAAAACGTTTGAAAGGAAGAAGGTGATCCGAACGATGTCCCGTATTCCAACAGAAGGTTATGAGGTCCATGACCGTCTGAACAAGGACCTGCTGCAGCTGATGGCGGTAGACGCCCATACCCTGTATGTGTATTGGGAGGTCAGCGACCGGAAGCGGTGGATGGCTTCCCAGCATTTTGGCTGCGATTGGGGCACACTGCCCAAGGTCATTCGCCTGTATGACGTCACCTGTGTGATGTTCAACGGCAGCAACGACAACGGACATTTCGATATCGAAACGAACCCGGAGTCCTCCAGCTGGTACATGCACAATCTGAACGCCAACGCCACTTACATAGCAGACTTCGGCGTCTACACCTGGGAGCGGCAGTTCATCCCCCTGCTCCGTTCGGCCCCCGTCATCACTCCCCGTGATTACTCGGCAGTCTACGGCGAACCGATCCTACCGGTCATAGAGGAGGCTCGCGACGGGATTCACCGCGGCAGACGCATTATGCCCCGTTTCCATGAGAATTTCAGCATTTACGAAGAATACGCCAAGTGACCGGGAGGCTAGGCTTTATATGAACGCCAACATTGACCATTGGAAGCAGGAGCCCAAAGGGTATCTGGCTTTGGTGCTTCATGCCCATTTGCCATACATCCGGCATCACGACCGGGATGACGTTATGGAGGAACGCTGGTTCTATGAGGCGATGACGGAGACCTACCTCCCGCTGATCGAAGCGTTCGACCGTCTCGTCAACGACGGGGTTCACTTCCGCATCACCATGTCGCTGACCCCCACGCTGCTCTCCCTCATGTCCGATCCTCTGATGCAGGAGCGATACGAGAAGCATTTGAACAAGCTGATCGATTTGGCGGATGGAGAGATTTTGCGGCTTCGCCGGAATTATACGTATCTCCCGCTCGCCCATATGTATGCGGTCCGGTTTCGCGAGCTGCGCGCGGTCTTCCATGCCTGCGGGCGGAATGTCATCTCCCGCTTCCGGCAGTTCCAGGAGCTGGGTGTCCTCGAGATCGTGACCTCCGGCGCCACCCACGGCTTCCTGCCGCTCATGAAGCATGAAGAGGCCATCCGGGCGCAGATCACCACTGCGGTGACGGATTACGAACGGCATTTCGGCCGTCCGCCCCGCGGCATCTGGCTGCCGGAGTGCGCCTACGCTCCGGGGATCGACCGGATATTGAAGTCCTGCGGCATCGAATATTTCTTCACCGATACCACCGCGCTCCAGCATGCCTCTCCCCGGGCCAACCGCGAGGTGTATGCTCCGCTCCTGACGCCGTACGGCGTGTCGGCCTTCGCCCGGGATCCGGAGTCCTCCCAGCAGGTATGGAGCTCGCAGACCGGATACCCGGGAGACTTCAATTACCGGGAATATTACCGCGACATCGGCTGGGATCTGGGCTGGAACGACCTGAAGGAATGGGAGCATATCCGCCCGCACGTCCTGCCGACGTTCGAGCGGGTGAACACTGGCATCAAGTACCATCGCATTACCGGTCGGGACACACAGCAGCGGGAGCCGTACAATCCCGAATGGGCCGCCGAACGGGCCGGCCAGCACGCGGACAACTTCCTGTTCAACCGGCAGAAGCAGGCCGAGCATTGGAACTACCACCTAGACCGCAAGCCTATCGTCATCTCTCCTTACGATGCCGAGCTGTTCGGCCATTGGTGGTACGAGGGACCGATGTTCATCGAATTCCTGTGCCGCAAGATCCATTTCGACCAGGACATCATTCAGATGATCACGCCGTCGGAGTATCTGCAGGAATATCCGGTAGCCGACACCGGGCAGCCGGCCGCCAGCAGCTGGGGGCGGAACTCCAGCTACGAGGTCTGGCTTCAGGGCAACAACGACTGGATCTACCGCCATCTGCATCAGGCGGAGGAACGGATGATCCGGCTGGCCACCCGGCACCAGCAGCTGCACGGTACCCGGCAGCTTCCCACGGCGCGGCTGAAGCGGGCCTTGAACCAGGCCGCGCGGGAGCTGCTCTTGGCCCAGAGCAGCGATTGGGCCTTCATCATGGATTCCAAGACCGTGGTGGAATACGCCTGCAGAAGAACCAAGGACCATCTGGGCTGCTTCCATACGCTCTGCGGCATGATCGAGCAGGGCAAGGTGGACGAGGATTTCCTGAAGCGGCTGGAGGAGAAGGACAACTGCTTCCCCGCCATCGATTACGCTGACTACGTGTCCGTCTTCGAATTTGCGCCGGTTCCTCATCTGGGCAGCAGGGCCGATTGGGAAGCACTGATGGAGCGTACCCGGGACCGGGCCAATATCTTCATGCTGGCCTGGGAATACCCGCCGAAGAACGTAGGCGGCTTGTCCCGTGCGGTCCATGATCTGTCCCGGACCTTGGCTGATCTGGGAGAAGCGGTCCATGTGATCACCACCTCCCATTACGGAGCCCCCTTCTTCGAGGAGAAGGACGGCGTGTTCATCCACCGGGTGCTGCCGGCTTGGTCGGGGGACACGGACTTCTACCATTGGACCTTCGAGATGAACCTGGCCATGACGGACTATCTGGTCCGGTACCGGGAGAGCGGCGGGCGGATCGACCTGCTGCACGCCCACGACTGGATGGTGTACCATACCGCACGGGAGATCAAGTATTCCTTCGGGATTCCGCTCATCGCCACCATTCACGCCACCGAGTGGGGCCGCAACCACGGCAGGCTGAACAACCCGCTCCAGCAAAGCATCCACAGCATCGAATGGCATCTTACCTACGAGGCTTCGAAGGTATTCGTATGCAGCCAGTATATGAAGCGGGAGCTGGAGCAGGTCTTCCGCCTGCCGGAGGACAAGCTGCTTGTCTATCCGAACGGCGCTTGCGTCGATCAAGATTTACCCGAACGGCTTCTCGGAGACGAGGAGATCCGCCGGGCCAAGGAAGCGGCCGGTGTCACCCATGCCAAGACCGTGTTCTGCATTGCCCGTCTGGTTCATGAGAAGGGGGTCCAAACTCTGCTGCACGCCGCTCCCTCCATCCTGTCCCGGGTGCCGGACGCCCTCTTCATCATCGCCGGGTCCGGTCCCATGCAGGACGAGCTCCAAGAGATGGCCGCCCACTTGGGGGATCGGGTCCGCTTTGTCGGCTTCGTGGATAACGACTGGAAGGACACCTTGTATGCGGCCTCCGATGTGGTGGTCGTGCCGAGCCACTATGAGCCCTTCGGCATCGTCGCCCTGGAAGCCATGAGATACGGCAAACCCTTGATCGTCTCCGACACGGGAGGCTTGGCCGAGATCATCGACCATGGTGAAGACGGCTACAAGGCACTTCCGGGCCATGTGGATTCCTTGGCTTACCACGTCTCGGAGCTGCTCCTCTCGCCGGAGCTGGGCAAGCGGATGGCGGAGCGCGCGCTTTCCAAGCTGCATAAGCAATATGCCTGGCCCACCATCGCCCGGGAGATCCGGGAGGTATACCGCAGCCTGCATCACGTTCCGGAGCCCTTCGTCTACGCCAACGAGCCGATCGGCTTCACGGAGACAGAGAACCAGCCGGAGAACCGTTCCGCCCCGGCCTATCGGTAATTCGGGAGCCACCTGCCGGCTCCCCAACGCCATCCGGCGTTTCCCATGGATGATTTTGTGGGAAACGTCGGATTTTTCTTGCAATTCCAGTCCATCCTGAGTCATAGTAGATTCATAGAAAGGATGTGACGACATGCCCAGACAATATGCGATCGGCAACGGACATTTTCTGATCAATCTCGACCATCATTCCTACATCCGGGACATCTATTATCCGTATGTGGGCCAGCTTAACCATGTTGGCGGTTACCAGTGCAGGACGGGCATGTGGGTGGACGGACAATTCGCCTGGCTGTCGGCCCCCGAATGGCGGAAGCGTCACTCCTACACGGAGGATTCGCTGGTGACGGAGATGCAGGCGGTCCACGACGGCTTGGGAATCTCGCTCACCATCCACGACGGAGTGCATCAGCGCGAGAGCCTCTACATGAAGAGGATCGTGATCTCGAACCTTCTCGATACCGAACGGGAGATCCGGTTTTTCTTCCAGCAGGACATGATGATCAATGAGACGGAGGTCGGGGATACGGCCGCCTATTATCCGCCCAACAACACGGTCTTTCACTACAAGAAGGACCGGTACTTCATGTTTAACGGACTGACGGGGTCGGAGGGGATCTATCAATACACGACGGGGGTCAAAAGATTCCACGGTGCCGAGGGCACCTGGAGGGATGCGGAGGACGGGGCCCTCTCCGGCAATCCCATCTCCCAAGGCTCGGTGGACAGTACTATCAGCTTCCGAACCATGGTGCCGGCCGGCGGAGAGGCGGTTCTCTATTACTGGATGAGTGCGGGGAAGACGCTGGAAGAGGTCAAGAAACTGGACAAGTACGTGAAGGACAACCATCCGGGCAAGCTGCTGGACCGGGTACAGATCTACTGGCAGCGCTGGGTCAACAAGTCGGAGCGCTTCTATGCAGACCTGGGCCCCGACATCGCCAAGCTGTTCAAGACGAGCCTCCTGATCGTCCGGACCCAGATGGATGCCGGAGGGGCCATCATTGCGGCCAACGACACGGACATTCTGCATCACAACCGGGACCACTACAGTTATATGTGGCCGCGGGACGGCGCCTTGGTCGCCTATTCCATGTCCATGGCGGGGTATTCGGGCATGGTGGCGCCCTTCTTCCAATTCTGCTCGGATGCCCTGTCACCGGAGGGCTATCTCCATCATAAGTACAACCCGGACGGCACGGTAGGCTCCAGCTGGCATCCCTACATCTATGAAGGGGAGACCCGGCTTCCGATCCAAGAGGACGAGACGGCCTTGGTCCTGTTCGCCCTCTGGCAGGATTTCGCCAAGCACGGGAACATCGAGCTGCCCCAATCCCTGTTCCGTACTCTCATCCGGCGCTCCGCCCGCTTCTTGGCTTCCTTCATCGAACCGGAGCTGGGTTTGCCCAAGCCGAGCTATGATCTGTGGGAGGAGCGCTACGGCATCTTCACCTTCACCTGCTCCGCCGTGTACGGAGGGCTGGTTGCGGCCTCCAAGTTCTGCAGCCTCTTCGGCGATGATGACCGGAGCGTTCGCTTCATCGAAGCGGCGGAGAAGATCAAGGCCGCCATGCTGGAGCATCTGTGGGACGAGGAGCTGGGCCGCTTCGTACGGGGCCTGTACCGGGAGGACGGCCGCTGGGTGAAGGACCCTACTCTCGAGAGCAGCATCTACGGCATCTTCGAATTCGGCGTGCTGCCAGCGAACGACGAGCGGGTGGTCCGGACCATGACGTCCATCAAGGAAGGGCTTCGCATCAAGACCGAGGTGGGCGGCATCGCCCGCTACCACCACGATTACTACTTCCAGCGGAGCTCGGACATCGACCGGGTGCCGGGCAATCCGTGGATCATCTGCACCCTGTGGACCGCCGAGTGGGAGATCGAGACGGCCAAGTCCATCAAGGATCTGGAGAGCCCGCGCCGGACGCTGGAATGGACCGTGGCCCACGCCATGGAGAGCGGCATTCTTCCCGAGCAGCTGGATCCCTTCGACGGGGGCCCCGTTTCCGTTGCTCCTCTGACCTGGTCCCATGCCACCTTCGTTCTGACGGTGGTCAAGTACGTGAATAAGTATCTTCAGCTAAGCGGCTTGAAGGATACGTCATCCCCCACCCGCCCCGGCTTCAACTGATCTCCGGGAGGCACCGGCAGCCGGCTCCTGTTCGGAGGAGTCGGCTGCTTTTGGCGTGCGGCTTCGGTAATTCCGCCGCAGGCAGCGTCAAGCACGCTCTCCGTCCGTCTCAATCGTAACCAGCCAGCCTTGAGCCTCCGGCGAACGGTGGATCAGGTCCGGCTGGGCCTCCGTCTGCCGGTTCACCTCCACAACCGTACCGGTCAAGGGAGCGGACAGCTCCTCCTCCATGGAAGCCGTCTCCACCAGCAGGAACGGCCGTCCTTCCCGGATCCGGTCACCGGGCTCCGGCAGCTCCACGTAGAGGATCATGCCAAAATCATCCGCCGCGGCCTCCGTCAAGCCGATTACGGCCCGGCCACCCTCCCGGCGCACCCACAGCTTGCCCGCAAGCTGACTCTCCATAGGGAATCTTCCTCCTTTTATCCTTTGCTTTTTTTAGTATGAGCCTAGCAGGTTCCATGACCGGACGCAACCTCAGGACCGAATTGGACAGAAAAAAACGGTTGGCCGGGTATCCGGTCCAACCGTTTGATTATGGGCAAGATTCTTACTTCGCAACCAGGTGCTTGTCGCCCTTCTTCCAGCCGATCGGGCACAGGCCGCCGGATTGGAGAGCTTCCAGCACGCGGAGGGTTTCTTCGACGCTGCGGCCCACGTTGTTGTGGTGCACCACTTGGTACTGCAGCTCGCCTTCCGGGTTGATGATGAACAGGCCGCGCAGGGCGATGCCTTCTTCTTCGATCAGGACGCCGTAGTCCTTGGAGACGGACTTGGTGATGTCGGAGGCCAGCGGGAAGTTCAGCTTGCCCAGGCCGTTGTCTTCCTTGGCGGTCTTGATCCACGCCTTGTGGGAATGGACGCTGTCGATGCTGACGCCGAGGATCTCGGTGTCCAGCTTCTTGAACTCGTCAGCCGCGTCGGAGATCGCAGTGATCTCGGTCGGGCATACGAAGGTGAAGTCCAGCGGGTAGAAGAAGAGGACCAGCCACTTGCCTTTATAATCGGACAGGGATACCTTGCCGAAGCTTTCTCCGCTGCCGTCCACGGTTGCCATAGTGAAATCCGGTGCTTGCTTGCCTACCAAACGTTCTGCCATTTTGAATAACCTCCTGATAATATAAGATGATGTGTGCCTGCATATAAATGCCGGCTTCATTAGCGTCCCTTAGAGGCTGCATGGGAAAATATGTACATTGCCGTTTACATTTCAAATCCTATCACTCAGAATGTAGAAAGTCAATTCAAGTAGCGTGTATTTATTTATAATTATTATTAAATTGTGAATAAACTGTGACCGTTTGTGAAATTGGTCACAGTTAGTTTCTCGTCTAACCGCTAGCTTCTCCGTCTCCGCCCTTAAGTGCAGATCACGCCCAGAATACAGCCAGAAAATCGGCTCCGATTTCCTTCAATGATCTCAGCAGGATATCTACCATCTACCACTAAGCCGATTAGACCAACGGCAGATTCGCCGTTGGTTCAACGCCGGGCCCCATACGCTGCGAATTCAACGGCATTTATGCCGTTGGTTGGAGGAGCATACGCACTCTCCCGGCCGCTCCAGTAAAACCAACGGCAGATTCGCCGTTGATTCAACGCCGGACCCCATACGTGGGGAAACCAACGGCATTTATGCCGTTGGTTGGTGGAGCATACGCACTCTCCCGGCCGCTCGAGCAAACCAACGGCAGATTCGCCGTTGGTTCAACGCCGGGCCCCATACGCGGGGAAACCAACGGCATTTATGCCGTTGGTTGGTGGAGCATACGCACTCACTGGGCTGTTCGAGTAAACCAACGGCAGATTCGCCGTTGGTTCAACGCCGGACCCCATACGTGGGTTCTTCGCTCTAGGTACGGATCCCACCACAACCCAAAAAAATCCCGAGGGGCGTTCCCCTCGGGATTAACTGCATGCTTACGCTTTGCGGATCGCTGCAACAATCAGATCGCCCATGGCAGTGGTGCCGATGGCCTTGGACTTGTCGGTGGCGATGTCCCCGGTCCGGTGGCCGGCATCCAGCACTTCCTTGACGGCAGTCTCGATGGCTTGCGCCGCGTCGTGGTAGCCGAAGGTCAGTCGGAACATCAGGGCCACGGACAGGATGGTGGCGATCGGGTTGGCGATGCCTCTGCCGGCGATGTCCGGCGCGGAGCCGTGAATCGGCTCGTACAGGCCGAAGCTTCCTTCGCCCAGGGAGGCGGAGGAGAGCATGCCGATGGAGCCGGTCAGCATGGCTGCCTCATCGCTCAGGATGTCGCCGAACATGTTCTCGGTGACGATGACGTCGAAGCTGGACGGACGGCGGAGAAGCTGCATCGCGCAGTTGTCGACGAGCACGTGCTCCAGCTCAATGTCCGGGTAGTCGGCTGCAACGCGGATGACGGTCTCTCTCCATAAGCGGGAGGTCTCCAGCACGTTGGCTTTGTCGACGGAGGCCACCTTCTTGCGGCGGTTGCGGGCGATCTCGAAGGCTTGGCGCGCGATGCGCTCCACTTCCTTCACACTGTACACGCAGGTGTCGACGGCTTCTTGGCCGTTAGGGCCCTCGCGGCGCAGCTTGTCTCCGAAGTAGATGCCCCCTGTCAGCTCGCGGACCACGATCAGGTCGGTGCCTTCCAGCACCTCAGGCTTCAGGGTGGACGCATCCTTCAAGCAGTCGAAGATGACCGCCGGGCGGATGTTGGAGAACAGGCCCAGAGCCTTGCGGATGCCTAACAGACCGGTCTCAGGACGCAGCTCCTTCGGGTTGTTGTCCCACTTCGGTCCGCCTACGGCGCCCAAAAGGACGGCGTCTGCGCCTTTGCACATCGCCAGAGTATCCTCTGGCAATGGAGTTCCCCGCTCGTCAATTGCGATCCCGCCGAACAAGCCGTGCTCGGTCTCGAATTGGTAGCCGAACAGCTCCTCTGTCTTCTTCAATACCTTCTCCGCTTCCGCAATAACCTCCGGGCCGATCCCGTCGCCTGCGATTACGGCAATCTTTTTGACTTCCGCCATGGTTGGAACACTCCTCTTCTCGTCACTTGCTCAATGGTCTTGATCTTCCTTCTATTGTGGCACAAGATCCTGTCGTTTACAAAGATATGATATCTATGATTTCTATAGGCTATACCTATAGAACGATATGACAAAAACCCGGCTGTATGCAGCCGGGCTTGAAAGGTTCCTATTTCGATTCGAGAGTCGCTTGGCCTTCCGGCGTGTTCAGCACACTGTTGCGGTAGCCGTAGGCGAAGTAGATGATCAGGCCGATGATCAGCCATACCACGAAGGCTTTCCAGGTAAAGGCCTCCAGCTGCAGCATCAGGTAGCCGCAGGAAACCACACTGGCCAAGGAGACGAACCATATTGCAGGCACGCGGAAGGCTCGCTTCAGATCCGGACGGGTATAACGCATGACCAGAACGCCCAAGGATACGGTGGCGAATGCGAACAGGGTGCCGATGCTTGTCAGAGAAGCCAGCTTGCCGAGCGGCATGAAGCCCGCGATAAAGGTGACGATCCCGCCGATGATCCAGGTGTTGATGGCCGGAGTCTGGGTCTTCGTGTTGACCTTGGAGAGCACCTTCGGCAGCAGTCCGTCACGGGACATGGCGAAGAACAGGCGGGATTGGCCGTACAGCATAACCAGCAGCACGGTGGTGATCCCCGCGATAGCTCCCAGGGAGACGAGTCCAGCCGCCCAATCCTGGCCGATGAATTCCAGGGCGAAGGCAACCGGATCCTTCACATTCAACTGGCTGTAGGGAACCAGGCCGGTCAGGATGAAGGAAACGACAACATACAGAAGCGTACAGACGGCCAGCGAGCTGATGATGCCGATGGGCACGTCGCGCTGCGGATTGCGGACTTCCTCCGCCGCGGTGGAGACACTGTCAAAGCCGATGTAGGCGAAGAAGATGGCGCTGGCGCCGGAAGCTACTCCATCGAAGCCGAACGGCATGAACGGCGTCCAGTTCTCCGGCTTGACGTACCATACGCCGACTCCAATGAAGAGCAGCACCACGGCCAGCTTGATGACGACCATAAGCGAGTTGAACTTGGCGGTCTTCTGGACCCCGCGGGTCAGCAGGAGGACGATCAGAAGAACGATGACGGCTGCCGGGAGATCGAAGTAGGTTCCCGCTGCGCTGTCATAAGCACTCGTTAGCGCATGGGGCAGATGGATGCCGAATCCATTCAATAAACTCTGGAAATAACCGGACCAGCCGATGGCGACGGCCGATGACGCCACTCCGTACTCCAGGATCAGGTCCCAGCCTAGAATCCAGGCCAGCATCTCTCCGAAGGCGGCATAGCTGTACGTATAGGCACTGCCCGATGCGGGAACGGAAGAAGCGAATTCGGAATAGCACAGCGCTGCGAATACACAAGCGATGCCTGCGAGAATGAAGGACAAGACGAGAGCCGGTCCGGCATGCTTGGCCGCGGCCACGCCGGTCAGAACGAAGATGCCTGTTCCGATGATGGCGCCTACACCGAGAAGAGTCAGGTCCATGGCGCCCAGCGCCTTCTTCAGCGAGGTCTTGCCATCCCCTCCTCCGATCAGCGCCTCGATGCTTTTTCTGCGGAATAAATTCATGAATGTCTCCCCTGTTCGTTCAACGTTTTGATGCTGTATCGCATTAAACCGTCAATTGGTATGATGCTATTTTCTAAGATTGCCTCCATTGATACAGTGATATAAATCATACCGTCGACATTTTTCACCATTAATTCACAGATTGTTAATTCAATGGTCAATTCCACGGTTAATTTATTGGATTTGATTTCCTGCCCGCAAAAAAAGAACGCTCTTCTGTCCTATCATGGACAAAAGAGCGTCTTTTCATGAGCCGAAGCCCGATTAGATGAGACTGACGTTGTTGCGGTTGGCCGTCTGGTTGCTGCGCTTGTCGATCAGGCGGTTCACCGCATGGATGTAAGCCTTGGCGCTGGCCTCCAGAATGTCGGTACTGATGCCTCGTCCCTTCATGGACAGCCCGTTCTGCTTCAGCACAACGTGCACCTCACCCAGGGCATCCTTGCCGTGGGAGACGGACTTGATGGAGTAATCGTCCAGCTCCACCTCTTCCTTGGTCACCTTATCGATGGCCTTGTAGATGGCGTCTACGGAGCCGTTGCCGATGGCCACCTCGTCCAGCGTCTGTCCGTCCAGGGTACGGATGCGGACCGTCGCCGTCGGGACGGATTGGTTGCCGTAGGAGACCTGGATGGTTTCCAGCGCGAACATCTCGGGGGTAGAGACGATCTTCTCCTCCAAGAGGGCCCGGATGTCCTCGTCCGTTACCTCCTTCTTCTTATCGGCCAGATCCTTGAACTTGGCGAACGCGGCGTTGACGCCCTCCTCGTTCAGCTCGTAACCCAGGTCCACCAGCTTCTCGCGGAAGGCATGGCGGCCGGAGTGCTTGCCCAGAACCAGCTTGCTCTCCTTCAGGCCGATGGTCTCCGGGGAGATGATCTCGTAGGTGGTCTTCTCCTTCAGCATGCCGTCCTGGTGGATGCCGGATTCATGCGCGAAGGCGTTGGCGCCGACGATGGCTTTGTTACCCGGCACAACCATGCCGGTCAGCTTGCTGACCAGACGGCTGGTCCGTGCGATCTCGCTCAGCACAAGTCCCGTCTTGGCCTGGAAAAAGTCCTGGCGCGTCTCCAGCGCCATGGCCACTTCCTCCAGCGCGGTGTTGCCGGCGCGCTCGCCGATGCCGTTGATGGTGCCTTCGATCTGATCGGCTCCGTTCAGCACGGCAGCCAGGGCGTTAGCCGTCGCCATGCCCAGGTCGTCGTGGCAGTGGGCGGACAGCTGGATCTTCTCGATGCCCGGCACCTGCTGCTTCAGCGTCTTGAAAATGTTGCCGAACTCGGATGGCGTCAGGTAGCCTACGGTGTCCGGGATGTTCACCACGGTAGCCCCCGCGCGGATGGCCATCTCGGTCACTTCACACAGGAAGTCCAGCTCGGTCCGGCCGGCGTCCTCCGGAGAGAATTCGATCTTGCTGAAATATCGGCTGGCATACTTGATGGCCGCCTCGGCGGTCTCCAGCACCTGGTGCTTCTCCATCCGGAGCTTATACTTCCGGTGGATGGGCGAGGACGCCAGGAACAGGTGCAGGCACGGGTCCTCCGCGTCCTTCAGCGCCTCCCATGCGGCATCGATATCCTGCTCCCGGGAACGGGAGAGACCGATGATCGTTGAATTCTTCACGGCGCGGGCTACGGCATTGACCGCGGCCAAGTCACCGGGCGACGCCGCGGGGAAGCCGGCTTCGATGCGGTCTACCGCCAGGCGCTCCAACTGGAGCGCAATCTCCACCTTTTCTTGGGTGTTCAGGTTGACGCCGGGAGACTGCTCGCCATCCCGCAGGGTCGTATCGAAGATATAGATTTTTCTCATCCCAATTCACCTCCGGGTCTGGAGGGTGAAAAGCAAAATGCCCGGACCGGTGGAAATCTGCGCGATTCGCCACCGACCCGAAGCCTTCATTGCTTAAACCCTCTTCAATTAGTAATCACAGGTGCAATCCTGCGGATTACTTCTTAATCCAATGCATCATTTCACGCAGCTGGCGGCCGGTGGTTTCGATCTGATGCTCGGACTCTTGACGGCGGATCGCAGTAAGGAATGCGCGGTTGGACTGGTTCTCCAGGATGAAGTCGCGGGCGAACTTGCCTTGCTGGATGTCGGACAGCACGCGCTTCATTTCCTTCTTGGTCTCTTCGGTTACGATTCGGGGGCCGGTTACGTAGTCGCCGTACTCCGCGGTGTTGGAGATGGAGTGGCGCATAGCCGCCAGACCGCCCTCGTACATGAGGTCGACGATCAGCTTCAGCTCGTGAAGGCACTCGAAGTATGCCATCTCCGGAGCATAGCCGGCTTCAACCAGAGTCTCGAAGCCTGCTTTGACCAGTGCAGAGGTGCCGCCGCACAGAACGGCTTGCTCGCCGAACAGGTCGGTCTCGGTCTCTTCACGGAAGGAGGTTTCGAAAACGCCGGCACGGGTACAGCCGATACCCTTGGCGTAAGCAAGGCCGATTTCCTTGGCTTTGCCGGTAGCGTCTTGGTATACCGCGATCAGGCCCGGTACGCCGAAGCCTTCCACATAAGTACGGCGCACCATGTGGCCCGGGGATTTCGGAGCGACCAGGAAGACGTCCTTGTCGGCGGACGGAACGATCTGGCCGAAGTGGATGTTGAAGCCGTGGGAGAACATGATGGCCGCGCCTTGCTTCAGGTTCGGCTCGATCTCTTCGGCGTAGACTTTCGCTTGGGTCTCGTCCGGCAGCAGGATCTGGATGACGTCGGCGATGCGGGCTGCTTCGGATACGCTCAGCACCTCGAAGCCGTCGTTCTGGGCGGTCTGGGCGGATTTGCCCGGACGAATGCCGATGACGACCTTCAGGCCGCTGTCGCGAAGATTTTGGGCTTGGGCATGGCCTTGGCTGCCGTAGCCGATGATGGCGATGGTTTTGCCTTGAAGATAGCTAAGATCTGCGTCTTTTTCGTAGTAGATGTTTGCTGCCATGGGGTAGTTCCTCCTTATAATTGGGTCCCTCCGAAGCGGGCGCTTCAGAAGCGGAGCAGGGCGTTTCCGTCCTCTCAAGCGTCCGCTCCGGACAGGATGCTTTTTTTTTATTATACTCTAATCATGTAAAGCGTTAAAGCAGTTTTTTCGATCCCCCTCATTCCCCCTTGGCCAAGGGGGAGGTGCCGGGCGCTCACCCGCCCCGGCTCCCCGGAAACGTTGCGTTGGCGTGACCTGGGCCGTCTTCGAAGGTGGGGTTGGCGCTGACCTCGCTTGTCGTCCCCATCCGGAACCTGGCTGCCGACTGCCGGCGGCGGCCAGGTTCGGGGTGGAGACCCGCTTAACCTTTGCGTTCTCCCTCTACGTGGTGCCCCTGCTGCCTGCTACTCTCGAGGTTGGGGTGGTACTGCCTGCTGTGAGCCGCCTCACGCGTTGCCGCGTGAAGCTCTTGTTCTTGGGCGGGGTAGACGCTGAGCCTTACGCCCGCTCTCCCCCGCATATCCTCAATCCCTCAAACCATAAAACCTAAACCTCAAAACCAAAACCTCAAAACCAAAACCTCAAAACCCAAACCCTATAACCTAACGCGTTTCGCTGAGCCTTACGCCCGCTCTCCACTTTCGGTTATTTCAAGCTTCGCTCGTATTACTTCGCCGAGCCCCGGATCATGGCGGTGGCCCCGGTACGGGACAGCTCCCGGATCCGGTATGGCCGCAGCACCTCGACCATGGCGTCGATCTTCTCCGTATCGCCGACGACCTGGACGATCATGCTGTTCGGGCCGATATCCACGACGGAAGCGCGGAAGGTCTCGACGATGCTTACGATCTCCGGACGGACGGCTGGCTCCGCACTGATCTTGATCAGCGCCAGCTCCCGGGCCACCATCGGGTTGGACGACAGGTCCACCACTTTGATGACATCGACGATTTTGTATAATTGCTTCTCGATCTGCTCCAACGTTTTATCGTCTCCCGTGGTCACGATGACCATACGGGAAAGGCCTTTTTCCTCGGACTCGCCTACGGTGATGCTCTCGATGTTGAAGCCTCTGCGGCCGAACAGGCCGGAGACCCGCTGCAGGACTCCGGGTTGGTCATTGACCAGGACGGATATGGTATGCTTGGTCGTATTCATTCCTCATCCCCCATTAACATCTCGCCGATTGTCTTCCCTTGCGTAACCATCGGATACACGTTCTCGTGCTTGCGGACGACGAACTCCACCAGTACCGGTCCGTCCGTGGCCATCGCTTCCTCCCATGCCCGGCGTGCATCTTCCTTGTTCGACGCCCGAAGGCCCTTCACGCCGTAGGCTTCCGCCAGCTTCACGAAGTCCGGGCTTCCGGCAAGGTCGATGTGGCTGTAACGATTCTCGTAGATGATCTCCTGCCACTGGCGGACCATGCCCAGCACCTGGTTGTTGATGACGACGATCTTGACCGGAATCTTGTTGATGGCGCAGATGGCCAGCTCCTGGGAGCACATCTGCATGCCGCCGTCTCCGTTGATGGAGATGACCAGCGTATCCGGGTTCCCCATCTGGGCGCCGATGGCGGATGGGAAGCCGAAGCCCATGGTCCCCAGACCGCCCGAGGTGACGAAGGACCGCGGACGGTTGAACTTGTAATACTGCGCCGTCCACATCTGATGCTGGCCTACGTCGGTGGTCACGATGGCGTCGCCCTTGGTGGTTTCATTCAGCAGCTCAATGACCCATTGGGGCTTCAGCTCTTCGTCAGAATCCTTGTATCGCAGCGGCACTTCCGTCTTGTTCTTCTGGATCTCCTCGATCCAGGCTTGGGAGTTGGCCGCCTTCGCTTTGGTGTTGGCGTACTGCAGCACGTACTTCACGTCACCGACACAGGGAATGTCGGTGGGGACGTTCTTGCCGATCTCGGCAGGATCCACATCGATGTGGGCGATCTTGGCCTTCGGCGCGAAGCCCTCCAGCTTCATGGTCACCCGGTCGTCGAAGCGCGCTCCGATGGAGATCAGGAGGTCGCAGTTCTGGATCGCCATGTTAGCCGTGTAGGTACCGTGCATGCCCGGCATGCCCATCCACAGCTCATGGCCGCTGGGGAAGCCGCCCAGACCCAGCAGGGTCGTCGTCACCGGAATACGCGTCTTGTTGACGAATTCCAGCAGCTCGGCCGAAGCATCGGCGTAGACGATGCCGCCGCCGGCCAGAATGACCGGGCGCTCCGCCTGCTCGATGGCGGACAGAATTTTGTCCACCTGCTTCTTGTTCGGGTCCGTCGTCGGGTTATAGCCCCGGATATTGACCTTGGCGTCCGCAGGCTTGAACTCGGCCATATGGGCGGATACGTCCTTCGGAATGTCGATCAATACGGGACCCTTGCGGCCGGTATTGGCGATATGGAAAGCCTCGTGGATCACACGCGGCAGGTCCTTAACGTCGCGGACCAGATAATTGTGCTTCGTGATCGGCATGGTGATGCCGGTGATGTCCGCCTCCTGGAAGGCGTCGGTGCCGATCAGCGAGGTGGCTACGTTGCCGGTAATAACGACCAGCGGAACCGAGTCCATAAACGCCGTGGCGATGCCGGTGACCAGGTTGGTGGCTCCCGGGCCCGAGGTGGCGATACACACGCCTACTTGGCCGGTGGTGCGGGCGTAGCCGTCGGCGGCATGGATGGCGCCCTGCTCGTGGCGGGTCAGCAGGTGATGGAAGTCGGGATTGCCGTGCATGGCGTCATAAATGTATAGAACGGCTCCTCCGGGGTAACCGAAGACGCATTCCACACCTTCGAGCAGCAGGCAGCGGAGCAGGATTTCCGATCCGGAAATCACGTCCGGCTTCAGCAGCCGTTCTCTCAGTTCATCCTTCAGCACCTTCGTCGGATTCTCGATACTCATAGTGATCCTCCCCTCAAATTGTGGAGCAAGCTGGTTTCTTCGATCATAACCAAAAAACCCCTTCCGTCCCGAACGCGCAATAATGCCGTTCAAGGGACGAAAGGGGTTAACTTCCGTGGTACCACCCAGGGTTTGCCGCTCATCTCGCGATGGCGGCCTTAGCAAGTACGGGATCTGTGCATGCTACAGATCCTTATACTTCGACACGATAACGTGTGTCCATCCGTTTTCCCCTACTAACCATGCCCGGTGAATGTTCCGTACATGCTGTTCAGGGAAACAGCTCCGAGGTGAGCTCGTTAATAAGGGATTAAGGCATTGGTTTCAGCTAGCCCGCTGCTCTCTGGACATAAGAGCCCTTATCACTTCGTCCTCATCATTGCCATGTTCCTGTTTTCGAAAGATTTGTTGATTATTATATGCATCTTTCGAGAGCAAGTCAATACTCTCTGTTAAACATTTTATGAAACCGTTTCGAAACAAAGACGTTCGTCCACTACACAAGGACAAATCTCAAGAAATCCGCCCCCGCTATGTGAAGTCCCCCTTCGGATCTGGAGAATCCGTCCCTTCAGCATGGAGCTTAACCGAAGCGGTACGTCCGTGTCCACCGGACAGTCTCACCGGGCTCCAGCCGCAGCTCCACGAACAGCTCGGGGGATACGGTGTGGGCCGTCCCCCATAAGGCCAGCATGGCTGCGGGGGCATCGCATTCCTCCCCGACACAGGCACCCGTCTCCGCATGACGAAGCTCCCAGCCGACCGGAGACCGTCCTTCCATACCGCCCAGCCTGCAGTAGAATTCCTGCTCCGGCGTTCCGTTCCAGCGCATTCCGCTAGCGGCCGGCCGTAGGATGACCGGAGAATAATCCGGCTCCATCAACGTCACTTCCAGGGGGAAGGACAGCTCCAGCTCATATGCCGTCCCTACGGGCAAGCCGTCCAGAGACAGGAAGTTATGGGCGTATTCGCAGGTATGAATGGGGCGGGCTCCGGCGTTGCGCAGCTCGTACTCTATCCGCAGGGCGGAGTCCAGCACCGACACCGTCTTCTTATACCCGGCGGCATAGCCCCGGCATTCCACAGGCTCCGTCTCGAAGGTGATCCGCTCCGTCTCCGCATGCACGGTCCAATGGAAGGGCTGAAGCGGATAATCTCCCGCGAAGGAATACGGCTCCTCCGATTGCTTCTGAAGCAGACCGACACCCAGCTTGGGAAACCACTCTCCCGGCCGGGTCTCCTCATACCCGAGGGCTTCGAAGATGCCGAACTCGCTGCAGATTCCGGCCCCTCCTCGCTCCAGGCTGCCGTCATTGGTCTCGTAGGCGCAGTAGCGCCGGCCCGACTTCACCTCCGTCACCTGGGTGATGAAGCCGCTTCGGTCAAACCGCGGACGCCGATAAGCTCCAGGCAGCGCCAGCTCCACGATCAGTCCCCCGCCTGACAGCACATGCCGCGGTCCGTTCCACGCTCTCTCCTGCCATACTCTCATCCCGCTTCCTCCTTATCGGCTCATGCCGGCTGTCAGATCAGCTCAACCTCCACGTCAACGGCTTCTCCCCCTGCCGCGAGAAGCGTCTCCCGCTTGACCGCGCAGCCCTCGGGACGCTGCTCCGTCTCCACCCCCGATCCGTTCAGCCGGACGGACCGTACGGTATAGGCGCCGGCATCGGCCCCATTCGGATTGCTGTAGACAATCCGAAGCATTTTGCCCGCGAACAGGGTGACGACCCCCGCCTTGCCCTCCGCATCGAACTGGGTGCGAAGCAGCTTGGGGTCCAGCAGCAGATCGCCATACCCGCCCTTCACGCCGTATACCTCCGTCAGCTCCGTCAGCAGGAGCCAGCTGGCCGAGCCGGTCAGGTACGGGTACATGCCCCGCCCTCTCTCGTTGATATATTCAGGCACCCCGGGGTACATGCGGCTCCTCTCAAAATCCGCACTCAGCCGATAAATGGAATCCAGCACGTCATGTCCCTCGCGGACGAAGCCCCGTTTGTACAGCGCATTGGCATACATCACGGCCATGTGACTGAACATGGCTCCGTTCTCCTTGTGCCCGAACGCGAAGCCGAAGGCGCGGCCCAGATTTTGCCGGATGCCGCCGAAGTCCGTATTCAGACGGTAGCCGATCCGGGGATCCTTCAGATGCCGGTTCACCGCTGCGGCCATCTGCGCCGCCTGCTCCTCCGTCGCCGTCCCCCCCATCAGGTGGAAGACCTGCCCCGTCAAGGTCATGCGCACCCCATCCGGCGTTACCCCCTCGACCCGGTTTCCGTCGTCGTCGTAATAACCGTTGAACCAGCCGATGCCCTCCTCCTGGGCGATCCACTCCTGCTCCTGCAGATGACGAGCCAGCCATTGGCCCTTCTGTTCCAGGTCCCGGGCCGCATCTCCGATCTTCAAGGCCGTTCTGCGACCGCTCACGGTATGCCCGGTCCGTTCATAGTAAGCGTCCAGCAGCCGGTGCTTCTCCCCGATGGAGCCGTAGTCGATGGGGGCCGATAACGTATCGAAGAGCAGGACCATCTCCTCGGAGACCTGAATCTCCGCAAGCCCCGTTCTCCTCTCCAGCTCCCGCAGCAGCTTGCCGAGCTCCATCAGGTTACTGGCATAGAAGGCGGTAAATGCCACGCTCTCTCCGCGCTTCGTCCCCATGTCCATCCCGTCGTTCCAGTCGGCTCCCTCCAGCTTGATGATGTTGTGCTCGCCCACGTGGTAGAACGGAACCAGGTTCTGCAGCAGCAGATGCTCCAGCACGGTTCCCCGGTAGATCTCCCCGTCCGCTGTCCGCTGCACGCTTCCGTCCAGAGGCTTCCACTCCAGGTCCTTGTCCTTGCACCGCTTGATGTGGATGTCCTTAAAATACGGCTGCTCCTCCAACAAAAAGCCCAAATCCCCGCTTTGGTGGAGATAGAGCAGAACGGTCAGGAAGGGCCATGCCCCGTGGTCCATCCATACGCGCGGAATGTTGTTCCGGTCGGCGATGAATTCGCCCGGCTTGCTGCCGATAATGGTGGCGTTGCTGCCGTCCATCCGGATCCCTGCAAAATTGTTCAGGAGCAGGTGGCGGACCTCCGCCGGCTCCGTGAAGAGTAGGGCCAGGCAGTCCTGCCACAGATCCCGCCAGCCCCGGCCGCCTCGCCCGTAATCATGATAGGGCAGGAAGGAGTTGCCGAAGAGGCGCCGGAGCACCGGCTGGAGCGTGACCCACTTCATCCACAGGTCGTGGTCCCGGTCACCGGACCGGAACGCCAGCTTGCCCAGCTTCGCCTCCCAATAGACGACGGATTCCTCCAGGAGCTGCCCGAACCGGGCCTCCGACAGATAGTCCCGGGCCAGCCGAGTCTCGTCGGGACGGTCCTCTTCCACGGTCAGAGCCAGGACATAGGTGCGGGACTCTCCCGGCGCCAGATCGGCTTCCCGGAACCGGAGCGCCCCCACGGACTCGTACCCTTCGGCGGAATCGCCTGCGGCCGCATGGGGCTTGGCATGGGTCACCACAGCCTTCGGCCATTCCAGACTGCCGCCCTCGCCGATGTAATCCTCCAGCACCGGGAAGAATCCTACCGGAGCCGTCCCATCCCCCTCCGCTCCGAGGACGCTGTAGGTCACGCGGTTCACCCGGTGCCCCCGCTCGTCGAAGGACAGGGAGGGCTGCACATGGACGCCGTATTCGCCGACCGCAATGCGGTGCAGCAGGGACGTGACGTGCCGGTGGTCCCGCAGGTCATCCGCCGAGCGGGCATACATCGGGATGGCTGCTGTCGGCGTGACGGTCAGGGTCCGGCTGCCGCCGTTCGTCAGCTTCACCCGCATGTACTCCACAGCATCGTCCGTATTCGGCACGAAGCTGGTGATCTCGGCGGTCAGCCCCAGTGCAGGGTGGGTGCGGGTGATCTTGTGCCACAGGAAGCCGGCTTCAAGCAGCGTATCCTCCCGTTTCCCGCTGAAGGCTTCCGCGTGCTGCTTCGGAGAGCTGCCGGCGGCGGACCAGACCTCCTCTCCTTCGATATGGACCCAGAAATTCCGCGACGCCCGGGAATTATGCAGATCCTCCACGGATACCGGGGGCGTCAGGAAAGTGTTGTGTCCGGTCTTCGCATCCCCGTGCAGGGTCGGGGTCACCGAAGACATCATCCCTGCTTCGTTCACCAGCGGGAAATACAAGTATTGGGTGTCCTGCGGCGTCCGGAGGGCAAAGCTCCCGTTTTCGTTCATAAAGGTCCAGCCTTTCGGTTGATTCATCGTCTCTTCTCCTCCTATTTACTAAACCGGTTTCGTAATCCTATTATGCTTTACGGACCCTGTTTTTGTAAAGAAGCCATTGTATGAACGATGAAAAGTTCGATAAAATGCGAAAAATGGGACTTTCCATCTGATTCTCTGGAGTAGGTCGTTGTCGGATAGTAGCGGAAACGCTTGCTCTTTTACGAAAATTTTCGTAAACTGGAGCTATTCATTTCCTATCAAGCAGGTGACCCCCATGACCATGAACATCAAAACCATCGCCAAGCTGGCCGGCGTCTCCGTCTCCACCGTCTCCAAGATCATCAACAATTACAGCGACATCTCGGAGGAGACCAAGAGCAAGGTCCATGCCATCATGCAGGAGAACGGGTACATCCCTTCCAATACGGCCAAGACCTTGGCCACCAAGCGCTCCAATCTGATCGGCGTCATCTTCGCCGGCAAGCTGAACGTGGATTTCACCCACCCGTTCTTCGTGGAGGTGCTGAACGCCTTCAAGAAGCAGATGGGGATTCTGGGCTACGATCTGCTCTTCTTCTCCAACGAGAAGTTCCACCCCAAGGGGGAGGACTATCTGGCCCGGTGCCGGCACTTCCATGTGGACGGCTGCATCATCATCTCCGGCCAGAACCTGGAGCCGGATATCGGGGAGCTGGACCGGAGCGGCATTCCCTGTATCGGCGTCGATCTGGTGCTGACCGGCGCCTCCTCCGGCCATATCATGTCGGATAACGAGAAGATTGCGGCCAAGGTGGTGGAGCACTTCTACATGCTGGGCTACCGGGACATCGGCTATATCGGGAGCACGTCTCAGTCAGAGATCTCCAGAATGCGAGAAACCGGTTTAGTGAAGGCACTGGAAAGCTGGGGACTCGGAGTCCGTCCGGAGTGGTTCATCAGGGGGGACGATTTCTACGAGGAAAGCGGCTATTGCGCGATGAAGCGCATGCTGGAGAACGGGCCGGCGCCGCGGGCGCTGTTCGCCGCCTCCGACCTGCTTGCGCTTGGAGTCATCCGTGCGCTGAAGGAGAAGGGCCTCCGGGTGCCGGAGGATATGGCCGTCATCGGCTGTGACGACATTGAGGCGTCGCGCTATACCTCGCCTGCCCTGACCACCGTCAAGCAGGACAAGGACAAGATCGGCAAGCTGGCCGCCATGATGCTCTACGACCTGATCCATGGGCAGATCAGCGCCAGTGCCGTGGTGGTGGAGCCGGAGCTGATCGTGCGCGGATCCTGCGGAGGCGGCCGGCCGGCCGGCTCCGAGCGGTCCTGATGATTCCTTTGCCGGCTGCGATCCAAATAAAAAAACAGGCAGGGAGCGAACTCCCTGCCTGTCTCTTATGGCGCTTAAGGAATCTTAAGCGTTGATTTTGGTCTTGGCGGTTGCAGCCAGGTCTGCGAATGCTTTGGCATCCGTAACGGCCAGCTCGGCCAGGATCTTGCGGTTTACATCGATGCCGGCCAGCTTCAGGCCATGCATGAACTTGGAGTAGCTCAAGCCGTTCTGGCGGGAAGCGGCGTTGATCCGGGCGATCCACAGCTTGCGGAAGTCGCGTTTCTTTTGACGGCGATCCCGGAACGCGTACATCAGGGACTTCATAACTTGCTCGTGCGCGGTGCGGAACAGACGATGCTTGGAGCCGAAGTAGCCCTTCGCTAATTTCAGAACTTTTTTATGACGACGACGGGTGACGAACCCGCCCTTGACTCTTGCCATAGTGGTCAGCCTCCTAAATGATTAAGTACGTTGGTACGAAGAATGCGGGAATTACTTCACGTAAACGAGCAGCTGCTCGATCCGCTTAGCGTCGCCCTTGGAAACGATGGCAGATTTGCCCAGACCAGCTTTGCGGTTCGAGCTCTTCTTCTCGAGGATATGGCGTTTGAAGGCCTTGTTTCTCTTGATTTTACCGGTACCGGTTTTTGTGAAACGCTTGGCGGCGCCACGGTGTGTTTTCATCTTAGGCATGTGCGTAAGTCCTCCTACAAATTATTGGCCAGTCAGTCGGAACTGGCGTTTCCCGGTTTTTTGCTCGTGCATCGGTCATTCATCCCGTTCCGCTAGGAACGCTAAGCGCCGCACTGGAACCTTGCGGTCACTTCGGCGCCAGGATCATGATCATGCTCCGGCCTTCCAGCTTCGCCTTCCGCTCCAGAACACAGAGAGATTCGGCTTCCGCCGCGACACGCTCCAGTACGCGCAGGCCGATCTCCGAGTGGGTGATCTCCCGGCCGCGGAAACGTACGCTGCACTTCACCTTGTCCCCTTCTTCCAGGAACTTCAGGACGTTGCGGAGTTTGGTCTGGAAGTCGTGCTCATCGATGGTGGCGCTGAAGCGAACTTCCTTCAGGTCAACCACCTTCTGATTCTTACGAGCTTCCTTCTCTTTCTTCTGTGTCTCATACCGGAACTTGCCGTAATCCATGATCCGGCAAACCGGGGGCTTGGCGGTAGGGGCGACATTCACAAGATCGAGATTCGCGTCCTGCGCCATCTGAAGAGCTTCACGGAAAAGCTTGATACCCAGCTGTTCACCTTCAGATCCGATCAATCGAACTTCCTTGGCGCGGATCTCTTCGTTAACCATATGCTCCTTGCTAATAACCTTCCACCTCCGATTAATTCTCACCTAAATCTGGGTTAACCTGGTTTGTACAAAACAAAAAGGATGCGGGCCGTAATCCGCCCACATCCTGTCTTATGTCATAAGTAACGTACATGTCGTTAACTTAAGTGACTAAGAACCAGCCAACGTTCCGGGGTGTTCACCTCGTGTCGGTCAGGTGAGAAGCGGGCGCTTCTTCTTGAATAGCACTATAAGATCTTACCACATGCACATCTGGATGTCAAACATGAGATTTGCCAAACCGGAATGCTGTTTGGAATCAGCTTGCCTGCTTGCTCTGCACTTCCTCCAGACGGATAACGCGGGTGTGCTGGGTGTGGCTCCACTGCTTATTGTTCTGGGTGAAGAAGGCATAGAAGGTCACCGGATACCAGGAGATCAGGAATACCGGGAAGGTGATGAGCGACCTCCAGATCTTCTTGGGCGCCTTCTCCATCAGGAGGGACAACGGGAACACCAGCAGGTTCATGGCATACAGGACGCCGAAGAACCAGGGCGCATTCTCGAACAAAGAAGTGAAGTATGGGTCGCCAGGACGGAACTGGTCGGCATACAGAACGATGGTGATCAAGCCGCCCAGGAACAAGTTGTACACGTTCAGCGCATAGATGGCGGTATCGGTTTTGGCCCAGTTGGCCTCTTTCAGTCCCTGCCAGAGCAGCGGGAAGAAGTAGCGGCGGGCTACGTCGAAGTGTCCCTGCATCCAGCGCAGACGCTGGCGAGCGGAGGCCTTGAAGCCCAGCGGCTTCTCGTCGTAGACCTTGGCGTCATAGTCGAAGTACGGGTAGATCCCCTGCTTCACGCAGCGCATGGTGAACTCCAGGTCCTCTACGAGGCTGGTAGCGCCCCATCCCATCTCGCGCAGCAGGTCGGTCTCGAAGCACATGCCGGTTCCGCCCAGATAGTTGGCCAGCTTCAGGTTCGTGCGGGGCAGCTGCCACAGGCGGTTGCAGTACCAGTAAGAAATGGCGTAAGCCGAGGTAATCCACGAATCGTGGGGGTTCTTGGTGTCCAGATAAGCTTGAACCACACGGTAACCGGAGCACAGATCATCGTTCATGTGAATCAGGAAGTCCTGTTCCACCAGGTTGTCGGCATCGAACATGACCACGCCGTCGTAGCTCTTCGGAAGCTTCCACAGCTCCTTCAGCATCCATTCGATAGCATAGCCCTTGCCGCGGAGATTCGGGTTGCGGCGCTCGAAGGCCATGACGCCCATGCTTCTGGCGATGTCTGCGGTACCGTCGGAACAGTTGTCGCAGATGACCATGATGTCATAGAGCTCTTTCGGATAGTTCAGGTTCTTCAGGTTCTCGATCAGCGCGCCAACGACCTGTTCTTCGTTGTGGGCCGCTACGAGTACGGCGAACGACTTTTGGGGAGCGAAGGACTTCTTCGTTTTCTTGCGGAACCATCCGAAGAAAGTCAGGAGCAATTGGTACAAGCCGATTAACGCCAAAACGATTTGTGTTACATACAGTATGCGGTCCACTTCGGTAAATCCCCCTTTTTTTGGTGTAGCCCCATTGCTATCTCTATATAGTGGGTCATGGCTAATCCGTCTGACGCTACGCCGTTAATGATTTTCCTCTCTTTGCAGAGATTTGTAAAAACCCATTAAAACTCCTTATAGCCGATATAGGAGCAATAAAGGGAATACAAATGGGAAAAACCTCCGGCATTCGCATCGGGACGCACTTTTCTCTAGTTTCTTCGTCTTCCGCCCTGTTTCATTCGAGGGCACAGGGCTTGGACCGATTTGCCAGTCCCGATTCCCATTATAAGTTATCGGTACCCGTGACACAAATCCGCCGGTCCCGCCCGCTCCACGATGATAATGGAACGGACGGACCGGCGTCGAATTGTTGCGGGGTGGCACATCATCAATCCCGAACATAGGAGCTTCGCCCTACTTCGCGGCGGCCAACTCGGGCTTCGACATCTCCCGGGTGACGGGCAAAACTTGTCTATAGCTGTCCAAGAGCCGCGAAAAGATGGAGTCCCAGGATTGAAGCAGGCTGTATTCCCGCCCGGCCTTGGCCATGCTGCTGCGGAGTCCGGGGTTGTCGAATAGGGATTCGATGGCGCCTGCGAAGGCCTCGGCATCCCCTACGGGACACAGCCAGCCCGTCTGCATGTGCCTGACCGTATCCTGAACGCCGCCTGCTGCAGCTCCGATCACGGGCGTGCCGGACGCCATGGACTCCAGGACCACGTTCCCGAAGGTTTCGGTGGCGGAGGGGAAGACGAACAGATCGGATGCGGCGTACAGATTGCTGAGCTCCTGTCCCTGCACGAATCCGAGGAATTTCATATCGGCCCGGTCCTTATAGGTTTCGGTCAGCTCCTTGAATAAGGGTCCGTCGCCGGCCAGAATGATCTGCGATTGCTCCCGGATCCGGTCCGGCAGCCTGTTGTAGGCGTCGATCAGCACATCCACGCTCTTCTCCGGAGCCAGACGGCCGACATAAAGCATCGTAAACTTGTCAGGATCGGCGCCGGCGTTCTCCAGGACAGCCTGGCGGTCCACATCGGGATGAAACCGGCTCACATCCACGCCGCGGCTCCAAACCTCCAGGTTATGGAAGCCCCGCTCCTCCAGATAGTGGAGGGTGGACATGGACGGGACGTAGATTCTGCGGCAGGTCTGATGGAACCAGCCCAAGTAACGCCACAGCATCCCTTCCACCCACTGGATCTTGTAATACTGCAGATATTGGTCAAAATGCGTATGATACGATGCGACGACCGGTATCTTGTGCTTCTTCGCGTAATGCAGTCCGTACAGCCCCAGGTTGAAGGGCGTCGCACAGTGAATGATGTCGGGCTTGAATTCCATCAGCGTCTTCTTGATCGTAATCGGGTTCGGGATAGCCAACTTACACTCCGGGTACAATAAAAAGGGAATGCTGTAAAACCGTTCCACCATGGTGTTGTTGTAATCCGTTCCTGCTCCGCCTTCACTCTGGGGTGCGAATACACGGCAAGTCGCGCCTTGGCTCTCCAGATACCGTACCCACTTGCCGAGCGTCCGAGCCACTCCGTTCACATCCGGGAGAAAGGTATCCGTAAATATTGCGACCTTCAAGAGCACTACCCCCTTTGATTGGTATGTACCAGCAAGATCCCGCCCTTATTGCCATTCGCACGACCATTGTATCCCTGTTGTGTAAACCGTCTATAAACCGGGCATGAAGATCCATAGAAGAAATCTTAACAATTCCTCCTGCTTGCGTTGATATTGCTATAACATTAACCCGCTATCATGAAAATATCCAACGGCATCAATGCCTGAAGTCCCGTATAAGACAAAAGAAGGAGGTTCATAGCATGAGCCGAGTCGTGACCTGGCTGCAATATCGCGAGCTTGCCGTATTCCACTACGTGAACGGCCGTCCCCGCGGGTGGCTGGACTGGTGGCTGAACCGCATCACCCATCTGGGCGGAGCGACGGCCACGCTGCTCATTACGTTATGCCTGTCGATCTTCGCAAGCGAGCCCTGGAATGTCGTCGCCATGCAGAGCTTCATCGCGCTGGCCCTGAGCCATATTCCGGTGGCGGTCATTAAGAAGAAGTATCCACGGCTGCGGCCCTACCTTGTCCTTCCTGACACCAATATATGCAAAAAACCGCTGACCGATCATTCATTTCCTTCCGGCCATACCACAGCCATCTTCTCCGTAACGGTGCCCTTCATGGCCGCCGCTCCGGTCTTGTCCCTCGTTCTGCTGCCGCTGGCCTTAACCGTAGCCCTGTCCCGGATGTATCTGGGGCTTCACTATCCCTCGGACTGCGCCGCGGGAGCCTTCCTCGGAACTTTGGCCGCTTTGCTGAGCTGCACGGTAATCTAAGCTGATTCCAATATATTACCAAGAGAGCGGCTTTATTAAAAGCCGCTCTCGTCTCGTTTAAGGAAAGTTTAAGATGTTAGCGTTTGCCTAGAACGGCCAGATGGTCCCGCAGCGCCTCTTCCCCCACCACAACCTCGCAGCGGTAAATCGGCATGCCCTGCTCATAAAATTTCAGCTCATATTCGGTCTGCACCATGTCTTCCCGCAGTCCGTCCTGGTGCAGATGGAGGGAGATGTCCCGCATGCGGAGCCCCTCGTCCGCGAAGGAATTCAAGGAGAATTCGAACAGGGACCGGGAGTCGGTCTTGAAGTGGATCTCTCCCCTGGAATTCAGAATTTCTTTGTATTTTCTTAAGAAATTCATATGGGTCAGACGCCGGCGGGCGTGCCGGTTCTTGGGCCAGGGATCGCTGAAGTTCAGATAGATCCGCTCGATCTCGCCGGTGGCGAACATCTCCTCGATATATTCGATATTGAAGCGGGCTAGCCGCAGATTGGGAATCCCGGCTCCCTCGGGCAGGTCTCCATGAGCCAGCCGCGCCTTCTCCGCTCCTCTTCTGATCAGCTCATCGAACATATCCACTCCGATATAATTAACGTCCGGGTTGCGGACCGACAATTCACTAATGAAACGCCCCTTGCCCATGCCAAGCTCCGCATGGATCGGGTTGCCGTTTCCGAAGTTTGCGGCCCATTCTCCTTTGCGGACTTTCGGATCCAACACGACCAGATCGGGCTGCCTCTCCAGAGACTCCTGGATCCCCTTACGACCTCTCAAACGCATTCTGACGATTCCTCCAAATTCTCTATTTGTATTCCCAGCATAGAACATCGCAACCGAAATTGCAAAATGACCGCAGCGAGCATAAACGCCCGAACGAAAAGAAATCCGAGCCGCTGTTCATGCGGTCGGATTCCATCATCGCGCTCGAGGAACGCCCCATTAATGGGCCAGCTCTTCGTAGCGGATCGAGTCGTTGCTCTCGTGGAAGAGCTCCTTATCAAGGGCCTTCCTGACCTTCTCCCGGGCAACGTCGTGCTGCCTGCTGTTCTGTCCGAAGCGGAAGCCGGTCAATGCCATGGCTTCCTTCAAGGTGAGCTCTACGGTGACCTTTTGTTCGCCTTGATTGATCGTAGCACTCATTCTGAATGCACCTCCGCATGAAATGGGTTCCATTATAGGGTGTCGAATAGGTGTGTTCGGTTGGGCGATTCGGCTGAAACCGTTGATATATCTCACTTCTAATATAACACTTTATGTTAGGTTTATCAAGAGGAACCGTTCACATTTTCGCCTAAATTTTTGAAAATAGAAAGCATCCGGCTTCCCCCGAAGGAAGCAACGGATGCCTTCTTATGCCTCTTAGATGTTGGTGCGGTCTTCTCTCTTGCTTCGCAGACCGGCCAAGCCCAACAGGCCGAGAAGACCCAGCCAGCCCCAGTCTATACCGTCGTTATCGGTTGCCGCTGCGGTATAGCTGCTGCCCGTGGAGGTCCCATCCGTACCGTAGCTGCGGTACGTACCGTCCGTACCATGGGTGCCGGTGGTGCCGTCCCGGTTCCCGTCGGTTCCTCTCATGTGGATACCGTTGTTGGTATGGTCGCCGTCGCCCCACGTGGTGCCCATGAAGCCCCCATGGCCGAACATGCCGGTGCCGCCACCGCCGTTATTGGCCCCGTTGCCGAACATCCGGCTGCCATGGTAATTCAGGATGCCAGTGCCCAAATCACTGTTCGTGCGGGCGTCATAAGTCCCCACCGTGCCTGTCGTTCCGGTCGTGCCGCTGGAATAGTTGGAGCCCGTGGTGCCGGAGGATCCGGATGTCCCGTAGTTGCTCATGCCCCCGCTCTGAGTCGTGTCGGCTTCGCCTTGAGCAAATGCGGTGCCGCCTAATGTCAAGCCGAGAGCCAGAGCTGCGGAGATGGCTGCTGTTTTACGCATTGGATGAGTGCCCCTTTCGATAAGCCAGAATGGTGGTGCGGGAACAAGCTTAGGATGCTTCCCGCGGCCGGAGCTATCCGAGGCACCTGCTGGAACACTAGTCAATTTTACTAAAGGGATTGTTCGCAATCTCCCCTGGCATTCGGTACAATGAAGAACGTACGCATTCCGACACGAAAGGCAGGGCGCTGACTATGACCCCCTCGATCCATCTGTCCGATTCGACCGTTCCCTACCTATGGGGGGACAAGCGGTTTCATACCTGGAATTACGAGATGCGGCGGCAGTTCGGCACGAAGGTATTCAAGGTGATGCTGGACGCCGGATTCACCTGCCCCAACCGGGACGGAACCATCGCCGCCGGCGGATGCACCTTCTGCAGCGCCAGGGGCTCCGGGGATTTCGCCGGAAGCCGCCGCGACGATCTGATCACCCAATTCAACAACATTCGGGACCTTCAGCACCAAAAGTGGCCTGAAGCCCAATATATCGGCTACTTCCAGGCCTATACCAACACCTTTGCCCCAGTGGAGGAGCTGCGGGAATATTATGAGGTGATTCTCCAGCAGCCCGGCGTCGTCGGACTGTCCATCGCCACCCGTCCGGACTGTCTGCCGGATGACGTGGTCGATTACCTGGCGGAGCTGAATGAACGAACGTACCTCTGGGTTGAGATGGGGCTGCAGACGGTTCATGAAGAGACCTCACAGCTGATCAACCGGGCCCATGACACGCAGACGTATTACGAGGCCGTTGCCAAGCTGCGCTCCCGCGGCATCCGGACGTGCGCCCACATCATCTACGGTCTCCCTGGGGAGACCCATGAGATGATGCTCGACACCGGACGGGCCGTCTCCAGAATGGACGTGCAGGGCATTAAGATCCATCTGCTTCATCTCATGCGCAAGACTCCCATGGTGAAGCAATATGAAGCGGGGCTGCTTCGTTTCCTCGAGAAGGACGAATATGTGGGGCTCATTGCGGATACGTTGGAGCTCTTGCCTCCGGAGATGATCGTCCACCGCCTGACGGGCGACGCCCCCCGCGACCTTCTCATCGGACCCATGTGGAGCCTGAAGAAGTGGGAGGTTCTGAACGCCATCGACGATGAGCTCCGGCAGAGGAACACCTGGCAGGGTAAGCTATGGAGGCCATAACACTGTCATAAGAAAAGCAGGTGAAAAATCAGATGGGATTTTTATCGGTATTAAGCTTTGCCCATGAACTGGCCGCGGCGCGGATCCGGCCCGGGGACTGCGCCGTCGACGCTACGGCGGGCAATGGGGTGGACACGCTGTTCCTGGCCCGGGCGGTGGGGCCGGGCGGCCGGGTTCATGCCTTTGACATTCAGGAGGCGGCCTTGGCCTCGACAGCGGCTCGGCTGGAGAAGGAGCTGCCGGACGGCTCGGACCGGGTGGTGCTCCATCTGGCCTCCCATGACGAGATGAAGCTCCGGATACCGGAGGAGCTTCACGAAACCGCGGCTGCCGTCATGTTCAATCTGGGCTATCTGCCGGGGGCCGACCATGCGGTGATCACAACTCCGGCCACCACCCTTCCCGCCCTGGAAGCGGCGCTGGAGCTGCTCCGCCGAGGCGGCGTGCTGACGATCGCCGTATATCCGGGACATGATGGCGGGCTGGCCGAGGCGGAGGCCGTGGAAGCCTGGGCATCCGGCCTGCCTCAGAGCGGCTTCCAGTCCATGAGCTACCGTTTCCTGAATCAGCGGAACCGCCCCCCCTACCTGCTCGCGGTCGAAAAACGATAAAACGTGTTATCGGAAATGCATTTTGCCCCTTTACGCCTCTTGCACCCCTTGGTTACAATAGGGAAAGTGTTGATTTTACAAGAGAAAGAAGGGACTGTGGAGTGAAACCATATCCGCTGCAATTTCAGCCGGAATTCAAGGATCGCGTCTGGGGCGGCCGCAATCTGGAGCGCTTCGGCTTCGACATGCCGGCAGGCAAGATCGGCGAAGCGTGGACCATCGGCGACCATCCGAACGGCACCACCAAGGTGATGAACGGCGAGCTGGCCGGACTGGGCCTGGATCAGGTCCGGGAGCAGTACGGCAAGGACTTCTTCGGGCCGAAGGGCTTCTCCGAGAAGACGGGACGGTTCCCGCTGCTCATCAAGCTGCTGGATTGTGAGGACGATCTGTCCGTCCAGGTTCACCCCAACGACGACTACGCCGGCCTGCCCCAGGGCGAGCTGGGCAAGACCGAGATGTGGTACGTGCTGGACGCCAAGCCGGGCGCCAAGATCATCTACGGGCTGAAGAACAACGTCACCCGTGAGAGTCTTGCCCAGGCCATCGCCGAGAACCGGATCATGGATACCATGAACGAGGTGTCCGTCTCTGCCGGCGATACCTTCTACATCCCGGCCGGTACGGTCCATGCACTGTGCGCCGGCGTGCTGGTGGCGGAGATCCAGCAGAATTCGGACACCACCTACCGCCTGTACGACTACGACCGTCCGGGCTTGGACGGCAAGCCCCGAGAGCTCCACGTGGAGGATTCGCTGAACGTGATTGCCTACGAAGGCTCCGGCGCCACCCGCATGACCACGGCGCTTGCGGCGGACAACCAGTGGCTGGCCATCGCGCAGTCCCCGTACTTCACCGTCGAGAAGGGCCAGACCTCGGGACGCTGGGAGCTGGCCACATCCGGTGACAGCTTCATCATCCACATCATCTGCGAAGGAACCGGCACCCTGATCTGGGCGGAAGGCTCCCTCGCCGTGAAGCCCGGCGACTGCTTCCTGATCCCGGCCAACCAAGGCGCCTACTCCTTCGAAGGCAAGCTGACCATGCTGCGAAGCCTGGTGCCTTAATAAGACAAGCCTCCGGCCGCATGCGGCATCGGAGGCTTGTTTGTTATCCGGCAATCCTTACATCTGCTGCACCAGAACCTGCCGGACCGGCGCGGCGAAATACCGGGCCTTCGGCTCATCGCCCGGCTCCAGGCCATAATGCACGAGGAGCAGGGTCGGCTCCTCGTGCAAGGTACCGTCAGCCAGGTAGAGATCGGCCCGGAACGGCAATACCTCAACCACAGCCGACTTATGCAGCTCCCGCTCGTTCCAGGCGGCTCCCGCCAGCTCCTCCGACAACGCGGCCGGATCGGCGGCGGCCGCGCGGAGTAGCTCGGCCTGCTCCTGCTTGTCCATGGCGAAGGTCCACCAGGTTTTGCGGGGCTTGTATTTGTGGTTCATGAAGTAATCGAGCTTCATCAGCCCCAACGCCATCTCCGGCCGCTTCAGCTTGCGGGTCTTCAAGAAAGCGTCCAGCCGGATGAAGAGATCCTCCAGCTGGTGGCCGATCTTGGACCAGCCCCGCTCCTCCCAATAATCCCCGAAGTCCTGGAAGAAATCGAAGGGCGTCGGGAACTCCTCCCGAAGCAGATACTCCATGGTGCGGTCCATCCGGTGCGCGTTCCAATATTTCTCCAGCACGTCCTCCACCCGCTTGATGCGGACCATATCCTCGAACGGCAGAATATCGTTGGCCAGGATCTCATAAGGCGCCTGATCCATGTACAGGTACCCGTACTTCTCCGCGTCCCGCCGCATGCCGGTGCCCCGCAGCATCTTCAGGAACCCCAGCTGCAGCTCCTCCGGGCGCAGCGCGAAAACGTCGTTGAAGGTCTTCTTGAAGGAATCGTAATTCTCCTCCGGAAGTCCCGCGATCAGGTCCAAGTGCTGGTCGATGACGCCGCTTTCCTTGACCATGCGCACCGTCCGCGACAGCTTCTCGAAGTTCTGCTTCCGCTGGACCAGCTTGTTCGTCAGATCGTTGGTGGACTGCACGCCCACCTCGAACCGGAACAGGCCCTTCGGCGCATTCCCCGCCAGGAAGTCCAGCACCTCCGGTCTCATGATGTCAGCGGTGATCTCGAACTGGAAGGTGCAGCCCCCGTGGTTCTTGATCAGATGGCCGAAAATATCCATCGCATAATCCCGCTTGATGTTGAACGTCCGGTCGACGAACTTCACCAGCTTGGCGCCGGAATCCACCAGATACTCCAGGTCCCGCTTGGTCCGCTCGATGTCGAAGTAGCGGACGCCCACCTCCACGCTGGAGAGGCAGAACTGGCAGCTGAACGGACAGCCCCGGCTGGTCTCGAAGTAGACCACGCGGTTGGGCAGCTGCGGCACATCCTCGGCGAAACGGTGAGGCGTCGGAATCGTATCCAGCTCCAGCTTGGGCCGGGGCGGGTTCACGATCACCTCAGAGCCCTTGCGGTAGGCGGCACCGAAGACCATATGCCACTTGGCCGTGCCGTCCCGGAGCTCCGTCAGCAGATGGTGGAAGGTCTCCTCGCCTTCCCCCATCACGATGAAGTCCACCTCCGGCAGCCGCTTCATCCAATATTCGGTGTCGTAGGACACCTCCGGACCGCCCAGGATGATGACAAGCTCCGGCATGATTTTGCGCAGCATCTGGATGATCTTGATGGTCTCCTCGATGTTCCAGATGTAGCAGGAGAAGCCCAATACGTCCGGGCGTCGGCGGTACAGGTCGGTCACGACGTTCATGACCGGGTCCTTGATCGTATATTCGGCGATCTCCACGTCGAACTCCCGCCCGCTGTAGGCCTTCAGATACCGGAGGGCCAGAGAGGTATGGATATACTTGGCGTTTAAGGTGGAGACGACAATATTCATGTTAGGCACATCCCTCTATTTCTTGGTCGAACCTCCCGCCGGCTGTCCGAAGCGGGAGTCTTCAGCCTCTATCATACATGCTCGTGCCGGCAAACTCAAAACCGGACATGCCTCTCTTACTTTATTCCATATTGACAGAAACGAGAGATAGATCTACATTTATACCTAGTTATCACGTCGGATTTACTCCATCAAAAAAAATCATCCCATCTCTATCAGGAAGGAACGGTGATGACCCCAATGGAACGGATCGCTCGCTCCATCACCGATCTCATCGGCAATACCCCCATGCTGGAGCTGGCCCGCTACGCTTCGCACGCCGGCTTGGAGGCTACTCTGCTGGCCAAGCTGGAATCCTTCAACCCCGCCGGCAGCGTCAAGGACCGGATCGGCTATGCCATGATCAAGGATGCCGAGGAGCGGGGGCTCATCAGGCCTGGCTCCGTGCTGATCGAGCCCACCAGCGGCAACACCGGCATCGCCCTGGCCAGCGTGGCGGCGGCGAAGGGCTACCGGCTCATCCTGACCATGCCGGATACGATGAGCGAGGAACGCCGCAACATGCTGAAGGCGCTGGGGGCCGAGCTGGTGCTCACGCCCGGCGCCGAAGGCATGGGAGGAGCCATCCGCAAGGCGAAGGAGCTTCAGTCGGCGCTGCCGGGCTCCTGCATCCTGCAGCAGTTCGACAATCCGGCCAACCCGGCTGCTCACCGCAGCACCACGGCGGAGGAGCTCTGGCGGGATACGGAGGGCCGGATCGATGTGTTCGTGGCCGGCGTCGGCTCCGGTGGAACGGTCACGGGCGTCGGCGAGGCGCTGAAGAGCCGCAACCCCGGCATCCGGGTCGTGGCGGTGGAGCCGATGGAGTCCCCGGTGCTGTCCGGCGGCAAGCCGGGGCCGAACCGGATTCAAGGCATCGGCGCCGGCTTCGTCCCCCGGGTATTCAACCCTGCGGTCTGCGACGAGATTCTGCCCGTCCCCGCCAGGGACGCCTACGAGACCACCCGGTCGCTGGGCCGGCTGGAGGGTCTGTTAGCCGGCATCTCGTCAGGAGCGGCCGTCTTCGCCGCCACCATCCTGGCCCGCCGCCCCGAGAACAGAGGGAAAACCATCGCGGTGCTTCTCCCCGATACCGGCGAACGGTATCTGTCCGTCCCCGGCTTGTTCGATTGAACGCCGAAGAAGCCGCTGCGCACCCGCAGCGGCTTTTCCCCTTCTTCAAGCATTCCTTTGCGCGCTAATAGGTGGCTTCCGCCGCCCAATCGCTGCAGTCTTCCTCCAGGAGTGCCAGCACCTCGCCGGACATCCGCTGGCGAAGCTCCAGCAGCTCGGCCAGATTCTCATCCTCCTGTGCCCCCTCCGTCCGGTCCAGACCTTTTAGACGGGATTGTTCCTCCATCATTTTTGTATACCGGTACAACAGCATCTGCTTTGAACACTCCTTCTTTATGGGGTCATACAGTGTATTCATGGGAATTTTTGTCTTATTCGCCGATCCTACATTTATTGTACGCCCCGAATGTGAAGCGTGGATCAAATACGGGTCAAGGGAAGATGAAGATTATCCCTCTGGCCCCGGCCGAAACCGCTGTCATTTACACCTTCTTACATTTCCCTTGTCTACCCCATCATATACCTGCCGTTCATGGAGACATCCTACGTGCCCCAGGTGCAATTTCCTTCGGATTAGGATATAGTAAAAGCATTTGAATCCCAAACCACAAAATGAGGGCGGAATATGGACCAACGCAGCAACAACAACAAACGAACACCCCAACGCAGCATACGCAGCAAGAAGCCGAACGGTGCCGCAGACGAACGCGGAGACCGCAGCTCCCCAAAAAGCCCCCCGGCGCCCCGCGGCGGCCGGGGAACCAAGCCCGGGCGGGGCGTGCCAGGCGCCAAGCCGGAGCAGCCCGCAGCACGGAACCGGGGCGGCAGCCCGAAACAGGATCCGGCTCCAGGCGCACGTGACACCCGCGGACCCAAGCCAAACCGCTCCCAGCCGGACACGGTGTTAACCTCTACAGAGCCGACGGAGCTGTTGGAGCTGCTCCTGTCCCGTCTTCCGGGAGGACGCAACCACGTGAAGGCCATTCTTTCCCGGGGCCAGGTATCCGTCGCCGGACGGCCGACCACCAAGTTCGATTACCCGGTGCTTCCGGGACAGCAGGTGACGGTCTCCTGGACCAAAACCTTCGAGGCGGAGATCCTGCGCGGTGTGCATATTCTGCATGAAGATCCGCATCTCTTGGTCGTCGAGAAGGAAGCCGGGCTCCTGTCCATCGCCTCGGAGCAGGAGAAGGCTGAGACGGCCTACGCCATGCTGACCGCGTACGTCCGCCGCACCCATCCGAAGAACCGGATCTACGTGGTGCACCGGCTGGACCGGGACACCTCCGGCGTCATGCTCTATGCCAAGAGCGAAGAGGTTCAACAAGCTCTGCAGAATGCCTGGAACGAGGCCGTCGAGGCCCGGACCTATGTAGCGCTGGTGGAAGGAGCCGTCCGAAAGCCGGAGGGAACCATTACTTCCTGGCTGAAGGAGAGCAAAACGCTGAAGATGTATTCCAGTCCCTACCCCAATGACGGGCAGAAAGCCGTCACCCATTACAAGGTGCTGAAGGCGGGACGGGACTTCTCCCTGCTGGAGCTGGAGCTGGAAACCGGACGCAAGAATCAGATCCGGGTCCACATGGAGGACATCGGCCACCCTATCGTCGGCGACAAGAAATACGGTTCCCGCACAAGCCCGATCGGAAGGCTGGGCCTGCATGCCCAGGCCATCGCCTTCCATCATCCGATTACAGGCGAGCTTCTCCGCTTCGAGACCAAGATTCCCAAGTCCTTCACCAAGACGGTGGACCAGCCGTAATTGGCCTACCCCCGGACAACAAGAAAGCTCCGCTCAACCCGGCCCATCCTGCTGCAGGACGGCGCCGATTGAACGGAGCTTCTTTTCTTCTATTCACTTGCTTCCTTACTCCTTGTCCTTCTCCGGCTCGCTGGACGGCTCCCACTTCTTCGGCTCCCCGTCCTCCTTGTCGAACTCGTCGCGGTAATCCGTCGTCACATGGTAAGCCGTAACCTGGTCCCGGGAGACCTCATGCAGCTCGCTGTACTCCCAAGCCGGCTTCTCTTGCTTGGAGCGGCCCCGCAAGGCGTACCTCTGACCGGAAACGGTCAGGAAGCGCTCTTCGTCGTAGTAGGCCTCCTCGTGAGCCCCAAGCTTCGCATCCAGCTCTTCCTTCGTCAAGACGACTTTCCTGCCGAACTGAAACATCGTATCCATCCGTTGCGATTCCTCCTGCGCTTCTAAGCTTTGCGGAGCTTCCCCAGCTCGGACACGATCGCGTCGATCTCACTGACGCTGAACCGGTCCTTGCTGTCCACCAGCTCGTAGATATCCTTCAGATCCTCATACTGCGACTCGTCAAAAAACTCAGCCTTGATGGCCGCGCCGCTGGCTACCCGAAGCTTGTTCTTGATGGCGTCGATCATGTAGGCGATATTCTCCGTCGTATTGCGGGACAAATCCATCTGTCTGCCACCACCTTTTTTTCGCTTCATGTCCTCCATTGTACCATGAAGAATGGGGGTTTGGCCCGTTCTCCGACCGATTATTTCATATTGCCGGTATTCTTGACCTTCACCTGGGTCTCCACCTTGAAGATCAGCTGGGGATACAGCGCCTCCCAAGCCTGCTTTTCCTCCTCCACCCCGGCCCAGTGCCGTGCTCGGTACCGAAGGCCCAGGCCCACCGGATCGATTCCGGCGGATTGGCACTTCTTCAGCAGGGTATTCGCCACTTGGGTGATCTTCTCTTCGGACAGCCGCTCGATTGTCATTCTCGTGTCCGGGGTCATTACCCGATGAGGAACCACTTCCCTCAGATCGCCGTTGATCTGGATCCGCACTTTGACCTCCGGCTCCGGCCCCTCCAGAATCTTGTAGCTGGCCTTCTGCTGCTTGGACAGAATAACGGCATCGGCCACGGGATCCCCTCCGTCCCCCCTTACCACCCACTCCGCCCCGGCAAGCCTGCCGTTGCTATGGAGCAGGTTCAAGAGGCGGGTTTCATCCGGGGACAGCTCCAGAACCAGCTTATCGTCCTTAAACAGCGCCGTATGGGTGATGGCCAACCCCTGCTTCACCCTCTCGAGGACGGGAAGCTCGGAGTCCACACCCACCTCCGTTATCTCCCGATAGAAGGAATAGAGGGGCTGGGTCACCGCCAGATCGGATTCCATCCCCGACCGGGAGAAGACCAGGAACACATGGTTTGAGGGAAACCGCTCCGACCGGGGCTTAATCTCCAGCGTCTGCCGGGCAGTTGGCTTGCCAACGGCCAGCCAGCAGATCTTCTGGACCTCCGGGTTTCTCTGCATCCAATCCATATGTGTCCGGAGCCCCTTGCGCGCCACCTCTTCCCCGAAGACGATCAGCTTCAGGTGACCGAAGTTCAGCTCCTTGTCCACCTGGGTTCGGATCTTATTCAGCGCTCCTTCGATGGTCTCATCCTCCTCACTGAAGATGACGAACTCCGAATCCTTATCACGAAGAATTCCCTTCGGCACCGCCAGCTTAGCGGTTACAACGATCTTCCCCTCCGAACCTCCATCCACTCCTAGGGATACCACGAAGAAACGATTGTCGATCGCTTTGCTGGAACTGTTGCTGCACCCTTGGAGGAGAAGCAGCAGTACGATTGCGGCAGTCCATACCACACAACGCGGCCCTTTCATTCCTTCGCCCTCCTCCAAGCCATCAGTCCGAGAACCCCGATCATCACAAACTCAGAGAAAAAGCGAGCAAGCATAAACAGCCGGCTCTGCTCGATGATCTTGTCATAGCTCATGTGCCCCACTATGGCGTAGGCGGGGGCGGCATACAGCAACAGCGGCAGAAGGAAGCTCCAGGGATGCCGAAGCTTAGCGACCGAAGAGATCATGCTGTTGAAGGCGGTTAACGACACGTGCCAGTGGACGATGATGCTGAACAGGCAGATGCTGATGTAGATGAACAGATAGATGAAAAGCATCCGCTCGATGATAAACAGCTCCATCCGTACGGAATCCGCCGTACTCGTGAACGGATAGGAATAAATCTCGATACCCATGGTCCCATGGTACAGCACCGGCACCAGGAAGCAGAAGCCCAGGCTGAGCAGACCCGCCAGGGGAACGATCCAGAAATGGCGGAAGCCCACCGGTTTGGCGAAGCTCTTCTGGAAGGCCATCATATTCGCGTAGCCGGAGAAGACGAACGCTGCTGCTGCCACCGTTTCCAACTCCGGCATGTGTCCCATATGGGTGAAGATATCCACGACCCCGTCCGGCTCAATATGGACATCGGTGAACAGCTTGTAGCAGAAGCCTGCCAAGAGAGGGACGTTAATGATTAAGAGCACCTCGAGACCCATTAGGATGGACTTGGAGGGAATCTGGGCGGCAGTCAGCACCAAGAGCAGATATAAGGTCAGGATGGCGTATTCCGAGACTCCCGGGTTCAAGAACAAGGAGGCCACTTTATCGAAGGTCATCAACGTGATCAGGCCAACCCAATAGAAGATAACCAGCATCAGCAGCTTGCTGCCCCAGGCCGCCCAAGACGGCATGTAACGGTCCAGAAGCTCCGGCAGGGTTAAGAGTGGCAGCCGCTCGCTCAGCTTCAGATAGGCCGCTACCAGGAGTGTCCCCACCAGCACGGCCGTCAGAATGCCCGTGATCGAGCCCTGGAACCGGTGGCGGACCAGGAATACGGGGACGAACATGCCGATATTGGTGATCTGGTTCACCGAGAATAAGTAAAAGAAATATCTCCGCTCCATTTAATTCCTTCCTTCCGCAGGCTCTCCCTTGCCTTCCGAGCGCTTCTGGAACAGCCGGAAATAGGGCTCTCCGAAGCTGGTCAGTTGAACCAGATACATGAGAAGACCCAGAAGCCCGACCAGAATCCCGTTCAGCCCGAACAGGCTGGCCAGAAGCACCAGCGGGTACTTCAGGATCCGGACCGCAAAGCTCATGGCGGCAACGGGAACCGTAAAATTGCTGATGGCCACTGCGGCGGTGATAATGATCATGATGTCTCCCACCAGCCCTGCGGAGATAGCCGCCTGCCCCAGAATCAAGCCGCCGACCGTGGTGGCGGCCGGACCGATAGCCTTCGGCAGACGGACGCTGGCTTCACTCAAGAGCTCCATCATGGCCAGCATGAAGAGAAGCTCCAGATTTGGCGGATAAGGAACCGACGCTCGGGTTCCCGCCATAACCAGCGCCAGTTGGATCCGCAGAAGCTCCGGATTGTGGCTGGCCACGGCCACGTAGAAGGCGGGCAGGGTGACGGCTATGAATAAGGCGATGCTCCGCAGGGTGTTCAGGAAGACGGCGACCGGCTTCCGCTGGGACACATCGTCCATGGAGGAGAAGAAGTCCAGAAATACGGTGGGAGCGATCAAAGCGAAGTTGTCCCCCTCCAGGAGAAGCACCACCTTGCCCGAATCCAGATTCAAGACCGTGCGGTCCGGCCGCTCCGTGATCAGCATATTGGGGAACGGTGTCCAGATGTGCCTCTTGTTCAGAAGCCGCTGAAGCTGGCCTAACGATTGGATCATGTCGGCTCCGATCCCCTCCAGACGAGACTCCAGCTCTGCAAGTATGCCTGGGCGCACCCTGTTCCCGTCATAGAGCATGGCCATCTGGCTTACTGGAGAACGGCCCGCTCTCCTTTTCTTCACGATGAGCGACGGATTCTTGTACCGGTTGCGCAGCAAATTGATGTTCTTATCCAAGCTGCCGCTGAAGGCATCCTGGGGCCCCTGCAACACCGTCTCCACCCGCGCATCGCCAATGGGACTGGATTCGAAGAACCGGGTCCGGATTCCCCATACCTTCTCGCTTCCGAACAGCAGCACATGTCCTGAATACAGGAGTCCGATCCAGCTCTCCTGCTCCCTGATGCCGGTCTCCTCGGCTTCGGGCAGCGCATCTACATACAGGGCGAAGGAGCCGTAGTCCGGATTATCGGCGAACGGCCGGATTAGCTCCTTGCGGATCAGCTCTGCATCGCAGATGGAGCGCAGATACAAGAGATGCAGCGAATAATCCCGATGCCGGAGCTCCTTGCTGACCAGATCGTCATTCCCGGCACTCTCCATTTCCTCGATGAATCGCCGGATCTGCGCAGATTCCACCCTCATGCTTCATCCCTCCGTGATCATGGATGCGAATCCCTTCCCTCCTAGAGTCTCCCAAGCGGGCTTGCATTATTTGGAGCCGCCCGACATTTTCCATTCGAATCCAGAATTTACAGCCCACAGCTTTCCCATACTACATCCGAAGAAAGACGCGGGAGGATGTTCATTCATGCGCAGATTTCGGATCTTGTTCGGTCTATATCTTTTCGTTGCGGCGGTGGCATTGGGGGCGGCGGTCTGGCTGTCCTCCGGCCCCGAGTATGTATACCGGCCCTCGGACGATAAAGTCCTGAACCCTGAGCGCGGAGGCTCGGTGCGGGCCGCCTCCGAAGGGGACGAGTCCGGTGATCCGGCCCTGGGGAAAACCTCGTTCTACGGAAGCACCTTCGGCAACGAGGTCTTCTTCACGGATATCATGGGCCTGTTCGACGGCCCCTTCACGCTTCCCAACGTCATTCAAGCCGTGGTCGGGCTTCGCGGTCAAGGGACGGACAATCTGAAGGTCAAGGCAGCCAAAACCGCTACCATCGCCGGGCAGACCATTCATGAAGGCGATCTGATCGAGACCGGACTTGATGTGCCCAAGGGGGCTGCAGCCCCGTTGGGAGTACGGATCAAATACGCAGACGGCCGCTTGAAGGCCGGCATCTCCTGCCTTGTCTGCCATGCCACCGTGGATGACCGGACCGGCAAGGTGGCGCTGGGGGTGCCCAACCGGGACCTGAACGTCGGCTACCTGCTGGCCATGGCCACCAACACCTCCGCCTATTTCACCCACACCCAGATCAGCACGCTCCAAACCTACATGCGGGATCTGACCCGCACGGTGAAGGGCTCGGACGGTCAGGACAAGGTGCTGCCCGATCCGGAGCTCTTAGAGGATGCCGTGGATCGGGACATCATCCGCTGGCCGAGGGGCAGTAACGACACCACCTTGGATTCCACCAACAATCCGGTGCAGATCCCGGACTCCATTACACTGGGAGACCACCCTTACGGCTGGTCCGGCCAAGGAGTCGCCGGCCCCTTCAAGGGCTTGTCGGCCGCCATTAACAACGCCCATGCGCAGAATATGGATGCTATGACCCAATCGGAGCTGGCTTGGCCCGTCAAGGACGTGGATAAGGAGCTGTATATCGGAACCCTGCTCCAGCGGGCCGCCACACCCAAGTACCGTTACGACCCTGCTTCGGGCAGGAAGCCGTCGGATTTCTTCGCCTCCGTGGACCCGACACCCGGCATGCCAGGGGTGAATCAGGTCATCCCGGCTCCCAGCTATCCCCGGTCCTCCTATATGTCCGCGGTAGGATTGTTCAACAGCGAGCCGGGTTTTACGGCTTGGCAGCAGGTGAATTCCATGTCAGCCTGGATGAACACGCTGGTGCCGCCCAAGCCCCGGGTGGAGGCGGATGCACGGACGGTGGCCATGGGGGAAGGCGTGTTCCGGAAAGCCCAGTGCGTCTCCTGCCATGCCGGAGCCTTCTTCACCAATAACAAGATCATCCCGGTGAAGGAGATCGGAACGGAACCGGCCCGTGCGGCGGGCTTCCGGGTCGCCGAGAAATTCTTCGATCCCGTTCCCCGGATGTATGCACCGAACGTTCCCGTCCCTCTGCCTGACAGCCCCGAGGTGCGGACTATTGAGCTGACCGAGGAGCAGCGGGCCGCCCTGCAGTTGGCTTGGGCTCAGAAGGGCTCCGAGGGGGGATACAAGGTGCCCAGCCTCTTCGGGTTATCGTGGAGCCCTCCATACCTTCATGACGGCGGTGTGGCCGTGGGACCGGACCGGGAACGGGACTTGGGGATTCCCGGAACCTGGAACAAGGGCGTGGGCCCGGATGCCTACAACAGCCTCCAAGCCTTGCTGGACCGGCGTCAGCGGGCACGGGTGATGGAGGCCAACAAGCCTCTCGCCCCCGCTCATGTAACCGGCGAAGGCCATGCCTTCTGGGTGGATGAGGAAGCGGGCTTCACCCCGGAGGAGCAGGATGCGCTCATCCGTTACCTGCTGACCATTCCAGGCCGGTAAGTCACATATGTGGAGGTAAGAGACGATGAGAGCAGCCGTCTATACCGGCTTCCGGCAGATCAAGTATGCCGAGGTGCCCGATGTGAAGATCCAGCATCCGGAGGATATGATCGTACGGGTGACGGCCACCACCATCTGTGGCTCCGATCTTCACTTTTACCATGGGCTCGTGAACAGCCTTGCGGAAGGCTCCATCATTGGTCACGAAGCCGTCGGCGAGGTGGTGGAGACCGGCCCCGATGTGGTGAAGGTCCGCAAGGGAGACAAGGTCGTTCTCCCCTTCAACGTGGCTTGCGGACACTGCCGGCCCTGCCTGAACGGGTTGGAGAGCCAGTGTGATACGGCCAATGAAAAAGGCCAGGCCGGTGCCTACTTTGGCTGCTCCCGCCTGTACGGCGATTATGAGGGGTGCCAGGCAGAATACGTCCGGGTGCCGTTTGCCAATTTCACCTCCTTCGCCGTGCCGAAAGACAATGAGCTGGATGACCGGAAGCTGCTTCTGCTGTCGGACACCCTGCCCACCTCCTATTGGGCTATTCACCACAGCGGGGTGAAGCCGGGGGATACGGTGATCGTCATCGGCTGCGGGCCCATCGGGCTGATGGTTCAGAAGTGCGCCTGGCTCCAGGGGGCCTCCCGTGTCATCGCCGTGGACCTGGTGCCGGAGAGGCTGGAATATGCCCGGCGGGTGAACAAGGCGGAGGTCTACAATCTGACGGAATATGCGGATCTGGCGGGAGACCTGTACGAGAACACCGGCGGCGGCGCCGACGTCGTACTCGATTGTGTGGGGGGAGACGGTCTGATGACGCCCGGAGAGCTTGCCCAAACCTTCTTCCAGGTCCAAGGCGGCGGCTTATCCGCCTTCCAGATGGCTCAGCAGACCGTAGCCAAGGGGGGCACCATCCAGCTGGTGGGCATCTATGCCCTTCGCTACAACCAGTTTCCGCTGGGGGATTTGTTCGCGCGCAACGTAGTTCTGAAAATGGGGCAGGCACCGGTGATCCGATATATGGAGCCCCTGTACCAGCTGCTGAAATCCGGACGATTGGACACGGACATCTATTCCCATACCCTTCCCCTGTCCGAGGCATCGGAGGCTTATCGGCTCTTCGACCATCGGGCGGACGGATGCCTGAAGGTCCTGCTGCAGCCATAGAGAGGCTGTGGGAAAGTGAAAAGCACCGGCGAGGACGAGGCGTCCTTTACCGGTGCTTGTTTACGTTCCCTATACTCTTATGACGTACTCCTAAGGTTTATTCATAACCCGGCCGCTTCGCGGGCCGGGCCCGGGGCAATCTCCTCGTCCGTCAGGAAGCAGGCCGGATCCTCCGCCCACAGCTCGCCATGGACTGCCAAGGCGCGAGAGCGGAAATTGCCGTTGCAGATGTCCAGGTACTTGCATTGGCTGCAGCGTCCGGTCAAGAGCGGCTTCCGGTTGCGCAAGCCCTCCAGCACCGGATGGGTGCCGTGCCAGATGTCGCGGAACGGAGTCATCTTCACATTGCCAAAGGTGATGGACGGCGTGAACTGGTCGGGATGCACGTTCCCCAGGTGGTCGATATTGCAGATGGCGATGCCCGTCCGGTTGCCCCCGTTCATCTGCAGCTTGTTCAGGATGGAGGCCGCCTTCTCCTTATCCTGCTCCAGCGCCTTCATATAGAGATAGACGCCGTCCGCATGGTTATCGACGGTAAGCAGCTCCTTCTGGATGCCCCGGCGGGTGAACTCCTGGGCCTTGGAGAAGATCAGATCCAGGGCCTGGCGGGTTTCCTCGTGGGAGATGTCGTCCTCCAGGGAGCCGCGGCCCGAGTATACCAGATGGTAGAAGCAGGCCCGCTGGATGCCTTCCTCCTCCATCAGGTCGAAGATCAGGGGCAGCTGCTCGATATTATGCCGATTCATGGTGAAGCGCAAGCCCACCTTCTGCCCCTGCGCCATACAGTTGCGAACGCCGCGGATGGCTGCGTCGAAGGCCCCGTTCTTCTGCCGGAAATAGTCGTGGACCTGCCCGATGCCGTCCAGGCTGATGCCTACGTAGCCGACGCCCATCTCCTTGATGCGGCGGGCCGTTTCCTGGTCGATCAAGGTACCGTTGGTCGAAAAGGTGATGCGGATGCCCTTGCCGATGGCGTACTCCGCAAGCTCGAAGATATCGGGGCGCACCAGCGGCTCGCCGCCGGAGAACAGGATGACCGGCACCTTCATGGCCGCCATCTCGTCGATGAGCCCGAGGGCCTCCTCCGTAGTCAATTCCCCTTCATACTTCTTATTCTCGGAGTTGGCGTAGCAGTGCATGCACTTCAGGTTGCAGGAACGGGTGACGCTCCAGACCACCACCGGGCCTGCGCCGGCATGGGTACCGGTACGGTGCCCCCGGGAATGCTCGGTGTAACGCAGCTTGTCGCCGAAGGACTCGACGTCCGCCAGCAAATGGGAGACGGCCAGCATATAATCACTCCTATTTAGTAATTCTTCCTAAAAACAAATATGGACTATCTAACATTTTAACCAATTCGTCCCGGTTTCTCTGTGATTCTTATCATAATAGAAATAGGGCAGATTTGTTATGGTTACAATGTGAAAGTGCGCATATTTGGTAATATATCCAACTGGAGGGTGAAATCTACATGATTGCCGCCGATTATAATCAGAATCCGTTCATCGTTGTCTGGGAAGTGACCCGCGCCTGTGCCTTGAACTGTCTGCACTGCCGGGCCGAAGCCCAGCACCGCCGCCATCCGATGGAGCTCAGCACCGAAGAAGGCAAGCGCCTCCTGGACGAGATCCAGAGCATGGACTCGCCTCTCTTCGTCTTCACCGGCGGGGATCCTCTCATGAGGGACGATCTGTTCGAGTTAGCCTCTTACGCCAAGAGCATCGGACTGCGCACCTCCATTACGCCCAGCGCCACCCCGCGCGTTACGGAGGAGGCCATGCGCAAAGCCGTGGACATTGGGCTCGACCGCTGGGCCTTCAGCCTGGACGGCTCCACGGCGGAGATCCACGACCGCTTCCGGGGTACCTCCGGCTCCTTCGATCTGACCATGCGCTCCTTGGCCACCCTGCGCAAGCTGGGCATGCCTCTGCAGATCAACACCACCGTCTGCGAGCATAACAAGCGGGATCTGCAGAATATCGCCGATATGTTGGGCGAGATGGGCGTCGTCATGTGGAGCGTCTTCTTCCTGGTGCCTACGGGCCGCGGCAAGGAGGACGACATGATCACGCCGGAGGAGGGCGAGGAGATCCTCCACTGGCTGGCTGAGCTGGGCGAGAAGGTTTCCTTCGGCGTCAAGACCACGGCCGCTCCCTTCTACCGCCGGGTATTGGCTCAGCGCGCCAAGGCGGCCGGCAAGCCTCCTGAAGCCGCAGCCGGCAAGATGATCGGTGTCCCCGCCTTCGCCACCACCACAGGCAAAAGCCCCTTCGGCGCCGGAGACGGCAAAGCCGCCATGCGGGCGCCTCGCGGCGTCACCGACGGCAGCGGCTTCGTCTTCGTCTCCCACACGGGGGACATCTCGCCAAGCGGCTTCCTGCCGCTGGACTGCGGCAACGTGCGGGACATGAGCTTGGCCCAGGTGTACCGGGAGCACCCGGTGTTCACGGGCATCCGCCAGCCGGAGCTCTACGCCGGCAAGTGCGGCGTCTGCGAATACCGCGGCATCTGCGGCGGCTCCAGGGCCCGTGCCTACACCGCCACCGGCGACTACATGGGCAGTGACCCGGCCTGCGCCTATCAGCCGGACGAATGGGTCAAGCTGCAAGCCAGCGTATAACGGCTCCGCTCCTGCAGGAAGTAGAGCGTGAAAAAGCTGTTTGGATTTATCCCCCACCCCGGCGGGATCCATCCAAACAGCTTTTCCCATTCAACACTTAAACGTTTAAAACCTTTAAACCGCTAAAGTATCAAGGTGCGCTAACCATTCACGCCGTGAATTCCGCCGCACAGGTATTCAACATGGGCTTCGGCCAGACTCTCGACCTCTGGATAGGATTCGTAGAAATGAATGCTGTAGGAGATAAAGCCGTGCAGAGACATGAACAAGCTCCAGGGAAGATTAAACGTCTTTCTCTCGGCATCCGGATCATTGCGGATAACCTCACGGACGACGGAGGCGAACAGGTCCATACACTGGGCCTGCTTGGTTCGGGAGTACTTGCGCAGCTCGCTGTCCCGCACCATGAACATGATCTCGTAATGGTGGGGGTTCTCCATCCCGAACTTGATGAACTCCAGCATCATTTCCTTCAGGTGGCTGACATTGCCGGGCTCTGTCCGGTCCAGCATTTCCTTCTGCCGCATCAGGAGGAAGTTGAAGTCCTCCACCACCAGCGCGTAGAACAGCTCCGCCTTGTCGCGGAAGTGGTAATACAGGGCACCATGGCTGTAGCCCAAAGCTTTGGCAATACTCCGCATGGTCAGGGTGTCATATCCCCGCGTGGCGAACAAACCCCGCGCTTCATCCAAAATTCGGTCCCGGCTCAACTCCTGATCGACTACTCTTCTGGCACACATCATGGCTCCACTCGCTTTCCTCTCAAACTCTATCTATATGGGATCAATCTTGGTGTTCGATATAGACAGCCTCCCCTTGGACGATCTCTGATTGACCCTGGGTCAAATCAATCATCCACAAGACGAACCGTTCCGCCTCCTCGTCCAAGGGCCGGCAATGCAGAGTGACCTTATCTGTAAATTCCGTCTCGCCTAGAAGGGTTCCCCGGTTGCGAAGCTCGTTCTCCAGCTTGCCGAGCCAGGTATAGTCTACGGTGACGTACACGTCCCGGTGCAGCACCATCCGCACGGGCCCGGCCGCGGCCAATCCCGCTACGGCTCCATCCGTATAAGCCCGGATCAGTCCTCCCGCTCCCAGCATGATTCCGCCAAAGTAACGCGTGACGGTCACCACCGTGTTCTTCAAGCCCTGGTGCTTGATGACCTCCAGGATCGGCTTGCCCGCCGTACCGCTGGGCTCCCCGTCGTCCGACGCCTTCTGGATCTGGTCCCGCTCGCCGATGACATAAGCGAAGCAATTGTGGGTGGCGGACCAGTGCTCCTTGCGCACGGACTCGATGAACGCCAGCGCCTCCTCCTCGGTCTCCACCGGTTGGGCCTGCCCGATAAAACGGGACTTCTTGATGACGATCTCGTCGGATCCCCATTGTTTCACGGTCTTATACTGAGGAAGCATCAGCAGCATCCACCTTTATGTAGAGTCGCTTTAAAGCATTGTAGCACAAAAGGGAATCATTTTCCATAAGGATTTCGATCGTTTTTGTGACATATGCTTACATGAGTGTTCCATTTTTAGAAAAAAGCGGCTCCCCCCGCCATAGAAGGGAACCGCTTAACCCTCGGAATCCGAAGATTCGTCAGGTTCCTGTCAGGTTTGCTCTTACAGCCGAGCTTCCAGCTCCGCTTTTTCCTTCTCGAAGCCGGGCTTGCCAAGCAGTGCGAACATGTTCTTCTTGTACGCCTCCACCCCGGGCTGGTCGAACGGATTGACGCCGAGGAGGTAGCCGCTCACGCCGCAGGCCTTCTCGAAGAAGTAGACCATGTACCCGAAGGTATACGGGGTCATGTCCGGCAGCGTCACGATCAGGTTCGGCACTCCGCCGTCGCTGTGGGCCAGCATGGTGCCCTGGAACGCCTTCTTGTTGACGAAGTCCATGGTCTTGCCGGAGAGGAAGTTCAGGCCGTCCAGGTTGTCCTTGTCCGTACCGATGGAGATGTGCTCCGGAACCTCCGCCACTTGGATGACGGTCTCGAACAGGGTGCGGTTGCCCTCCTGGATGAATTGGCCCATGGAGTGCAGGTCGGTGGAGAAGTCGACGGACGCCGGGTAGATGCCCTTGTAGTCCTTGCCCTCGCTCTCGCCGAACAGCTGCTTCCACCACTCGGATACGAAGTGGAGGGACGGCTCGTAGTTCACGAGAATTTCGGTGGTCTTGCCCTTGCGGTACAGCGCGTTGCGCACGGCTGCGTACTGGTAGGCCTCGTTCTCGGCCAGGTTCGGGCTGGAGTACGCATCGCGTGCATCCGCCGCGCCCTTCATCATGGCGTCCACGTCCACGCCCGCCACAGCGATCGGCAGCAGGCCAACGGCTGTCAGCACGGAATAGCGGCCCCCTACGTCATCCGGGATAACGAAGGTCTCGTAGCCCTCTTCGGTCGCCAGCTTCTTCAGCGCGCCCTTGGCTTGGTCGGTGGTGGCATAGATGCGCTTGCGGGCGCCTTCCTTGCCGTACTTGGTCTCCATCAGCTCGCGGAAGATCCGGAAGGCGATGGCCGGCTCGGTGGTGGTGCCGGACTTGGAGATGACGTTGACGGAGATCTCCTTGCCCTCCAAGAGCTGCAGCAGATGGGCGGTATATGTAGAGCTGATGTTGTTGCCGACAAAATAAATCTCAGGGGTCTTGCGCTTGCCCTTGGGCAGAATGTTATAGAAGGAGTGCGTCAGCATCTCGATGGCTGCACGGGCGCCCAAGTAAGAACCGCCGATGCCGATGACCACCAGCGCGTCGGAGTCGGCCTGGATCTTCTCGGCAGCGCTCTTGATGCGGGCGAATTCTTCCTTGTCGTAATTCACCGGAAGATCGACCCATCCCAGGAAATCGGAGCCTGCTCCCGTTCCTTGGTGAAGCTGCTCATGGGCCGTGCGCACCTGGGCTGCCAAATAGTCCACTTCGTGCTGATTCACAAAACCAAGGGCCTTGCTGTAATCAAACTTCAACTTTCCACTCATCCGATTAATAGCCTCCTTAGCCTGCACTCCGGCCTTCTATGGCCGGGCGGTCTACGTCTACAGATAAGAATACGTCAATGGAACGGACAAATGCAAGTGACCACTTTCACACGATTGTCGCCGCATGGTAATATAGGGACAAGGGGTGACTACTCATGAAAAATATCGGTTTCATCGGCCTCGGCACCATGGGAATGCCCATGGCCGTCAACCTGCTCAAGAACGGCTACCCGCTGACCGTCTACAACCGGACGGCGCCCAAAGCGGAGAGCCTTCAGGCAATGGGAGCCTCCATTGCTAAGACCCCGGCCCAATTGGCCAAGGAAGCGGATGTCATCTTCACGAACGTAAGCAACGACCAGGCCCTATTGGACGTCGTATTCGGCAAGGACGGTCTCATGGAAGGCATCCGTCCCGGCTTGACCGTCATCGACTGCAGCACGGTTTCCCCGGATACCAGCCGCAAGGTGGCCGCCGAGCTGGAGGCTCATGCCGCCGATTTCCTCGATGCTCCCGTAACAGGCAGCAAGCCCGCCGCCGAAGCCGGCACCCTGGTCTTCATGGTAGGAGGCAAGCCGGAGGTATTCGAAGAGCAGCTTCCCCTGTTCGAGGTGCTGGGCAGCAAAGCCCTTCACATGGGCGTTACCGGCTCCGGCTCCTATGCCAAGCTGGCCCACAACACCATTGTCGGGATCAATGCCGTCGGCTTGATGGAAGGCATGTCCATGGCCGCCAAGGCAGGCCTGGACCCGAACCAATTCCTGGAGATCGTCACCGCCGGCGGAGCCAACAGCCGCCAGGCCGAGCTGAAGGGCATGAAGATCATCAACCGGGATTTCTCCAACCAATTCTCGACCGCTCTCATGCTGAAGGATCTGCTGCTGGCCCAGAAGCTGACCAGCGGGTTCCAGCTTCCGGCCCCCATGCTGCAGGCGGCCACCTCCGTCTTCCAGATGGGACTCTCCAAGGGCTTGGGAGACCAGGATCTCAGCTCCGTCATCCAATGCTACGAGGAATGGATGAACAAGAAGATCGTGAAGGCTCCTCCGGGCGCCGCCGGACCGAAGAGCTCCGACCGCCGCCGCGCCAACCGGATCAGCCTCGGCATCAAGCTTCTCCTGTCCGTCTATCAATGGGAGCAGGAGGGAAGCTTCTCCGGCCAGAATATCGAGGGTGTGCTTCATGACCTGTCGGAGAGCGGAATTCAGATCGGCTCCCGCTTCCCCTTAAGCCTGGACATGTTCGTCGTGATCCATTTCCCGAGGGAAGCGAACCTGCCTCCGATCACCGGCAAGATCATCCGCATCGAATCCAAGGAAGGCGAGTTCCGCTACGGCTGTATGCTCTCCGGACTGCCCCCCTACACGCGGATCAAGCTGGAGGAGTACATCAAGCTTCAGACGGAGAAGTGATTCCATCCGCTTATAGATGAAGGGACTGCCCGCCGGTAACGGCTGGAACAGTCCCTTTTTTGGCGTTTCCTTTAGTTGGTGCCGCCTGCCGTCAGCTTCTCCGAGAGTGGAACAGGAAGGCTCCCTTCGGTGGGACTGAACGTGTCCAGCACGATCACCCGGACGGTATAGCCGGCATCCTGCGGATCCTCCACATCGAAGTGTGCGGCATAGCTGCCGTCCGTTCCGATATCCGCCGCAACCGACACATGGCTGACCGGCATATGGCCGCGGAGCAGCTGGAAGTAGACGGCTTCTCTGCCGTCATGATCCGCCGTGTCCGGAGTCCGGGCAATCCGGACCTTCACGCCGATGCCCTGGGTCCGGTCGAGAGCCCCGTCCAGGGAGACGGTGAAGGGCTTCCCGGCAGCCGGTGCGGAGACGATTACCGTGCGGATGACCTCGGACGCGGCATTGCCCGCCGCATCGCGGACGTTATAGCGGAAGAGGTACGTTCCCGGCATTCCGGTGTCCACCGTCCCCGTACGCACGATGCGGGAGGTCAGGTCGCCGTCCCGGTCATCCGAAGCGGTGGCGCCCGGGTCCGTATAAGTGGAGCCCTTCTGCACCGTAACCGTCGGTTGACCGGCCAGGGTGATGACCGGCTTCACGGTATCCGCCGGCAGACCCGTCAGCGCCGCGACGGTAAAGTCATCGATCCGGGCCACATTGTTGGCCACCCGGATGCCCGCCTTGCCGCCGGTCAGCGCCGGATAATTCCCGAAGAGCTTGCCGTCATCCGTTACGTCGAAGACCAGCTTGTCGTCCACGTAGCCCATCAGCCGGGTACCGTTGACGAGCAGGCGCAGCTGATACCACTTGCCCGCCTTGTAAGGATAAGGCATCTTGACGGCAAGCTCCTTCAAGCTGCCGTCCACCACACGGCCCAGCGCGATGTAGCCCGTGCTTCCGCCGGCCAGCCCGTTCACTTCGTTATGAATCCGGAGCATGTAGAAGTTCCGCCCGTCATCGGAAGCTCTGGCGATGACGCCGGGCAAGCTTTTATCCACCTGCGGCTTCACCCGGGCCCGCACCTCATAATCGGTCCAGGAGCCGGAGCCCACCGTGAAGGCTTGATTCGGTGTGGTGAATTTTTCCAGAACCTTGCCATTGCCATCGTTGACGACCCGGAGATTGGACGTATCCACGGCCGCTCCCAATTTCCACCCTGTGGCGCCGTCCTGGTTGAAGGTGCCGTTCTCGAAGTCCTCTTGGTACAGCACGGTTCCCACGGGCGCTTCCGGATTCGTCACCAGGTGAAGGGTGTAGGTCCGGGTGTTGCCCGCTTCTGCCGTTACCGTTACGGTTATCGTCCCCTGCCCGCCATTCAGCACGGCGTCCGTAGCGATGGCCGTGGACAGGTTGCTCACCGTCGGCACCGCCTCAAGAACGGAGACATAGGACGTCCGGGACGGCACCTTCACCGTATAGTCGTACACACCGGGCTGCAGGGCGATGTCGCTCGGCGCCAGGACCAGCGGATTATAGGGACCCTGGTCCGGAACGACAGAGAGCTTCAAGCTGGAGAGCGTCGCATCATCGCTGGCAGTCCTAAGGGTCAGCGTGTAATACGTCGCTCCGTTCCCCTCGGAGGAGAGAGCCGCCAGGTTGTAGACCGCCAACTGCCCGACTCCGCCCAGCTGCACCTGACCCGATGCGGAGGGACTTACCGTCGCATTGGCGGTTCCGTACACGGAGGCGGTCACTGCAGCCGTGCTGACCGCTGCCGGCAGCTTCACCATGTACTGGCCGATCCCCGGCTGGAAGCCCTCGATGGTCACTCCATTGACCTGAATGTCTCCGAGCAAGGGCATGATGGGATAGACGCGGACGTCGTCGTATTGAACCATGGCTTTGTGGCTGCGGAGGCCTGGCAGGCCGTTGGTCCGGCTATCGTCCGCCGCCTCTACGGTCTTGACACCGTCCACATAACCCGTGATGGCCGTACCGACACATTCCAGATTCAGCTTATGCCAGGCAGCCAGATCGAAGCCGGCCGGCAGCACCGTTTCAGCCGCGACCGTCGAGGAGCCGTTCAGCCGCTTCTCCAGCACAGCCTTCAGCACGCCTCCCTTGCGCTCCAGCATGAAATAATAATGGCTGTTATAGCCCTTGGTGCTTCCGGAGGTCACCGGAGCACGCGCCAGTACCCCCAGCTGAGCATCCCCCGTGTAAACGGGATCGGCCAGCCGCACCTTCGCCTCAACGCCATAATCCTTCAGCGCTTCGCCGAAGATGGCGAAACGGGGAGAGGTATCGGAGGACGATGCGGATACCGGATGAAGATAAGTGTTGCCCGTCACCGTATCGGACGTGAACGTCCAGGGTGTGCTGGTGCTGCTGTAGCCCAGCATGGTCCAAGCGGAGATATTCCGATCCTCCGGCTTGTCGAAGCCGCTTTTGTACATGCCGTCTGCGAACACCTTCATCTCGTTAATCGAGAGCGGGGCGCTACCGGAGGCTCCCGTTACCGTCAGCCTCACATACCGTGCTTTCGCTGCGAACCAATCCAGCCCGTTCCCGAAGGCCTGCGCCCCCTGGGTCCGGTCGGCCGCCGGCGTAAAGTCCGTCCCGTTCAAGCTGGTTTCGATCTTATACCGGTACAGCGTGGAGAAGGCGTTCGTCCAACGGGTCTCCATCCCCGTCAGGCTGTACTCCCGGGCCAGGTCCAGCGTAACCGACTGCGGATAGCTGCCGTCTGCCGCAACAGCTGCCGTGGCAGGATTGCCGTCGGTCAGCGCCGGCAGGCCGGACAGGGTTCCGGTGCTTGCTTTGCCTGCGGAGATGATGTTCTTAATGCTGGCATCCACCGCCTCCAGCTCGAAGAGCATCACCGCATTCTTCGCTAGCGTGGCGTCGAACCGGTCCTGTCCGGTAATGGCCCGGACTCCCTCATCCACCAGCTCCAGCTCGTCAATCTTGTTATAGGCATAATTGCTGTGGGTTTCGTCCACCAGATACTTCTTGTATTTCATCATCTTGCCCTGGAACCCGGAGGGCAGATTCTGTACGCCGATGCTGACGTCGGAGCTGACGGTGCCGTCCATCTGGTTGTTCCACACCATCATCGTCACCTTGGAGTCACTGTTCTTCGTTGCCAGCATCCTCACGCCCGTATTCGCCGTGCTGCCGCCCGTCGATTGCACCTTCTGGTCCCCCAGGCGGGAGAACATGCGCATGGTGTTGAAGTACGGGGTGAAGAAGGTTTTGCCCAGGAGCTCGTAATAGTGCAGCCGGTCATTCGTTCCGATCAGCTGGAACTTGTTGATGTCCGTATTGCCCCACAGAATATCCACGCGGGCGATGGCGGGCCCATTGGGACCCATATCGAACTTCAGCCAGTTCCAATAGTCCCCCTGCAGGAATTCGGTGGCCTCGTTGTTGTCCGTCACGGCCGCGATCAGCGGATCGTTAGCCGCATTGGGAATTGGGATGGGCGTCTCCGAGCTGTCGAAGAAGCGGATCTCCTTGATCTTCATCAGCTTGGAGGTCGCCGACTCCCTCCACCCCCGCAGGTTCAAGTATTGCAGGGGCCGGGGATCCGAGGTCCGGTAGGTCTGCCACCCCGCCGTTCCGCTGCTCGTCGCCGTATCGACGTCGAACTGGTTTTTGAAGTAGGCGTTCAAGGTATGTACGGCGACCCAGTTCATGGGAATATCCGTGCCGCCCTTCTCATAGAAATACGCCGAGTCCGTCATGAACGCCGCCTGCTTGGCAAGCGCTACATTGTTGGTGGAATCGTCCAGGCCTCCGCCGCCTTTATAGCCGTATTCGCTGACGACCGTGATGGCTTGGGGATAGAACTGGCGCAGGTACGTCTTCATCTCCCGCTCCTGCGTTTCGTTATCCTTCACCTCCGTCTTGTACCGGTGCCAGGACACGAAGTCCACCTGATAATGGTTGGCGTAAGCGATGTCGACGAATTCCTTTTGCTTGGCAAAATTATAGCCGGACAGCACCGGTCCGCCCACCTTCAGACGAACGCCCCGGCTTCCGGGCGTATCGCCCAAGCCCAACTGCTGGTTGACCCAGACCACCGCCTCGGACATCCCCTTGTACATTCTCATATACCCCGGGATGTCGTCCTTCACATGGCCATAGAAGGCCGGCTCCAGATTGGGCTCATTGCCCACCTCGATATACTCCAGCTTAGGATTCTTCTCCTTCAGCGTCTTGATGATGGTCTTCATGGCGGCGTCGAATTCGGGCCAGTTCATCTCCGTCTCTCCGGTCAGGAGCCGATTCTTCGCCGGGTTGGTATCCCCGCCGTAGGAGTAGGCCAGCGAGATCAGGATGGAATCGGTGAACTGGGACATGAAGTCATAGGATTCCTTGCGGGCGCTTAAGAGGTCCGGGTTGGTGGCCAGATTCTCGGGCGTGTTGATGGAATAGGCAAACCGCTCGGGGTTGTTCGGATCCTTATTGTAATACCAGTTGATCTTGACGAAATCCCGCACCACCTTGGTGCCGATCCCGTCCAGCGCCTCCACCGCATGAACCGGCAGCGGGCTGTAATTGGTATTATTGAACTGCTCAGTCCGGATCAGGGTTCCTTGGGATACCCCGAAGTCTGCCTCCAGCGGGATGGCCGGAGTCGCTGCGGCCGCTTGGGCCTTGCCGGCCGGCAGCGGGGCAAGCCCCAGAGCGGCGGAAGCCAGCATGGCGACAGCCGCCAGCATGCTGACCGGCCTGCAGACCGATCGGAACAGGTTGGTATTATTCATAGTGCTCGTTGCCTCCTCTGCACGGTGCGAGGACGGCGGAAGAACCGCCGCCTTTCGCCCTCGATGTGCACGATTATTCGCTGATGATCAGCTTGTTGGACAATACCTCGGGCAGAGCGGTGCCGTCCAGGGTCAGACGGTCCAGCACGAATACCCTCACCGAATAGGCCGGGTTCTCCGGATCGCCGGCATCGAAGCCTGCGGACAGCTCCACCACCTGCTCGACGTTGTTGATGTTCTTGTTGATGTTGTTCGAATTGTTGTACTGCTCCGCCTTGGCGCGGGCGGCAGCAGGAGACGCGGCATCCACCTCCAGCCGGACCAGCCGGTTGGACGGCAGTACGGCGGCGGCCTCCGCCGTCCCCGCCAGACCGGTCCAATACGAAGAGATGATGCCCGCCGTCAGCGCGATGGCGCTCCAGCGCTTGACCATCGGGAAATGGGTCCTTTCCTGTGACATCCTCACGGATTCCTCCTTATGAGCTCCGGCCCACGTCTTCCAACGGGTCCGGAGCCTTGTTCGGCACCGTAATGCCGGATCAGCGGCCGCTCCACTTCGGGGTTACGGCCATCTGCTCCCACCTTCTGCGCAGCATATGGGCGGCTGCCTTCGGCTGGCGCTGGCGGGTGAACACCCCTTTTTTGTTGCCGTTGATGCGGGTGGTTCCTTGCTTGGTCGCAAAGTCCGCGAAGGCCCACACGTGCTCGCCGATCACATAATCCAGCCGGTCGAACACATTATGGTACCGCTGCAGCATCTCGCACTGGTACTCTTCGGTGAACATGACCGGCGGGTCCTGATGGAAGCCGGCTATGGCGTCCGCCCCATACTCGGACATGATGACCGGCTTGTTGAAGTTGCGGTGCCAGCCCGACAGCTCCCACTCCACCTGGTGCTCCACCAGATCCAGACAGCCGGGGTCCGCATACCAGGAATAGTACCGGTTCACGCACACCACATCGAAAAACTGAGCCACCTGGCATTTGTCCGGCAGCGCCCACTGGACCAGCGTAAGCGGACGGGTGGCGTCCAGCACCCGGGCCGTTTCGGCCACCTTCCGGAAGTAAGGCACCGCCTCCTCCTGGAACGTGGCCGCTTCGTTGGCGACGCTCCACATGACGATGGAGGGGTGGTTTTTGTCGCGGGCGATCATGTCGTTCAGCACGTCCAGGTGATGGGCCAGTGTCTCGTCGTTGGCCTGGTCCGGGGTGTAGACCTTGTCGTTGTAATTGAAGAAGGTGAAGCCTACCGCCGGCACCTCGCCGATGACCACGATGCCCTCCCGGTCTGCCAGGTCCAGGATCTCCTCTGCATACGGATAGTGGGAGGTCCGGAAGGAGTTGGCGCCGATCCACTTGAGCAGATTGAAGTCCTTGACGTTCACGGCATAGTCCAGGCCCTTGCCCTTGATGTCGCTGTCCTCGTGCTTGCCGAAGCCCTTGAAGTAGAATGGCTCGCCGTTGATCAGGAACCGGCTGCCCTCCACCCGGACGGTCCGAATGCCGATATCGAGCATGTAATGGTCGGCTGTCTCGCCGTCATCTCCTACCAGCTCTACGTGCAAGGTATACAGATAAGCCTGCAGCGGCTTCCACAGACGGGCGTTCTCTACCCGCAGTGTGCCCTGGGCACCGGTTCCCGACGCCACCATCCGGCCTTCCTCGTCCACGAGCCGGACACGTACGGCGGCTCCTGCCTCCGAGGCCTCGGTCCGGTACGTCACCAGGCCCGTGCCGTCCTGGACATCCGTGGTGACGGTCACGTCCCGGATATGGGCGGCTGGGGTGCGGTATACCTTCACCGGACGGTGCAGGCCGGCATAATTGTAGAAGTCATGGAAGTATTCCTGGATGCGGTAGCCCTCCGGATGCTTGGCATCGTCGAAGGTCTTGATCCGCCCCGGGGGCAGCGTCTGCCAGGTCAGCACGTTGTTGACGACGATGGTAACCCGGTTCTCCATGCCGTATTCGACCGCCTCTGAGATATCCGCCTCGAAGGGCAGGAAGCCTCCCTTGTGTTCGGCCGCCTGCCGGCCATTGACCCATACGACTGCATGGTGACAGGCGCTTCCGACCCGGAGCATGATCCGGTCTCCGCTCCAGGAGCGGGGAATCCGGAAGAAGGTCTCGTACCAGACATCCCCGATATGATCCCGGATCGAAGCGTCCTGGGTCATATCGTTGTAGCTGGCCGGAACCGGCATGGGGATTGTGTCCTGCAGGGGCTGCATGTGCCACATGTCCGCCCGGCCCGTGTTATGGCGGTCTACCTTGAACCTCCAAATTCCGGATAAATCCTTCACTTCCCGTGTCTGTGTGTCTTTGGGATACAGCATGGTTGTCTCCACCTTCTTATTGGTTATAGATGCGGTACATCATGACCGCCGTTTCGGCGCGTGTCGCTTGGCCCAGCGGGCGGATGCCCGATCCGTCGCCCGTGACGATCCCGTTCTTCAGCAGGGCCGCGATGCTGTCCGCCGCATAAGGCGCTACGGAGCCCGCATCCGCGAACCGTGACAGCTCGGAGGCCGATCCGGCCTGCTTCAGCTTCCCGGCTGCCTTCAGCGCTCTGGCGGTCAGCGTCATCATCTCTTGTCTCGTGATCTCCTGCTGCGGAAGGAACCGGTTCCCCTCCGATCCTTGGCTAATCCCCAAGGACTTGGCCACGCCCAGCGCCCCATAGTAGTAATCGTCCGGCCGGACATCCGCGAAGTTATCCTTGAAAGCGGCGCCGAGCTCCAGCGTCCGGACCAGCAGGAGCATGAAGTCCGCCCGCGTGATGTTCGATTCCGGCGCGAAGGAGGCCGGCGTCATCCCTTGAATGATGCCTTTGGCCGCCAGCACCTCGATGGGCTTCTTAGCCCAGGCATGCGCTCCCAAGTCCGTGAACGTCGGCTGTATGTAGGCCACCGCGTAGACGCTGAAGTGGGTCGCCCGGAAGGTGACGGTTCCGGCGGTAGGATCGTACTTGGCGTTTGGTACCGCCAAGGCCCGGCCCATACCGTCGATGTACCGGACGGTAATCTGCTCCGGGGCGCTTCTCTCCGCCGCGGACGGCGAGTAAGGAACGGACACCGTCACCGGCGCCTGCATGTTGGACCAGGCCACATCCTGTCCGTTCAGTTGAAGTGACAGGTTCAGGACAGGCCGTGAGCCGACGGCCGCCTTCGCCTCCTGCGGCAGCCCCGACGGAGCCGCCTGGGTGATCCGAAGCACCACGGTACCCGTCTGCCCGGGATTCGAATTCCCCAGCATACGGCCCGGGAGGGTCAGCTCCGCAAATTCACTCTTGATGTGAAGCGAGACCTCCGGCTTCGTGCCGTTAAGGGAGACTGCCGGAAGCTGAACCTCGTAGGACTTGGCCCCTGCCGCTTTCTCCAACACGACGGCAACCTTGCCGTCCGCTGCTTGGCCGATAGCCTGGTCCCATTCCATATCCGACAATCGGGCGGCCGCCAAGCCGGACGGTCCAGACAGAGCCGGCTTCAGCACAATCGGCCCTGAGGAAGGACCGGGTGCCGGAGGCACTTGCCCGCCGGGGATCGGAGCGGAAGGGGGCGGAGCCGATGGCCCCGGTTCCTCGGTGCCGCCCGGATCCTCCGTTCCGCCGGGGGCTGGTGTCCCGGCTCCAGCCGTGAAGCTCACCGACGTCACATCCGTGCCGATTCCCGCTTCAACGGTATAGGTACCCGTCGGAGCCGAGGCCGGCAGTGTAACGGTCTTGCCCGCCGCCAGCTCGCCTGCGGTGATCTGATCCAGCTCCAGCACCGTCTTGTTCGGACGAAGGATGCGGACCAATAGCTGCGGCAGGCTCGTCGTGCCCTTGACGGTGAAAGCTTCTCCCGGCTTCACGGTTCCGATCGGCTGCAAGGAGGTGGATGCCGCCTCTCCCGCAAATACGGTTCCCGGCAGGGACAGCATCAGCATGGCCAGCATCACGACGAATGTCTTATACATCGCTTTCAAGTTCATACCCCGCTCTCCATTTTGATTTCACATGGAAGACCGGGGATAAACGATACCCGCGTCTGATGGACACTGTTCGCTTATCCCCGGGTTCCGGTTTCCTTTACAGATAGACCTCCACTTCATAGATGCGGCCGCTCTCGTACGGAAGAACATCCTCCGTCCACTCCCGGCCGTCCACGACGATCCGCTTGACTCCCTTGCCGGTGCCTCCCGGATTCTTCACGGCGATCCGGTACCGGGCGTCTCGGAAGGTGCGGTCCACCGCATATCCGTTCCATTCCGGAGGAATACACGGATCCACCGTGAGTCCCCGTACCGTGGCCCGGGTACCCAGCACATATTCCAGCGTCGTCCACAGCATCCAGCCGACGGTGCCCGTCGAGTGATGGTGGCTGGACTGTCCGTAATTCGGAGAATCCTCGAGCCCGAAGTAGAAGTTCGGCACGAAGATCGGCACCTGCAGGTTCACGGACGGCGGATTGTCCGGATTGGTAGGCAGCGTCTTCGCGATGGTATCGAAGGCTTGAGCGCCCCGTCCGGCCACACAATCGGCGAATGCCTTGAACATGGAGGCATGGCAGTAAATGGAGCCGTTCTCCGTCGTGCCGGCCAGCTTGATGCTGATCCGCCCCCACTTCGGATTCCACTCGCTAAAGGCAGGCTCCAGAAGCTTCGGACCAAACGGCGTATCCAGGCTGTCGATGGCCCGAATGCACTTCTCCAGCCGCTCGCCCGCAGCGATGCCGCTCATGATGGCCCAGGTCTGCGTGTTCAGGAACAGCCGGCCTTCCGGATCGTTGGCCGTGCCGAAGGGTTCGCCGAAATCGTCGAAGCCCGCCACATACCAGTCGCCGTCCCAGCAGGTACGGTTGACGGCCTCCGCCAGACGGTCCGCAAGTCCCTCCAGATGCCGGGCCTTCGACTCGTCATTCAGCAGCGTGCAGAACGGAAGCATGGACCGAAGGGCATACACAAGCGCCATAGTGTTCCAGGCGGACTCGCCCTTGCCCAGACGGCCGGGACCGTTGATCGGATCGTTCCAGTCCCCGTCTCCCATCAGGCACAGACCGTGGGCTCCGGTGGCGGAGGCCATATAATCGGCTGCCAGCAGCAGATGCTCATAGATGGAAGCGGTTTCATCACTGTTCTTGAAACCTACCTGGCGATGGAGCAGTTCCACATCACCGCATTGATTAATCAAAGCTGTGAAGCATAGAAGCAGCCAGACCGGTCCGTCCGTGTGATTCAAGAGACAGAGATGTTTGGGCGGCGAGCCGTCGGTCATGATCCATTGTTTGATGAAGCCGCTTGTCTCTTGTCCTTGAAGCACCGATATCATATATTCCGCTGCGCCGGGGCCGTCCACCATCGCATAGCCCAGGGCATCCTGCAGCTGGTTGCGGATCGGGCAGTAATTGGACATCCGGTTCGTCCGAGTCTGAAGGACGATCTGTTTTTTGAGCCAGAAGTTCATGAATGCATTCACGTTCGGATCCGGTGTATCCACGTCGAAGGTGGCGCTGATGGCTTCCCAATGCCGCTCCACCTCTTGCAGCAGCACATCCCAGCCCTTCGCCGCCAACGCGGCTCTGCCCGCAACGATCTCCTCCGGCGAACCGGCACAGCCTACGACGAAGCGTACCGCCGCTTCCTCCTCCGGCTGCAGCGTCAGCGCATGCTGCATGGCACCTACCGGGTTCTCCGCCTCCGCCCGCTTGTTGAAGCACTCGCCGTTCTTCACGGCCGCGGGGATCTCCGTCAGGTCATCGCCGCCGAAGAACCGCCGCTGGCTGCCGTCCCAGGAATCCGGACGCCGGTCGGAGTAGACGTAGACCCAGTTCGTATGGTCCCCGTCCACCTTGGCCTTGTCGTCGTAGGTCACATGGTACGGGAAGGAGAAGCTGGCGAGAATCTGCTTCTCTTCGTCATAGCTGCACTTGCTCCCCATCACCCCGCCGTTCTCCAGCGCGAAGACCGAGAACAAGGATATCTCCCGAGGCCGCCCGCTGCGGTTCGTCAAGGTGACCGTCCAGATTTCCTGCTGTCCCTCCCTGGGAACGAACACATGCACCGATGCTTCGATGCCCCTGCTGACGGAACGGATCTCCGTATAGCCCAGGCCATGGGTGCAGGTGAACGTTTCCGTTCCGCTCTTCAGCGGCCGGTAGGCCGGACACCAGACCTCCCCGGTATCGTGGTCGAGCAGATAAAAAAACCGGAAGCCCCGCGTATACACCCGATGCTTGGGCTTGAAGGCCGTGCTGCTTCCCTGGCCCGTCTCCCCGACTTCCATGTAATACGTGTCGTTAAACAGATAATTGAACCACCGGGCCGGCGTCTGCGGCGTCATGATGACAAACCGCTGTCCCCGGTCCTCCCAATGTCCGTAGATGTTCGTACCGTTCAATCCGTTAGACTCCTTCCGTCTCCCCGCCTCTGCCTTTATTTGATCTTATCCCGGAACTGCCCGGGGGTCATTCCCTCCATCTTGCGGAAGTAGCGGATAAAGTTGGCGGGATTGTTGTATTTCAGCTTCTCTGCAATGTCCGTAATCGTCAGATCCGTTTCCTTCAGCCACTTCTTCGCCACCTCCAGCCTGTATTGCGCCAGATAGTCCGCGAAGTTGATCCCCGTCTCCTGCCGGAACACCCGGCTGATGTATTGGGGATGGTAATTGATCCGGGCCGAGCACTTCTCCAGGGTCAGGTCCGTATCGAAGGCTTCTTCGATCAGCCGCTTCACCTCCTGCGAGATCGAGGAGAATTGGGCTTGTCTCCGTTCCTCCAAGAGGCGGATTCCCGGCTCCACGATATGCTCACCGAACCAGGCTTCAATCTCCCGTCCCGTATGCAGCTTGAGCAGCTCCTCGAACAAGGAGCCCTCTCCCACCTCCAGGGTATGGAGCGAGATGCCCGCATCCTGGAGTAGACGGACCAGCTCCATCAGCAGCCGGACCAGCGACAGCTGGTAATCGTTGTGGTCGTAATCCTGCTTCGACAGGGACTCCATCATAACGGTCAGCGCCGTCCGGGCCCGTTCCGTATCCAGATTGTTGATCGCCTCCAGCAGCTCATCACTCAGTTCCTTGGGGTAGACGATGTCCTTGCTCTGATGCGGCTGCACGTCTTCAATGAAGAGGACCGCCTCCTCGCCGAGACGCGCCCGGTACTTCAGCGCATTCTCCCCTTCTTCATAACCGCGGCCCGCCTCCGCCCAGTCGCTGAACGGACGGCTGATGCCGATGCTCGTCTGCAGCTCCAGATAACTCTTCACGGAGCTCTGGACCTTCACGGCCATTCCATAGACCGCTTCCTTAAAAGCCTCCTCCGATTGGGCCCGGGTTCCGATCAGCACCGCAACGGACTCCTGGATCACAATCGGCGGCAATCTTCCGCCCTCCGGCACCAGCTCCGCCGCGATGTTGCTCACCGCGAACAGCAGGAGATCCCGGTCCTTCTCGGAGAATCTGCCGGTCTCCAGACGGTCGATCTGCAGAAGCATGACCCGCATCTTTTCCCATTGCTCGGTATGGCCGAAGCCGTAATAGTGCAGTCTCTCGCGGATCTCCTTGCCCTTCACCTCGCCCAGCAGCAGCTTGCGCTCCAAGAGCTCCACCAGCTGCTTCTGCTGTCCCTCCAGCTCGAACCGGAGCTTGGTCTGATCGGACAGAATCCCCTCGATCCGGTCGGCGATAGCGACGAATTCGTCCTTGCGCTGCCCCGCATCCTTCTCATCCAGGAGCACCCGGGAAATCCGGCGCACCGGACTGTACATCCGTCTGGAGCCGATCAGGGAGACGACTACCGTAGCCGCCAACACGCCGATGCTGACGAGAATCGAGGTCCAGCCGATGGCCGTCGCCTCCCGGGTAATAGCCTGGGTCGGGACGACGGATACGTAGGTCCAGCCGTTGTAGGATGATTTGCGGAACGAGATGGATACCGCTTCCTTGCCTTCCTTGTCCTTCAAGACACCGGACAGATCCTGCCTGGCCCGGATGGTCTGAATATAAGAGGTGCCGGACAGGTCCGTCCCCAGCTTGGTATCGTCGGAATGGGCGATGACCCGGTTGCTGCCGTCGAGGATGAAGGTGGTCCCGCCCGGCAGCGGATCGCTGTCGATCAGCTGCTTCAGCTGGCTGGCGGAGACGACCACGCAGATCATGCCCCTCGGGTTGGCCGAATTGATGGGCCACTTCTTCACGCTCATGACGGCGTGCTCCAGCTCCACCATGCCCTCCGAGCCCGGCAGCTTGGCTCTTTCCGCAGCGGTCCAGAAGGAGCCCTGCAGATTCGATGCGTAGGAACGCAGCTTCTCCTTCAGTCCGGGCTGGCTGTATTCCTCCATCCCGCCGTTTGTGATCAGCCAGTCCTGCTGCAGGCTGAACAGGTAGACGTCCTTGATGCCAAGCTCATAGGTCTGGATCGAGGCCAGGATGTTGTACAGCTCTTGGATGACCGCCGTCTCCCCTGTGCCCAGCCGCAGCGGGATCGCCTTGGATACCGCCGGCACGCTGAGCACCTGGGAGGTGGAATAATCGATCATCTTCAGGGTCTGCTCCACCCGGAGCTGGCTCTGCCGCAGCACCTGGGCATTGCCCTCCTCCATCTGCTTCAGGACGGATTGGGAGGAGTAGTGGTAGGAATACCAGCCCAGGATCAACACCGGGAATGTACCCACCATTAAGGTGAGAATCACCAATTTGAGCAAATAGCTGGATCTTCGCATGTTCCACTACCCCCGGCACCGTTGTTGCTTTTATTCTACCATAACCCGTACCCCTCCGGCGGGCGGCCCTTGTCCGCTGCCGGTCGGGCAGCGTCCTGTCTTATTTCTTGCCTGCGGCGTTGTAAGCTTTGGTGTATTCGTCCATGATCTTGTCGCCGCCGTCTTGACGCCACTTGGCCACGGCTGCTTTCCAGCCGGCTTCGTCGATGGCGCCCATGATGAACTTCACGCGAGAGTCCTCGATCAGCTTATCCAGCTCGGAGCCCTTCTCGCTGTAGGTGTCGGAGATGAAGGCGTTCATCGGGTTGCCCACGGCGATCTTGGCGTTGGCGGCATACATTTCATTGCGGAGATGGACCAGCGGGCCGCCGAAGGTTTTCACCTTGTCACGCAAAACCGCCAGCTGGGTGGAGTCGCCCATGCCGTATTCCACCAGCATCTTGGAATCCGTGGTTTTCTTGTATTCGCCGTTCTCGATGGTGTATTGGCGGCCTTCCAAGCCGTTGATCAGCATGTTCTGCATGTCTTCGTCGGATACCTTATCGAAGAAGTTCAGGATGGACTTCAGTTCGCCTTCGGTCTTCACCGTAGTCTTTGGGATCATGAAGATGCCGTAGGAGCCGGAGCCGCCTGCGCTGCGCAGACCGGCAGGTCCCTGCAGAGCGTTCACCATGGTGACCGCAGCGGTCGGAATGACCTTCTTCACGGTCTCTTCCATGCCCTGGCCGTCATTCATGTTGGCAATCCATACGCCGGCGGTGCCCTTGTTGAACACCTGGCGGCCGTCCTTCACAACGGCGAAGTCCTGGTTGATGAGCTTCTCGTCGTACAGCTTCTTGTAGAATTTCATCGCTTCCAGATAAGCCGGGGACAGATGCGCCGGGCTGGCCTTGCCATCCTTGATCTCCCAATCCGCCGGACCGCCGAACCAGACCACCATGCTTCTCCAGCCTGCGGCAACCTGCTGCTCGACCATGCCCACGGTGTCCTTCTTGCCGTTCTTGTCTGGATCGTCATTGACGAAGGCCTTCAGCACATTGTAGAACTCGTCGATGGTTTTCGGAGCTTTCAGACCCAGGTTGTCGAGCCAGTCCTTGCGGAGCATGAGTCCGTCCTTGGCCAGATCGCGCTCCCGGTAGATGCCGTAGATTTTGCCGTCGATGGAGATGGCATCGAGGGCGATTTTGTTCATGCGGCTCAGGTTCGGATAATCCTTCAGGTAAGGTCCGACCTCCCAGAACATGCCGGAGCGGACCGAGTTCACGATATAAGGCAGCTTCTGGTTCAGCACGGTGATGACGCTGGGCATCTCGCCGGACGCCACGGTGGCGCTGAGCTTATCGGAGTAGGTGGAGGACGGAACCCAAGTGAGCTTCAGCTCCGTGTTGGTCTTCTCTTGAAGGCGCTTGTAAATTTCTCCGTCGGTGGACATGGCCTCCGGGTTGAAGCTGGGGAGCATGATGGACATCTTGTAAGGGCCCTTCGGAGCGGCCTGGGTGGCGGCTCCCGCCTTAGCCGAAGCGGCCGGAGATGCTGCCCCTTCATCCTTGGACCCGCCGCAGCCGGCCAGAGCACCTGCTGCCATCGCCATAACTCCCATCATCGCAACCGGCTTGCGCCATCCTTGTTGATTCGCTTTCTTCATCTTCGATGATCCTCCCTTTAACCCTCTGTAATTGTAGTATATCGGATTGGAGCCGGATCAGGCAGATCAGCCCTTCACAGACCCCAACAATACCCCTTTGGCGAAATGCTTCTGAAGAAACGGATAGACGATGAGAATCGGAATGGTGGATACCACGATGGCGGCCATCTTCACGGACTGCTCGGGCGGTGCCACATGGGTGGCGTCGAAGGAGGTCGTATCCCCCAGCCCTCCGCCTTCGGACAGAATGACGATCTGTCTCAGCAGCACTTGAATGGGCCACTTGGCCGAATCGTTGATGTAGAGCACGGCGTTGAAGAACGTGTTCCAATGGCCGACTGCGTAGAACAAGGAGAAGGTGGCGATGGCCGGCAGGGACAGCGGAATGACGATGCGGACCAGAATGCCGGGGTCGCTGGCTCCATCGATCTTGGCCGATTCCTCCAAGCCATCCGGAAGCTGCTGGAAGAAGCTCCGCATGACGATCAGATTGAAGGCGCTGATGGCGCCCGGAAGAAGCAAGGACCAATAAGTGTCGATCAAGCCCATCTGCTTCACCACCAGGAAGGTGGGAATCATCCCGCCGCTGAAGAGCATGGTGAAGATGACCAGGAACTGAATGGGGCGGCGGAAGTCCAGGTCCTTGCGGGCCAGCGGATATGCCATCAGACAGGTCATGATGATATTGATCAGCGTGCCGGCCACGGTGATGAAGATCGTAACCCCCATGCTGCGCATCAGCGTGCTGGTGGAGAAGATGAATTCATAGGCGGCAAGCGAGAACTCCGTCGGGAAGAGGATGAAGCCCTTGGACAGCAGCTCCTCCTGGGTGGCGAAGGAGCCTGCTACGATATAGACGAACGGGATGATGGTGACGAGAGCGAACAAGCCGAGTACGAGGACGTTGACGCTGTCGAATATTTTGTTGCCTAGCGATTTGTCTTGAACCATCGGGGGAAGCCTCCTTTCGCTTCTTGTATCAGATGATGCCTTCCTCGCCGAAGCGCTTGGACAGGTAGTTGGATACGGATACCAGCACGAGGCCGACGACGGACTTGAACAAGCCTACGGCCGTACTATAGCTGTACATCCCTTGGGAGATCCCTGTGGAGTATACGTAGGTGTCGAAGACTTCGCCGACATTCCGGTTCATGGAGTTCAGCATGAGGTAGATCTGCTCGAAGCCGGTGTCGAGGAAGTGTCCGAGCCGGAGGATCAGCAGGATGACGATGGTGGAGCGGATCGCAGGAAGCGTGATGTGCCACAGCTGGCGGAACCGGCTGGCTCCGTCCATCCGGGCCGCTTCATAGAGCTGGGTGTCTACGCCGGCCAAAGCCGCCAGGAAGATGATGGTGCCCCAGCCTGTCTCCTTCCACATGACCTCGGCGGTGATGAAGCCCCGGAACCAGCCCGGACTGAGCAGGAAGTTGATCTTATCTCCGCCCAAGGCATGAATGGCCTCATTAACGAGTCCCCCCTCCGTCGTGAAGAACAGGTACGCGATGGAGACGATGACGACCCAGGACATAAAGTGCGGGATGTAGACCAGCGTCTGGATGATCCGCTTGTACGCCTCCATCCGAAGCTCATTCAAGAGAAGCGCGACGATGATCGGCAGCGGGAAGAAGAAGACCAGGTTGTAGAAGGCCAGGATGAAGGTGTTCTTCAGCAGCATCCAGAACAAGGGGTCTCCGAAGAACCGGTTGAAGTGCTTCATCCCCACCCAGTCGCTCTTCATGAAGCCCAGGAACGGCTGATAATTCTTAAACGCCAGCAGCACTCCGTACATCGGAACGTACTTAAAGATCAGGAAGTAGAGGACTCCCGGCAGCAGCATCAGATAGAGCCAACGGTTGCGTACCATCCGCTTCAGCCTCTGCTTCCGGTGTACGGCGCCCAACGATGGCGCATGGACGGCAATGGAAGGTTGATCCATATGGTTTCTCCTTTTCTATGGTTTAGTCGGCGCCGCATTCTGTTACGGCAGCCCGGTCCGGCTTTACATCTGCATCTTAAGTTCGGGGGAGCGTTACCGTCCATAGTCATTCCGCTACGAGATGCGAACCCCAGAGCCCGCAAGGGTTTGCGCCGCTCCGGCATTCATTTCGCAACGTGGGATAGTCATTGTTTGACGGGTTTCATTCTCCTGCAATCTGGAAGCGGCGGAAGCATGTGATAGACGGGCGGGCATAACAAAAAGCCCCGGACAACCGGCTCATGAAGAGCCGGTCATCCGGGGCTTGGCTTCGCGGAGGATTATTCCGCGATATAGGAGCAGCAGTAATCGGTTACGGTCTGAACCTCCAGCTTGAAGCGCTGGCCGGCTGGCACGGTGAATTCGCCTGTGCCGTTGATGGTGATCCATTCGGAGTCGCCCGGGAGCAGCACCTTCAAGTCGCCGCCCAGAATCTCCATCACTTCCTTCACATCGGTGCCGAATTCGTACTCGCCCGGCATCATGATGCCCAAGGTCTTCTTGGTTCCGTCTGCGAACAGCACGGTGCGGCTGGTCACCTTCCCGTCGAAGTAGACGTTCGCTTTCTTCACCACGGTTACATTCTCAAACTGCGACATGTTCTCCTGCCCCCTATATACGATGGATGATGGTTCTGTGCGGATGGAATCTTATTTCAACAGCGCTTTAACCCGTGCGGCGACATTGTCTGCCGTAAAGCCGTATTCCTGCATGACCTTCGGTCCCGGTGCGGATGCGCCGAAGATGCTGATGCCCAGGATGGAGCCTTGATCGCCGACATAACGCTCCCAGCCGAGGGGATAGGCCATCTCGACGGCCAGGCGAGCCTTCACATCCGGCAGCAGCACGGAATCCTTGTACTCCTGCGGCTGCTTCTCGAACAGCTCCCAGCTCGGCATGCTGACGACGCGAACCTCGATGCCTTCTGCAGCCAGCTTCTTCTGAGCCTCTACAGCCAGGCTGACCTCGGAGCCCGTGGCCAGGATCTGGGCCTGCGGCTTGCCGTTCTTGGCATCGGAGACCACATAAGCGCCGCGGCGTACGTTCTCGCGGGCCAGCTCGCCGGTATTCTCCAGCACCGGCAGGTTCTGCCGGGTCAGCACCAGGGCGACCGGTCCTTCCTGGTTCTCTACGGCATAACGCCAGGCTTCCATGGTTTCGTTGGCGTCGGCCGGGCGGAGGACGGTCATGCCCGGAATGATCCGAAGGGCGGGCAATTGCTCGATCGGCTCGTGGGTCGGTCCGTCTTCGCCAACGGCGATGGAATCATGGGTCAGGACATAGACGGACGGCACCTTCATGAGGGCAGCCAGACGGACGGCCGGACGAAGATAGTCGGAGAAGACGAAGAAGGTGCCGCAGTAGGCCCGTACGCCGCCATGCAGCATCATGCCGTTGGTGGCAGCCGCCATGGCGAACTCCCGCACGCCGAAGTAGACGTTGCGGCCGGCATAATTCTTCGGCGTGAAGTTCTCGATGCCCTTCAGGTGGGTATTGGTCGAGGACTCCAGGTCTGCGGAGCCGCCGATCAGGGTCGGCAGATTCGGAGCGATGGCGTTCAGCGCAGCGCCCGAGCTGGCACGAGTTGCGGAGGCTTTCTCGGCGGAGGTGAAGACCGGGATGTCCTTGTCCCAGCCCTCCGGCAGCTCGCCGCGGACGGCCCGGCCGAACTGCTTCGCCAGTTCCGGGTATGCGGAGCCATACTGCTCCACCAGCTTGTTCCATGCGGCTTCCTTGGCTTGTCCGGCGGCTTTCACTTCGGCATAGAAGGCGGCCACTTCATTCGGCACGTAGAAGTCCGGCTCTTGCGGCCAGCCCAATGCTTCCTTCGTCAGCTTCGCTTCCTCAGTGCCCAGCGGGGAGCCGTGAGGGCCTACATGTCCGCCTTTGCCGCCCTTGTTGGGGCTGCCGAAGCCGATGGTAGTCTTCACTTCAATCAGAGTCGGGCGGGACTTGTCCGACTTGGCCAGCGCCAGCGCCGCCGAGATGGTGTTCAGATCGTTCTCGTCGTCAACCCGCAGGTACTGCCAGCCGTAGCTTTCGAAGCGGGCTTTCACGTTCTCGGAGAAGGAGAGGTTCAGCTCGCCGTCCAGGGAGATGTCGTTGGAATCGTACAGCACGACCAGCTTGCCCAGCTTCAGGTGGGCCGCCAGGGACGCCGCCTCGCTGGAGATGCCCTCCATCAGGTCGCCGTCGCCGCAGATGGCGTATGTATAATGATCGACAATGTCGTAGCCTTCTTTATTATAGGTCGCTCCCAGATGCGCTTCGGCCATGGCCATACCTACGGCCATCGCAACGCCTTGACCCAGAGGTCCGGTCGTCGCGTCAACGCCAGCGGTGTGTCCGAATTCCGGATGACCCGGCGTCTTGCTGCCCCATTGGCGGAACTCCTTCAGATCCTCGACGGTCAGACCGTAGCCAAACAGATGCAGCAGGCTGTACAGCAGCATGGAGCCGTGACCGGCGGACAGCACGAAGCGGTCCCGGTTGAACCACTCGGGATTGGCCGGGTTATGGTTCATGTGCTTGGACCACAGCACGTGGGCCATGGGAGCGGCGCCCATCGGCATGCCCGGGTGGCCGGACTTGGATTTCTCAATCGCGTCAACGGCCAGCATCCGGATCGTGTTGACGGCCAATTGTTCGACATTTTGACTTTTTGCTGTCATGAGAATGGAATCCTCCTTAGGTTGGTTTACCCATTAAACGAAGAGCTCGGGTTTTCATTCCTTACATTTTATCATTCCGTCCTCCGAAACGCTACCGCCCCGCTTCCAAAACTTCCGACCGGCTGTTAAAAAAATCCACGATTTTTGACAAATAGGAGAGGATCTTGGTATGTTTGATCGAAAGTATCTATGTTCAGGTTCTTTTCATTTATTACACCGGATTCGGTTCCATTTTGGGAGTGTCGCAGAGAAATGGGAGCAAAGGAGTTAACCCCGTCCCCGGTATGGTATCGGAGGACATTAAACGTTCATTGGCTGCTCGTCGTCGGTATTCTGCTGGTGGAATCTGCTCGGCTGCAGTTCCTGCCGGAAGAGTTTTCCCTATCCGGGCAATACCGCTATTACTTGATCCAGCAAGGGTCTCTGCTGGCCGCCGCCCTCGTCCTGACCGAGCTGATCAGCCTCTTCCAGAGGCTTCGTACAGATTATACGCTGATCACCGGATGCCACGCGGTTATGATGATTCTGATCGTCATCCATCGGGACGTCATCCTGATCCCTGTGCTGGTTCTCGTTCCGCTGCTGCTGGGGACCCTAACCTATAAGAAGAGCCGCATCGCCTTTTCCTTCTGCCTGTCGGGTCCGTCCTACCTGGCCCTGCTGTTCCTGCCGGGCATGGCCATCGCGGAGCATGGCGCCAGCCTCGCCACCTTCAGCGGGTTCTTCCTTACCCTGGTCTGCATGGCGTACCGGTTCGTCGCCCGCGGCGAAGAGATTCTCCGTCATCTGGAGAATACTCACTCCGCCCACCAAGAGCTTCTCGTCAAGAACATCATCATGGATAAGCTCTTCAAGCTGGACGCGCTAACCGAGCTGTACAACCACAAGACGTTCCACGAATATCTGGAGAAGCTCATCGAGCAGAGCGAGCGGAACGGTCTTCCGCTACAGCTGGCGATTCTGGACTTGGACAATTTCAAGAAGGTCAACGATACCTACGGACACCATGTGGGGGATATCGTGCTGATGCGAACCGCAACGGTGCTGCGGCAGGCCGTGACGCCCAATGATTTTGTCGCCCGGTACGGCGGAGAGGAATTCGCCATTATCTTCACGGAGAAGACGATTGGCGAGAGCTACGGGGTGCTGGAGCGGATCCGTGCGGAGATGGAGCGTCTGCCCCATGAGGAGCTGGGCTTCCGGGCCGTAACCTGCAGCATCGGTCTGGAGGAGTACCAGCGGGGAACAGGCAAGGATTTCTTGTTCAAAAATGCGGACGCCTCCTTATATGCAGCCAAGAAGAGAGGCAAGAACCAGATCTCCTCTACAGGGATGTCCGCCATCAAGGAGTCGGTTCCCGTCTAGCTGCGGGAATGAAGGCCTTGGATGTACGTAATAGAAGCCCTCTCTGGGGATGGATGCTCGACGCATCCATTACTCCAGGGAGGGCTTCTTATTATTGTCGAACCGTTAATTAAAGACGACGGTCTTGTTCTCGTGCACCAGAATCCGGTCCTCCACGTGCCAGGAGACAGCGCGGGCCAGCACGATCCGCTCGATGTGGCGGCCGATCCGCTTCAGATCATTGACATTGTCCCGGTGGCTTACCCGCTGAACGTCCTGCTCGATGATCGGGCCTCCGTCCAGTTCCTCGGTCACGTAGTGGGCCGTGGCGCCGATAATCTTCACCCCGCGCTGGTATGCCTGGGCATAGGGCTTGCCGCCGACGAAGGCCGGCAGGAAGGAGTGATGGATATTGATGATCTTGTTCGGATAATGCTCGATGAACTTCGGCGAGATGATCTGCATGTAGCGGGCCAGCACGATGCAATCGACCCGGCCGTCCGCCACCAGCTTCAGCTGGGTTTCCTCCGCCTGCTGCTTCGAGTCCGCCGTCACCGGCACATGATGGAACGGAATGCCGAGGGATTCCACGATGTCCTTCATATCCGGATGGTTGCTGATGACCATGGCGATGTCCGCGTTCAGGTCGCCGGCCTGCCACTGCCATAAAAGCTCCAGGAGGCAATGGTCCTCCTTGGAGACGAAGATGGCCAGCCGCTTCTTGCGGCTCTCCTGGGAGATGCTCCAGTTCATGTGGAACTTGGCCGCCACCACCTCGGCGAAATCCATCTCCAGCGTATCGAGGCGCCGCTCCAGCTCGGAGAGGTCGAACTCGATGCGGATGAAGAACATGCCGCCCTCCGGATCCATGGTATATTGGTCCGACTGGACGATGTTCGCCCCATGCTCATGCAGGAAACGGGATACCGCCGCCACGATGCCGGGCTGGTCGGGACAAGAAATCAGCATGCAGGCCCGGTCCTTCTTACCTTCGGACCAGCTGCGCCCTGCTTGGGAAACCATACGATTCATACCTCTATTTGCCTCCATTCAGATGAACCAAGGACAAACGCCTCACGGGGTCCTGATGACGCCGTGCGTTTACCCGGAAGTCGAACTTCACGTATTAACGGTAACTTATCCAAAGATTATTCCGGCCCTTAAGCCGTAATCAGCGCTTCCGCTCCCGACAGCCAGGCTGTCAGGCGGTGGTTGACCTGTTCCTCGGTCAATTCCGGGAACAGCGCCTCCTCGGCGATCATGTCGTACAAGCGCTCCATAGGCTCGCGCTTGTCGGCCTTCTTCGCCTTGGGATCGTTCTTCAAGAGATCCCAGATGCTGACGACGAAGTCCCGGTGGTGGACGTCGCTCTTCTTGAAGAAGTGGTCCAGTCGCTCCACATGGTCCACGAACTCGGCACCGAAGCGCTCCGCCGCATCTCCGCGGAGCAGCGCGATCTCGGCCTCGTACATCGGACGCTCGGAGCCGTCCGTCTTGCCGATCCACGGGGTCTCCAGGATCAGCGGGAGATGCTTGATTTTCTCATGGTGCACGATGTTGTGCATGGCCTTGAAGCCGATGAGTCCGCCGCCGACGGGAGCATGACGGTCCTTGCCCGCGCCGCGGTGGTTCTTGCTGTCGTTCAGATGCACGACGGCCAGACGGTTCAGGCCGATCAGACGGTCGAACTCCTCCAACACCCCGTCCAGGTCGTTCACGATGTCATACCCGGCATCATGAACGTGGCAGGTGTCGAGACAGACGGTCAGGCGGTCATTGTCCTCCACCTTCTCGATGATCCGCGCCAGCTCCTCGAAGGTCCGGCCCAGCTCGGTGCCCTTGCCCGCCATGGTCTCAAGCGCAATGTTCACCTCGGTGTCGGAGGTGCCCTTCAACACCTCGTTCAGCCCCTCGGAGATCCGGGCCAGCCCGTATTCCGCGTCCTTCTCGGTGTAAGCGCCGGGATGCAGCACGATGTTCTTGACGCCCAGGTACTGGGTCCGTCGGATCTCCTCCTGCAGGAAGCGGACCGCCAGCTCGAAGGTGTCTTCCTTATAAGAGCCCAGGTTGATGATGTAGGGAGCATGCACGATGATCTCGCCGATGCCGTGCTTGTCCATCAGCGCCTTGCCTTCTTCGATGTATTGGTTCTCGATCGGCTTTCTCCGCGTGTTCTGAGGAGCGCCGGTATAGATCATGAAGGTGCTGGAGCCGTACGTTACCGCTTCTTCGGCGGCATTCAACAAACCTTTGTCGGAAAACGAAACGTGGGAACCGATCTTCAACATATGTGGAATTCCGCCTTTCTGGTATGGGGTACAGTCTGACCTATTGTACCACATGTTCGGGTTTCTCGAAAACCGGACGGTTATCCGCTATAATAAGAGAGAATTCACAATTTCGCCGCAAAGGCATACATGGGGAGTTGTGCGGTATGTTCATGTATTTTCTCGTCTTTTGGGGATTTGTCCTGCTCGTCTTCATGAGCATCGGCGGCTTCTTCATGTTCCGCAAATTTATGAAGGTGCTGCCCCAGGGCGACGACGGCAAGTCCAAGCTGGACCGGCAGAACCATTATATCGAAGCCTCCCGCCACCTGTGGACCGAGGACGCCAAGGAATTCCTGGACCTTCTGGTTTCCCCCGTCCCCTCCGCATTCCGGGACATTGCCCGGCACAGCATCGCCGCCCGGATCGGGGAGCTGGGACTGGAGAAGGGCGTGTCCGAGATCACCCGGGAAATCTGTCTCGAGGGCTATATTCTCGCGACGCCGCGGCGCGACTACAAGAGTCTCATCTCCCACCTGGATAAGAACGGGATCGATTACCGTCCGTTCCAGCATCTGTTGGCCAAGTGACAGCCCGCCCGGCATGACGGCGGCACAGCCTTGCTCCCCTCTTGATGAAAGGGAGCGCAGCTGTGCCGCTTTTTGTTCTTCCTTACGACCCTTCGGACCCGCTGCTCTTAGAGCAGCCCCCTGCGCTTCATTACCGTCAGAATCCGGTAGAAGTCGTAAGAGCCGCCGTTCGGCGTATTGACCAAGCCCGACGCCACAGCGGCGTTCACCGCATCCCGGGCCCAATCCGGCGGTGCCGGTCGGACGGCCTCATCCTCCAGCGCATCCACCCGTCCGTCCAGGCTGCCGGCATCCGCTTCCAGGCGAGACAGCCGGGCCTCGATCTCCTGCCCGAGCCGTACCGCTTCCGCATCATAGCGGAGCAGACCCCGGCTCTGGATGACCGCCCACAGCTTCTCGCCGTAGGACGGGTCCCCGTCCACCTCCGTCGGCGCATCCGTGGCATAACCGGATGCATAGAGGGCCAGGCATTGGGCATACGGGGTGGCTGCCGCCCGGACTGGCGCGTACAGCGCCTTTTGAAGGAACTGCTCATGATCCCGCACGCTGTCCTCGAGGGTCCGGTAATAGCGCCATTGAACGGCCACGTCCTCGTACACCTGTCCATCCAACACCTCCCGGGTGGTCCGGTCCACGAACCTGCCATCCCAATAGGCATTCGGTGTGCCTGTCCCGACCTTGATGCCGAAGAGATTATTCCAAGGCGGCACGGCGCCGCCTGTTTCCAGAATCGCTTGGGCCAGCCGAACCGAAGGAAAAATCTTCGAGCCTCCCACCCGGAGCTCGATGGCGACGGCCGCAACCCGTTCGATCATTTCCGCCTGCGTGATGGCCAACCGGTTCCCCTCCCGTTCTCATGCACCGTATCTCCCGCAGACGGCAGGAGCTCCCGCTCCGCCGCAAGCGCGGCAAGAACGGGAGCTCCACCGTCCTCCCTTCAGCATATGCGCCTGGGCTCCGATGCGGAACCCAGGCGCATATAGGAGGGGGATCGTCCGGCTAATGGCCGGGACGCCGGCTCTTCACCGGCAAGCCGACTCATCATACCGTCAAGCGGTTGACGGTCATGACGGCAGCGCCGACGGCAATGGCCGACTCGCCAAGCTCGCCCCGGGCGAACTCGACTTCATAGGCCGAAGGATAATAGTAGGTTCTCCGCAGCGCTTCGGGCACCGCCGTCTCGAAGAAGACCGGATGGGCCTCCGCCACGGGGCCGCCCAGCACCACCTTCTCGGGATGCAGCACGTTCAGCAGGTTGGCCAGGCCGATGCCGAAGAAGCGGCCCGCCTCCTTCATGACGGCCAGCGCCGTCTCCTGCTCATCAGCCAATCCCGCCAGCAGGCCGGCGAAGCCGTTCCCCCCACCGGCCCTGCTCCACTCCCGCTCCAGCGCATGGATGGAGACGTAGGATTCCAGAGCTCCGCGGTTGCCTCCCGGCTCCCGGTGCGGGACGCCCTCCGCCTCGATGACCATCTGCCCCACGGCTCCCTCCATGTCCACCGCACCGTACACCAAGGCGCCGTTGGTCATCATGGCGGAGCGCAGACCAGCGCCCAGATGCAGATACAAGAGGTGCTTCCGCTTGACCGGGTCCGCCCGGTATTCGCCGGTCAAGGCGGTGTTGGCGCCGTTGTCCAACAGCACCGGAATCCCTAACGCCTGGGACAGCCGCTCCGTCACCTGCACATTCTCCCAGCCGGAGCTGGGGAAATACAGCGGGTTGTGGATGATCCCCGCCTCCGGGTCCAGCGGCCCGACGGCGCCGACGCCCATGCCCAGCACCCGCTCCTTCGGGATTCCCCGCGTCTCCAGCATATAAGCGGCGGAAGCGATGACCTCCCGCAGCAGGTTGTCCGGCGTATAGCTCTCCGACATGCGCCAGACCGTGGAGCCGATGACGTTCATGTGCAGATCCGCCAGCACCAGCATGGATCGGGTCCGCGATATTTCCAGACCGAACGCATAGGCATACTGGGGATTGGTGCGATAAAGAATCGGCCTTCGACCGCCCGTAGACTCGCCGAAGCCCACCTCTTCCAGGAGCCCCTTGCCGGTCAGCTCCTCCAGGATCCGGGTCAAGGTGCTCGGCGTCAGCCCGCTCCGCTCCAGCAGCAGCAGCTTGTCCACCGTTCCCTCTTGCCGGACCAGCTCATAGATATCCTTCGATTTCCGGGTGCTAATCCGGTCTTCGATCCGGTACAACATTCCTACTCCCCCTACCCGGGACTCTAAGCCCGGCTCGGCTGCGCAGCGCTTATCCGTAGATCGCCATCCCCACCAGGCCCGCCAAGAGAATCAGGCGGACGGGGTGCACGCGGTACCGGATCAGCGCCGTCAGCGACACGGCAAATATACCCAGCGGAATCAGCGCGGCCGCCTGCATCGGCAAGGAATAGCTCCCTCCCGTTGCGAAACGGACTGCGCCGTATAGAATCAATCCCGCCACCACCGGGCGAAGGCCATAGAAGGCTGCCTGGACATGGCGGTAATGATGCATCTTCATAAAAAAAGCCGCAACGACCAGAATGACCAGCAGCGACGGCAGCGTCATGCCGGCGGCGGAGGCCAACGCTCCGGGGAACCCGGCCACCCGGTAGCCTACGAAGATGGCGCTGTTGGTGCCGATCGGACCCGGCGACATGCCTGCTACTGCTATCATATCCGTAAATTCCGTATTCGTCATCCAAGAATTCCGTTCCACGTGATGCTGGATCACCGGAATCATGGCATAGCCGCCTCCGAAGGATACGAGCCCGATCATCCAGAAGGTCTGAAACAACTCCCACAAAACCATGCCGGCACCCCCTCGCTAGATTCCATCTCCGATGTAATAATCGTCACAGCTGTAGCTCTCTTGCGATAAGGGCCGGCGAAGCACGTCCCGTCCGAACCAGCGGAGCTGGACGGAGGCCAGCGTGATGCCCGCTACGATGCCGGCGGCAATGGCGTAAGCCGGATTCACTCCGGTCAGGAGCAGGAACCCCAGCGCGCATACGGCCAGCATCAGGGTCGCCGCATCCTTGACGGACGTTCGCCAGATCCGGTAGCCGGCATAGGCGATCAGAGCCGCCACCGCCGGTCGGATGCCCAGGAATGCCGCCTGGATCTTCTCCTGGTCCTTCACGAACAGGTAGGAGACGCACAGCGTGAGCACGATCAGGAAGGTCGGCAGCAGCATGCCCGTTAAGGCGGCCAGCGCTCCGCAGACGCCGGCGACCCGGTAGCCTACGAAGGTGGAGGCATTGACTCCCACCGCCCCCGGAGTGGATTGGGCGATGGCGAGAATATCCGCCACGTCCTCCTCCTGGAGCCATCGGCGGCGCTCTACCGCTTCCTTGTGGAAGACGGGGATCATGGCGTATCCCCCGCCGAAGGTGATGGGCCCGATCTTGAAGAACGACCAGAAGATCTGCCCGAGCAGTTTCCACGGTATACGCCCCTTCTTTCCCATCCTCATCTCCCCTTCCATAGATCGCGGTTTTGCCCTGCAAAGACTATTATACTCGACTTTTTACCATTTTGGAATAAACTTTTCGCACAAAAAAACGACATCGCCCTAAAAACGATGCCGTTCCTTCCTTACTGGATCCGCCCGCAGGCCACCCGGCCTCCGGAGTTTCCCGCCGGATCCGTCTTGTAGTCGTCCGGTCCCGCATGGATGATGAGCGAGGTCCCGCTCGGCTTCAACAGCGAGCCCGGCTTGCCCTCCTCCAGCGTCACGTACTTGGCCACCATGTCCGCCGTTACCGTTCCGTCCGTGCTGACGGACAGATTGGGCAGGTCTCCGCTGTGGGGACCCTTGGGATTCTCGAAGCCATGCTTCTTGTTCGTCGGGTTGTAGTGCCCCCCCGCCGATTTGAAGTCCGGGCCTTCGCACAGGCCCGTCTCATGGATATGGAAGCCGTGCTTGCCCGGCACCAGATTGGAGGCTTCCACATGAATGTGGACTCCCTTGGACATCTGGGTCAGCTCGGCCTTGCCGATCTTCTCTCCATTCGGTCCCGCCAGCTCGACGATCCGCTTGGCTCCCACCGCCGCACTCGCATTCACTGCATCTTCCTTCGCCTGGCAGGCGGTGCCCGTCAGCACCAGAACGGCCGCCGCAGCCGCCGTCCATACTTGCTTCCTCATGATCCTTCCTCCTGTTGGTTAAGCTGACTCTTCCATACTAACCAACAGTTTGTTCCCGAAGCCTCCGATTTAAACCCGATTCCGTCAAAATTCTCCCGTCAGCATCGGAGCCCCGACGGCCGCCTTCCAGGAGCCGCTCTCCGTATCCAGCCGGAGTGCGATCTGGAGCGCCGTATCATCCCGTCCGGAGGCTTTCTCCGGAAGCAGTCCACTGGCGAAGGTCAGGTTGACGAGGCCCCGGTCCCGGTAGACCCCGTTGGACCGGGCCTCCAGCAACCGGCTGGCCGCCGACGTGACTGCCGTCTCCGCTGCCTGCCCGCTGACGGCTTCTCCGGCCGGACGGTTCAGGCTCCCGGTGACCTTGGTGCTCCAGCGGCCGCCGGCGGATGCCTTCTCCAATGCGGCATCGAGCCGATCGCGAAGCGTAAGCACGGATTCCCGGGAATCCTTCGTCCCCTCCAGCACCAGCAGCGTTGAGATGCGATCCGTATTCGGCTCCCGGATCAAGGTCAGCGTACCGGATGCCTCTTCCAACCGGTACGCCTCCTGCAGCTCCGGTGCCCGAGTCTCCAGCTTCACCATTGCGGTGGAAGAAGCGATCTCGCGGACCAGCCCTACGGCTGCCTGTCCCCGGATCTCCCCATAATGCTGCAGGGTAAACCTATAATCGTCCGACAGGATACCGGAGGCATAGTCCAGAACCGTCCCGGCTTGGGACTCGGCCGTCGGGACTCCGGCGGTCCGCGCTTCTGTGGCATCCGCACGTCCTGCCCAGATTCCGCCGAACGCCACCGCTACCGCCAGCACCATCCATCCCCATCCTGTCTTCCGTCTCATCCCCCAACACCCCTTTACCGTTCCTATGAATCTAGTAACAGGGTAGACGGATTCTAGAAGGTTTATACATGCGCGGTTCAGGCAGCGCGATTTTCTTTTTTCCTCCTGTACAGCAGCAGGAAGAACAGCACGGGCAGCGCCACCTCGCACAGGAGGGCGAATACCGGCCAGCTCCGGTTCATGCTATAGAGCTGAACGGAATTCTGGAAGAACCAGAAGGAGGAGACGAAGCACCAGACCCCTAATGGCAGCATGAACTCCCGGATCGACAAGGCCGGCAGAACCCGCTTCAAGCCGTGGCATAGGGCATACAAGAGCAGGCCGACCTTCGTAATCATCATCGGCAGATAGATCAGGATGTACGGCAGATCGAAGCGGTCCAGGAAGTCCGTCACCCGGACGATCCGCACGATCTCATACAAGGGAAACAGTATCTTGCCCGACAGATTGGCGCCTAAGGTCAAGAGCAGATAGAAGTTGACGAGGAGCAGCAGCCCAGTCCCGATGGCCAGTCCCAGCAGACCTTCACGGAAGCGCAGTGGACCCGCCCCGAACAGAAAGGGCAACAGCATGATCTCGCCGATATAAGCCACCGCGTACCAGCTGCCCGCGAAAGGCGGACCGAGCCCCCGGTTGAACAGCGGGAGCAGGTTCCGGGGCTCAAACTCGGTGTACAGGAGCACGGCAAGGAACAGCAGGAAGAGAATGAAGAGCGGGACCCAGATCTCCATCATCCGAGCGATGACCTGTATGCCGCCCCGGGTCGTCAACACGATGCTGATGACGATCAGGAGGCTGATCATCACCAAGGGAGTGGCGGGCAGCAGGGCAATACTGACGAACTCCGTCAGCACCCGGATGTCCCGGACCAGGAGGATGAAGATGAACAACAGAACCACCACGGCGGCCGCTCTCCCGAGCATGGGGTGTCGCCCCACGAGAATGGCGAAGAGATCCTGGCCCGGGTGGCTGGCCAGAACCTTGGATGCCAGCCACAGGGGGACCAGGATGCAGCCCATGCCGATAAGGTATGACAACCAGGCGTCCATTCGCGCCGCGCCGATAATCTGATTGGGCAGGCTGACCAGATTGGCCTCCAACACCAAGGCGATGCCCAGGATGACCACCTGGCGTTTGGATACGGAATCCATGGACCTTCACTCCTCTTTACTTGTACCTGTCGAATCTGACGAAAGCGGTAGAATCGGCAACGTTATTTTAGGGGACGGGGACGAACGGCGACAGCGCCTGGCTCAGCCAATCGACTGGACGGGGAATCTCGATGGTCAGCCGAAGGTAGACCCACAAGGCCCCGCTGCCCAGAAGCAGGAGGATGGACATCCAATGGGTCAGCCGGTTCGTTTTTTTCAATGCCGGTCTCTGCAACAGGTATAGGACCAGCAAGAATAAGAATGTCACGCTCAAGATCATGATCATTGGACCAGATTCTCCCTCTTCCGCGCGGCGGGCTCCAGCAGATTGCCGGAGTGCTCGATCTGGAGCTCCACATGGACGCTGACCTTCACTTGGGGATACAGCTCCCGCCACCGTTCCTTCAGCCGCTTCCACTCTCCCGGCTTCTCCCGGAAGATCGTATCCCCGAAGCCGCAGGCATCGGAGCCGTACTCCTGCAGCTGCTTCACGCCCTTCTCTACCTCGCTCCTTACCTTATCGGAGGCAAGCCCGCGGACGGTCACCAGATTATCCGAGCTGGATTTAAAGGTTGAGGTATTCTCGAAGATATTCCCGACAGCCCGGATGCGGACCTCCATCGACACCTCATCCCCTTGGACGGAGGGCTTCAGGTCCACCTGATTTTCCGAGAATTGAACCGTAATGTTGCCCTCCCCCTTGGGAACAGCAACCGTCACCGACGGACGCTTCGCCTGGTTCATGGCCCAGAGGACCCCCTTGGCGGCCTCCCCCTTCATCAGTCCCGTCAGCTTGTCCCCTTGGAACACGGCGATCCCCTCTTGGGTGATGGTCGTCTTGGGCTGGCCCTTCTCGCCAACCCGGTTCTTCTCTGAGATGTAATAGGGGACTGCCAGATCCAGCCCGTCCGACAGCAGGGTGTCCACTACGTTGCGAAGGGTTCGAGGCGACTTCATGGCATTCACCGTCAGCTCGCGGAGCATCTCCGACGGCAGCTTCTCCATGACGGCGTCGGCATTCAACAGGTCGATGGCCTCTCCCTTAGCGAAGACCACGAAGGCGGACATCCGGTTCTGCGCGGTCCGGACCGTCACGTCGAGAACCGGTGCGATCCCGCTCTTGGCCAGCTCCTCCCCGATGACCAGCACCCGCCGATGGGCAAAATACAGCTGCCGCGACAACGACCGCTGCAATTGACCGTTCGCGTCCCGCACGGTTTCCCCCGTGGCGGAATCCACATAGGAGGCCTTGGAGCCGCTGGTGCCGCCGCCCCCTCCTCCGGGCCCCCCCAGCTGGCCGGGCAGAGGAAATTGGACCGCCGCCCGGTACTTCCCGCCTACCTTGTCCATGGCGGTTCCAGTCACGATGGCGACATCATTGATTTCCCTCCGGTCCCAGCAGCCCGTCAAGAGGACGGCTCCAACGGCTCCTGCGCCTAGAAGCTTAACAGTCCGATGTAGGTTCTTCATGGCGTTGACCCTCCCGGCTGCTTCTTGCTTCCCAGGGGAGCGGGGTTCAAGCGTCTGCGGCTGAGCCTCGAATAGGTGGAGGGCCGGAAGACCATGGCCCACCAGGGCGCACGGACCATAATGTCCTTCTGTTCCTTCTTCTTATAGGGCGCGATGCCGCTTAGATAGGGAACGCCGAAGGATTCCAGCGTGCAGAGATGAACCATGATCCACACGAGGCTCACCACGATGCCGAACAGTCCGAAGACCCCCGCCAGAATCATGATAGGGAAGCGGAGCAGCCGGATGGTGATGGCCATGTTGAACCGGGGGATCGTGAAGGAGGCGATGCCCGTCAGCGAGACGATGATGACCATCGGCGCCGAGACGATCCCGGCCTGAACCGCCGATTGCCCGATGACCAAGGCGCCCAGGATGCTGACGGCTTGGCCCACCGTCTTGGGCAGCCGAATGCCCGCCTCCCGCAAGGCTTCGAACGCGATCTCCATCATTAGCGCCTCCACCAAGGCGGGGAAGGGAATGGACTCCCGAGCCGCCGCAATGGACAGCAGAAGCGTGGTGGGCAGCATGTCCTGGTGGTATGTCGTGACGGCCACATAGAGCGCCGGCAGGAACAAGGCTACCCCGATGAAGAACATCCGGAGCCACCGCACCAGATTGCCGACAAAATAACGCTCGTAATAATCCTCGCTGGCCTGCATGAACTGCCAAAAGGTAACAGGGCCGATGAGCACGAACGGCGTGCCGTCCACGAAGATGGCGAAGCGCCCCTCCAAGAGAGCCGCCGCCGCCGTGTCCGGGCGCTCGGTATACTGCAGCTGGGGAAACGGTGACAACGGCTGGTCCTCGATCATCTCCTCGATGTAGCCCGACTCCAGGATGGCGTCGATCTGGATGGCCTTCAGCCGTCTCTCCGCTTCTTCGATGATCTTGGGCTCCGCCACTCCTTCGATGTAGCTGAGCGCCACAGCGGTCTGGCTTCTTTCTCCAATGGTCATGCTCTTCATCTTCAGATCCTGGGTCTTGAGCTTAAACCGGAGCAGGCTCGTGTTGGTGCGCAGATTCTCGTTGAAGCCTTCCTTCGGTCCGCGGACCACGGATTCGGTCTGGGGCTCCTCCACCCCCCGCCGGGTTCCGCCTCTGGCATTGATCACGATGGCCTTCGGCTGCCCCTGGACGAAGAAGACTGCGTTCCCGGCCAGCACCGCGTCCGCTGCAGCCCGGTAGGTCGTGCAGTCGGACATCTTGGGCGGCAGCAGGATCTGGCTCTTCAGCGTGTCGGTGGCCGAGGTCTGATGGGGAAAATGGAACAGCGGCAGCAGCAGATGATCGCTGATCTCCTCCGTCTTCACCATGCCGTCGATGTAGACGATGAAGCCCTTGACCCCGCCGGACACCTGAAGCTCCCGGAACATGACGTCGGAGCAATCCTTGAAGGCGTTCTTCATCGTTTGCAGACTGATATGGTAATCCGTCTCCAGCTGGACCGGAACGGCAGCTCCCGCTGCTCCCTGTTGGCCGCCTTGGGCTTGGGCATTAGGCGCAGGCTGATTCTTATTCATGGCCGTCTGCTTCTGCTGCGGCTTCTTCTCCCCGGAGCTCCCTTTCCCCTCTTGGGCCGGCTGCTTCCGGTCTTCGGCGAATTCCGTATCGGGCCGCCGTTTCTTCTTTTTCAGCTTCCGTCTTAATGTAAAAGGCCTCACGCCGATCCCCTCAATCCTTGCCGAATCAGTTCCATACCAGCTTAGGATTACCTCCGCATGCACATTTATCCGGGAAACCGAAAAAGCCTCCAGCACCGATTCGTTCGGCACTGAAGGCTTTTAATTCCGGAATAGTCATTTCTTCGTGATGCGGGCGAGAGGACTCGAACCTCCACGGGCGTAAGCCCACTACCCCCTCAAGATAGCGTGTCTGCCATTCCACCACGACCGCATACTGGCAATAAGAAGTGAGCCATGTAGGACTCGAACCTACGACACCCTGATTAAAAGTCAGGTGCTCTACCGACTGAGCTAATGGCTCGCAAGGAGAATGATAGTGACCCGTAGGGGATTCGAACCCCTGTTACCTCCGTGAAAGGGAGGTGTCTTAACCCCTTGACCAACGGGCCGTATAATGTCGAAAATCGCCGCACTTTGAAGCGACAAGGGTTATTATATAAGATCGATCATAGAATGACAAGCTCTTTTTCATCTGATATGCTAGGGAAATCATGAGGTAAATTCAGGAGGCGGATTCCTCTCCATGCTCGTCTATCACAGCGGCGACGGGTCGATCACCCAGACCGCCACACGCAAGCCCGCGGACCAGGAAGTGGCCTGGATCCGGCTGAAGCAGCCCACCCCGTCGGAGGTCAAGGAGGTGCTGGAGGGCGTCTTCGGCTGCCATCCCCTCCTCGTGGAGGATGCCGTCAAGCTGAACCAGCGGCCCAAGCTGGACCGGTACCGGACCCATATCTTCCTTACCCTATTCGCCGTGGAGAGTAAGGATCTGAAGCTGCAGGAGATCGGGATCGTGTTGGGGCCTAACTACGTTATCACCATCTCCCAGGATGAGATCCCCATCTTTCATGAGCTCGAGGACGAATTCCAGCGCAAGGGCGATATGATGGATCACTCCGGCGAGATCCTCTATCACATTGTCGACCGCTGCGTGGATGAATACAGCAGGGTTGTCGAGTTTTACGAGGATCAGGTCGAACGGATCGAGCGGCTGGTGTACCGGAACCCTTATATCCGGGTCGCGCCTGATATTTTCCGCTATAAGAGGCGCCTGCACCATCTCCGGAAGGTCTTCCTCGATGAGAAGACGATGCTGGGGGCCATGTCCCATCAGCAGCTTCCCTACATCAGCCAAGATAAGGACGTCTACTTCATCGACGTATACGATCATATTTCCCGGGTAATCGACTCCATCGACATGTTCAGAGAGTCCCTGTCCGGCCTCCTGGAGCTTCAGATGGCCATGAAATCCGACAGAATGAACGAAATCATGAAGACGCTGACGCTCATCAGCTCCTTATTCCTGCCCCTCACCTTCATTGTCGGTCTCTATGGGATGAACTTCCGCCGAATTCCGGAGCTCGATTGGAGCTTCGGCTACGGGTATGTCTGGCTGCTCATGATCGCGGTTTCCGGCGGCATGTTCTGGTTCTTCAAGCGCAAGAAATGGATGTAGACAACCGGCATCATGACAAAAAACCGCATCCCCGGGTTCCCGGCGGATGCGGCTGTCATATACGTGGTATGGCGGAGAGAGAGGGATTCGAACCCTCGCGGCTGTTACACCCTAACGCTTTAGCAAAGCGCCCCCTTCGGCCTCTTGGGTATCTCTCCTTGGCCAAGTATCCCTATTTTATCTTTCCGTTCCCGTCAAGTCAAGGGCCGGTGGAATGGAGCTCAGCTCCAGCTTGCCACGGCATTGGCCGCAGGCGTACTTCCGCGGATCCGTTTTGCGCTTGCGCAGATACTCCATCCGGCAGCTGGTGCAGGTCAGCCTATACTTGTAGGCCTCTCTCCTCCTGCCCTCGGGAAGAGGCTTGCAATACCGGGCCCCTCCGACCAAGCGGAGAAGCTTCTTGAAGTCCGCGTCCATATGGCGGTAGCCTCCCTTGGCCAGATGAAGATGGTAGTGGCACAGCTCATGCTTGATGATCTTCTCCATCTCCTCGTGCCCATGGGCCTCGTAATGCTTTCGGCTGATCTCGATGTTGTGGGACTTGGTGAAGTACCTTCCTCCCGTCGACCTTAGCCGCCCGTTGAATACCGCTTGATGCCGGAAGGGAATCTGGAAGAACTCCAGTGAGACCCGTTCGACCCAAGCTTGTAGTTCCTTGTCATTCATGAGCGTCCCCCTATCCTTCCATATGCTGTCCGATACCGGACCTCATGATGGAAGCCTCGAATTCGGCAGAGCCAACTCGAGGGCCTTTCCTCGAAATGTCTTCCTAATCCCCATCTTGAATTTAAAGCCTCCAGCATATAAACTGTCAAGTAAGAAAATCTGATTGCGGTTATTTTCTCGGACGGCATCCTGCGTTCGGAACACCGCTGCCAACAGAGAAACGAGGGGAAACTTGTGGAGAAACAACGTTATGGAGTACTGAAGCTGGGGGAGCGTCTGGAGTTTGTGGAGATGCCCGAATCCCATATGTACCAGCTGACCGCCTTAAACCGGCGGCTGCACAAGGAGATCGGCAAGCTCACCGCCGCCAACACGCCGGAGCTGCCGCACCTGATTGCCGAATGCGAGTCTCTGGAGCTGGTAGATCCGGCTTATCCGCTGCTGAACGGATTGGAGTATATCAACCAGTTGGAGCAAGCCTTCGCAGCGATCGAGGAATCGTCCTATCCCTTGATTTCCCTGCTGACGGAGATCCGTGCGCTCCAGGCTCAGCTGGAGCAATGGTACGAAGAGGCTCAGGAGAGCGTGTAAGCCTCGGCGATTCAGCTTTTCCTCCCCGTTTTTCACGTGGACCTGCACCGAACGGGCATCTGCCCCATATGGTAAAAGTACACCATTACCTTTTCACGGGGAAGGAGCTGACAGCATGCCGCAATGGCTGTGCAACCAATTGATGCGGGCGTTTCACAACAAGAACCGCAGGCAGATCCGGATGCTTAACGATTGCTGGTTCTTCTACCGCAATAAGTCAGACCGTGGATTTATGGAAGGAAGGAAACAACAGAAGCCATGAACACCCCCAACTAAAAGAGCAGCTCCAACGCTTCCGCGTGAGCTGCTCTTGCTTTTATCAGGTTCGCGCCGTGGGCGGGGTGGCATACCAGCCACCACATACTGACTCACACGGCTGTCGGGCCTCCTTGGCCTTTCCAATCCGGTGTAACGGTTGCTAGAAACGCTATTGACCCGATTGGAGAAGGATTCGTATTCAAGCGGTTGCGACAGCGCTTATTCCTTGAATATGGGCGATCTGATTCGCCCAAACACACAAATAACGATTGTCACAACCGTTAGCCAACCCACGTTTCCTCCAAACGCAGATTAGCACCCGTCAGAACCGTTAGCGTAAGGCCATCCGCACAAATGTGAGCTGCAGCCTGCGGCCATGTCCCGCTGGAAGCCAAGAGATACTTACGGAGGCTAACGTCCCCCTTACAAGTTGCCGCTACTCGGGCTTCTTCATCGTCAAGCTGACGCGTCCCTTCTTCAGATCGACGCCCAGCACCCATACGGTCACTACGTCTCCGACGGAAACCACATCCATCGGATGCTTGACGAAGCGGTCGCTCAATTGGCTGATATGGACCAAGCCATCGTTCTTAATCCCGATGTCCACGAAGGCTCCGAAGTCGATTACGTTCCGCACCGTCCCTTGGAGCTCCATTCCCGGGGCCAAGTCCTCCAGCTTCAGCACGTCCGTCCGGAAGATGGGCGGCGCCAGCTCCTCCCGCGGATCACGGCCCGGACGGAGCAAGCTGTCCAGTATGTCGCGCAGCGTCGGTACGCCGACTCCCAGCTTAGCGGCCAACTCCTCGGCCTTCACGCCCTGCAGCTTGTCCTTCAGCTCTGATGTGCCGATGGCAGACAGCTTCAGTCCCAGCTCCCGGAACAGCTGATCCACCACCCCGTAGGACTCGGGGTGAATCGGCGTATTATCCAGCGGGCTCTCCGCCTCACCGATCCGCATGAAGCCGACGCACTGTTCGAAGGTCTTCGCCCCCAAGCGCGGCACCTTCTGGAGCTGCTTGCGGCTCGTGAAGCGTCCGTTCTCCTCGCGGAACTTGACGATGTTCTTCGCCGTCGTCGCATTCACCCCCGCCACATATTGCAAAAGAGACGGCGAGGCTGTGTTCAGCTCCACGCCCACATGGTTGACCGCCGACTCCACGACGGCGTTCAAACTTTCCTCGAGCCGCTTCTGCTGGACGTCGTGCTGGTATTGCCCGACTCCGATGGCCTTCGGCTCGATCTTCACCAGCTCGGCCAACGGGTCCTGCATCCGCCGGGCGATGGAGATGGCGCTGCGCTCCGCCACATCCAGCTGCGGGAACTCCTCCTGCGCCAGCTTGGACGCGGAGTAGACGCTGGCTCCCGCCTCGCTGACGATGATGTACTGCAGCGCCGGCTTCTTCAGCTCTGCGATCAGCGAGCTGACGAACTGCTCCGTCTCCCGGGAGGCCGTACCATTGCCGATGACCAGGAGCTCGATGTCGTACTGCTCGATGAGCCGCTTGAACACGGCCTTCGCTTCCGCCACCTTGTTGTTGGGCGGGGTCGGGTACGTGACCGCAATCTCCAGCACCTTGCCGGTGTCATCTACCGCCGCCAGCTTACACCCGGTCCGGTATGCCGGGTCCACGCCCAAGACACGCTTCCCTTTTACCGGCGGCTGCAGCAGCAGATTCCGGAGATTCTCCCCGAAGATCTTAATGGCCTGCTCCTCCGCCTTCTCGGTCAGCTCTCCGCGAACCTCCCGCTCGATGGACGGCGCCAAGAGGCGCTTATAGGCATCCTCGATCACGGCCAGAAGGATCTCCCGAACCGCAGATTCCCGCTTCAGCAGTTGGCGCGCCATGTACTCATGAACTCGTTCCGCCGGCACCTCCAGGCGGACCTTCAGGATCTCCTCCCGCTCGCCCCGGTTGATGGCCAAAATCCGGTGCGGCGGCAGCTTGCGGACCGGCTCGCTGTACTCGTAGTACATCTCATAGACGGATTCCGCCGCTTTGTCCTTGGCTTCGGTCACCACCACCCCGTTGTCATGGGTATATTTGCGTACCCAGGCCCGCAGCTTGGCGTCGTCCGCCATATTCTCCGCGAGGATATCCGCAGCTCCCTGCAGCGCCTCCTCTGCAGTGCCTACCCCTTTGCCGGGGTTCACGTACTTGGCGGCCTCCACCACAGCCACGCCTGTTCTCGGCTGGCTCATAAGCCAATCGGCCAAGGGCTCCAAGCCTTTTTCCTTCGCTACGCTGGCACGGGTCTTCCGCTTCTGCCGGTACGGTCGGTACAGATCCTCGACCTCCTGCAGCTTGCCCGACTGCACGATCGCCTCCCGCAGCTCACCGGTCAGCTTCCCCTGCTCATCGATCAGGCGGATGACCTCCCGCTTGCGCTCCTCCAGGTTGCGAATGTACTGCAGCCGCTCTTCGATGTCCCGAAGCTGGTTCTCGTCCAGCTCCCCCGTCATTTCCTTCCGGTACCGGGCGATGAAGGGAATGGTGTTCCCCTCGTCCAGGAGACCGATGGTCGTCTTGACCTTCCCGGGCGGAATCGACAGCTCGGCTGCGATTTGCTTCAGGATCCGCTCCTCGGCCTTCGCCTTCTCCTCCGGTGTTAGGGCATGCCCTTCCTTCTCATCAGCTTCGTCCAGCGGCTGCTTCGTCTCTTTTGCCATCGGTTCATCCTCTTCCCTTGATCGTAATGTCCTGCTATGACTATACCGAATCCCTGCCCCCGAACACAACAAAAAAACGAGGGCCGCTTCCCTCGCTTCGTCGTCTCTCATGGGCTAGAACTCGATTAGGCCGACGCTGATCTGCAGTGCATCGTCCACCTTGCGCATCGTTTCTTCATCCAGATGTGTAATCTTATCCGTTAAACGCTGCTTGTCGATGGTCCGAATCTGCTCCAGAAGAATGACCGAATCCCGGTCGAAGCCGTGGGATTCCGCGTCGATCTCCACATGAGTGGGGAGCTTCGCCTTCTGAATTTGCGCCGTTATGGCCGCAATGATCACCGTCGGGCTGAAACGGTTTCCGATATCGTTCTGGATCACCAGCACGGGGCGGACGCCTCCTTGCTCTGATCCGACTACGGGTGACAGATCCGCAAAAAACACATCGCCACGTTTTACAATCAACCGTTACACCCCGCTAACCAAGCGGTTGAGCGTCGTATCCGCATCCTCTTCCGCATGAAAAGCCTCCGAAGCGATATGAAGATTGATCTTCGCCATTTCCATATAGCCGCGCTGCATGGAATCGCGGAGTTGACGCTTCTTCCGCTCCATCAGATACAGCTTCATCGCCTGCCGGATCAACTCGCTGCGGTTCGAGTTCTCCTGCTCGACGATCCCATCCACCTCTTGAAGCAGCTGATCCGGCAAACTGATCATGATTCGTTTCGTATTGACATTGGACACTTCCTTCGCACCCCCACAACGTAACCCTGCCCATATTCCCCAGTATGGTTCATAAGAAGCAAAATTATACAAAACCTAATATATGCCCCGCGTATATCAGGTATGTTATAAACCACTCTGCCCTACCGAACCGGCTGGAAACCCTGTACTACCTATTTCGGCAGAAGCAGGGAAAATCCTTTGCTTTTTCGGCCAAAACTCCCATAGTACATTTTCCCAGACAGGTGTGGTGACGGTGCGAAGGAGCAATCCGATTACCGCTCTTCATTAAAATGATGCTGCAGCGGGTTTACCGTATTGACGACGCTGCCCCCTTCGACATAGACCCTCGGGACCCGGTGTGAAATCATACAGACGATCTCGTAATTGATGGTCCCCAGCTTGGCCGCCAGCTCCTCCGCCGGCAAAACCACGCCGTCCTGTTCGCCGAACAGAACCACCTCGTCGTCCAACTCCGCAGCCGGCGCCGCATCGACGCTGACCATACACTGGTCCATGCAGATTCGGCCGACCACCGGCACCTTGACCCCGCGGACCAACGCCTCCGCCTTCCCCGTCAACATGCGGGAGAAGCCGTCCGCATAGCCGACCGGCAGCGTGGCGATCCTCTCTCCCGCCGCCGCATGGTACAAGGCCCCGTAGCTGACCGCTGCGCCCTCTTCCATCGTCTTCAGCATGACGACCTTGGTCTTCAGGCTCATGACGGGCTTCAGCTCCACCCGCTCCCGCTTCACATCCTCGGACGGATAGAGGCCGTACATGCCGATGCCGAGGCGCACCATGTTATAGCTCAGCTCCGGATTGTCGATGCCCGTGGCCGTGTTGCCGCAATGCAGGTACCGGAACCCGATTCCTTGGCTGCGGAAGTGCTCCACGATCCTCGAGAACCGTCCGTGCTGCTCCAGAGTATAGCTTTTGTCCGTCTCATCAGCGCAAGCATAATGCGTGAACAGTCCTTCGACCTGCACCCCCGGGAGCGTCAGCGCCTTATGAATAAAAGCGACGGCTTCCTCCTCCCGGTGAAGCCCGAGCCGCCCCATGCCCGTATCCACTTTAATATGAATCCGGACGGGACGCTCTTCGGAGGTTCTTTTTTCGAGGGCCTCCAGCACATCCAAGCTATAGACGTTCAGCGTAATATCATATTGAACCGCCAGAGGCACCGCCTCCGCCGGAGTGTATCCCAGAACCAATATGGGAGCGGTGATGCCCGCCCGCCTGAGCTCAAGCGCCTCATCCATGAAGGCCACCGCCAGGTAGGCCGCCCCCTCCGCGATGCAGACCTTGGCGACCTGAACAGCCCCGTGCCCGTAAGCATCCGCCTTCACGACCGCCAACAGATTCATCTCCTGCGGCAAACACTTCCGGAACCCGCGCAGATTATGCCGAAGCGCATCCAGAGAAATCTCCACCCATGTCGGGCGATAAAAGGAATCCACTGCCACTCACCCTCTTTGAAATCGATAGGGGCCCCGCAGCAGGTGTATCGTCCCCCTGCCACAGTAACCCCACATCCGATTCGAGACCGTGTCTTCGAAACCGATAACCTTAATGGTACCGTGAGCCGGAGACGGTGTCAATGAACTTTAGGCACTTATTTGGCCGATTGTCCTTGTACGGTGACGGCAATCTTAACCATCTCATCCACCGGCAGGTCACCGGAAGACAAGCGGAATTCCGTACCTTCGTACATCCATACGAGCGTTTTCTTGTCCGTTCCCGTCAGCACCCCGAATCCATATCCCAGATCCAGCAGCTTGCCGTCCTGGAAGGATGCGGATTTGTCCGTCGGCTGAGACTCCATCAGCGTATAGTTGTAAGCGCCGGTGTACTTCAGCAGAACCGCTTGGGCATCCCCTTGCTTGGTCTGGCTCATTTGGGGTTTATTGACGCCTTTCGGCACGTAAGACGGTTCAATAATTGTCAGTTCCTTAGAGGCTGCCGTACTGCCGGAGGTACTGCCGTTGGCGCCCTGCTTGCTGCCGGTTGCCCCGGATGCCCCCGCTTTGCTGTCCGACTTGCCGGTGCCGCTTTGACCCAGTGTCGGCAGCACCATTTTTCCGCCGGTCATATTGCGCTGCATATCGAAGGAATCCTTCTCGAACTCCGCATCGAACTTGAAGTCATTGAAATTCATCACAACCAGCGCGGTATTGTTCTTGTCGTAAATCTCCACATGCTGGGGTGCGAACGTTTTTTGGTTCACCCAGATTTTCTGCCGAACCAGCGAGGCATTGGAGTAGTTGGCTTGTACGTCGAAGACGTAGGAATCCTCCTCCTTCGCAAACTGCCGCGCATCGTCCTTGCTGATGCTGTGCACCAGGGACTGGAACAGGTACACCTGCCCTTGATTCTCCGGCCAATCACTCTGGAAGCGGAAGCTCTTGTTCAGATGGGGCGTCAGCACGAAGACCCCTTCGTCATTCTTGAGCACGATCTGGGAGATGTCCTTCTTCGCGCTCGACAGCGCAATCCGGTAGTAATTCGGCTTCTGGTACCAGACCTCCACCTGGTATTCCTGCGGCTCGATCCCCGTGTTCAAGACCATGGTTCCCGACGTGGAATAGCTAGTTAAATTCCCGACCTTCTTGTCCAATCCTTTTACAACCGATCCTGCATCCTTGGCCCCGCAGCCAGCCACCATCAGTACGACACAGATTACCAATGCCGCGAAGCCCCACATCCGACGACGCATCCACCATCATCCCCTTTGCACCTTGTAATCACACTTAGTACATACCTATGAGGGGACTTGGACCATTATGCAGACTAGCATGACAAGCCACAAAAAACCTTCCGTCCTCTTATCCTGCACGCCACGCCAATAAAAAAAGAGCAGCCTAAGCCGCTCTTCCCTGGAATAATATGTATGATATAAGTGCTTCTTGCTTACGGCTTATCCTTTGTTCGAATTCGGTTTACCCAACAAGTTCGCCATATTATAATTCGTCTCGAACTGGACGTTTGCATGCAGTGCATTCTTCTTCATGGAAAACTCATAGTATATTTCGCCGTGGGTCCAGTTCTTCTTGTGATCCAGCGAACCGATAACCAGCTGCCGGAATGACTTCAGGTTCTCATCATCCATGTACACTTCGGTCTTCGGAAGAGTCCCTTCAACCTTCATATCAATGGGCTCATGCTTTACCCCGAACTTCCCCACCACATCGTTTCGAATTTGGACAAACACGGTACCCGAGTCCAAATAGCGCAGTTCATTCGATAAAGTGCGCATGACCATCTCTAACTGATTTACTAAGGGCATTGTTTCCAGATTCATCAGCTTCCTCCCAAAATGTGATTCCGTCCCATGTATCCGTGTGCCTTGTATGTGAGTTGAGTCCTATTATGCATGATTACTATAGTTCTTACAACATATTTTTACATAGTTCTCAAAATTTACACAACTTGTATATATTTTGTCGAATTTTGCCTATTCAACAATACATTCATCATCTAAGCTGTTGTAGCTGGCAGAGACCTGCAGACATCCGCTTTTCATCTGGAATTTGTACGACACTGTACCTCTGTTCCACTGCTCCTTTTGACCTATAAGGTCAGAGGCCAGCTCCCGAAAAAATCCGACCTGTACGATAGAGACGCAATCGATTGGATAACTGCCGTCCGGATTCGGAGTAATCCGATTTTCCAACCGGTGCCGGACCCCATAGTTCACAACCCACCCATTCATGATATGAACAAATACAGTTCCCGACGTAAGTCCGCACAGCTCTTCCTGCAGATCACGCAGAAGCATATCCACCTGAAGCGGCAATGACATTGATCTCAACAACCCGATCCTCTCCTTTTTCCCTAGAAAAACCCTCTTGTTAGGTTAGACACCAAAATTAATGGGAATATCACAAAAAAATCCTATGAATTCACACAATATACACATTTTCCATATATAATAAACGCTTTCCTCCCTCCTTACATGACGCTTCATTCCACTTTTTACATAACAAAAAGGGACCTCCGCGGCGGAAAGCGTTAATCGCTTCCGCCGCGTGGTCCCGGCAGTGCTTCTGCACGTTACTTATGGACATCAACTATTTACTACCTAAAATATACCATATCTGCATCAGAAGAACAAGAGATAGACACAGCCAATAATCACACCCCATAGCAGAAGCCCCAGAGCAGCCCCAAAAACAATCCCTCGGCCTACCCGGTATGTTTCCTCTCCATACAAGTCATCCTGCTCCAGCATCGCTTCCAGCCCCTTTAGAAGACGTTATTAACTAGAAGTCAGTATGCTCCAGTATGCTATGGGATAAACCGATTATCTGCTAAATAATTGATAAATCGTGGATATTATTCTGTCCATCTCGTTCATGGTAAGACTGGATCCGGAAGGTAAACATATGCCTTGATTAAAAAGTATGTCTGAAGTACTCTCATCCGAATGCATATAATAACTGTTATCTCGAAATAACGGCTGTAAATGCAGGGGCTTCCATACTGGCCTCGACTCAATGTTATCTTTGGCTAATTCCTCAATGACCGTGCTTGGAGAAATGGAGGTGTTCGAGGGGTCAAGCATTAATACGGTAAGCCATCGCGTACTTTTTCCGAATGATGCTTCTGGCATAAATGATACCCCAGGCAGCTTACCTAATTCATCATAATATATCTGATAATTCCTTCGTCTTGCTTGGACTTTGTCCTCCAATGTCTTCAACTGTGCCCTTCCGATACCAGCCAGTACATTGCTCATCCGATAATTATATCCCATTTCACTATGCTGGTAATGTACTGCTTGATCCCGTGCTTGTGTCGCCCAGAACCTTGCTTTATCAAGCCCTTCTTCATCGTTGGAAACGAGCATGCCCCCACCGGATGTTGTAATGATTTTGTTTCCGTTAAAGGAATAAATACCATACAATCCCAGGCTGCCGCTTTTTTTACCTTTATATTCTGCTCCAAGTGACTCCGCCGCATCTTCAATGACGGGTACTTTGTAATGTCCGCAGATTTCAAGCAGAGCATCCATGTCTGCACTCTGACCGTATAGATTTACAATAATAACGGCCTTGGGCATTTTTTTCGTTCCCTTTGCTTGAGAAAGAGCATGTTCCAGGGCTCTGGGGGACATATTCCAAGTATCGGGATCCGAATCGATAAAAACGGGGATCGCATTTTGGTATAGAATCGGGTTTGCACTTGCAACAAATGTTAAAGTGGAGCAAAATACAGTATCTCCTTCTCCAACCTTTAAAAGCTTAAGAGCCAAGTGTATTGCCGCAGTTCCCGAGCTCAGAGCCAATGCTGAAGATGTTCCTACATACTGTGCAACTTCCTTTTCGAATGCATCGACATGCGGACCTAGTGGAGCGATCCAGTTGGTACGAAATGCTTCCTCGATATATCTTCCTTCCTCCCCCCCCATATGTGGAGGCGAGAGATAAATCCTCGGCTGTTTCATTTTCATCTCTCCAGAAAAATAGTTATGTTTTGTGGAATTTTATGGGGGAGGCTGGTACACCAACAGCCGTGCAAAAGCTTGGTATATCTCTCACGACTGCTGCACCCGCACCAATTTTCGCCCCCTCTCCTACCGTAATACCTGGTATGACTGAAGCTGCACTTCCGACTTCTGAACAACGTTTGATTGTAACATTGCCCGAAATGTTGCATCCGGGCAAAATAGTGCTGAACTCTTCCAAAATACTGTCATGACCTATTGACGAATTATAATTTATCAAAGAATGGTCTCCAATTTTCACATCACACATTACAGTACAATTAGCCGCAATAATGACTCCTTGCCCAACTGTAACCGTCTGACCTATTACGGCCGATGGATGGATGAGACTGACATAGTGTACTCCCGGTACTATGTTATTAACTTTCTCAGAGATCCGTTTCCGAACAACGGAGTTTCCTATAGCAATAATGACACAAATATCCGATGGAATTGAATCTGTTCCGCCGTTGACACGATAGCCGTGAATTAACTGACCGTGTAATGCAACATTATCGTCATAAAATCCTATAACGGACCAGACAGGTCTTTTATTGTTGCGGTTAATGTCGAGGATGAGCTGTAGTACTTCTCTGCCTTGTCCACCTGCACCAATAATAGCAATTTTTGCGGGTTGGTTACCTACAAATTCCTCCATCGTCACATGCCCGTTTTGGTTTACTCCTTCTGATTTGAGTACCTTGATGAAGGTAAGCAGAACGATCTTGAAATCTAACCATAACGAGTGATTCTCAACATACCAGACATCCAACTCGAATCTTTTTTCCCACGACACCGTATTCCGCCCATTTACTTGGGCCCATCCGGTAATTCCGGGTTTCACATCATGTCTTCGCATTTGCGTTTCATCATATCTGTCCAAGTAAGACATTAATAAGGGCCTTGGACCCACGAAACTTAAATCACCTTTAATTACATTTAGTAACTGGGGCAACTCATCCAAGCTAAGTTTTCGAATGATTTTTCCGACTCTGGTCAACCTGACTGCATCGGGAAGAAGATTTCCTTCTGAATCTCTCTGGTCCGTCATTGTGCGGAATTTATATATATGAAATGGTTTACCACGATAGCCAGGCCTTTCCTGAATGAATAAAACAGGTGATCCAATAAACACTTTTATGATAATGGCAACCGCTACGAACACGGGAGACAACAGGAGTAATAAAAACAAACTCCCCATAAGGTCAATCAGGCGTTTCACTGAAGAACACCTACTTGTATAGATTTTTGTACAACTGCAGTTGCTTCTCAATTACTTTATTTTCATTAAATAGCTCCAATGCAATTTCTCTCCCTGCCTTACCGAAGTCATGTCTGTCCTTCGGATGAATGACCAGGTCTCGCATGCGTCGATATAGATCCTTAGGATCTCCTTTTTTCACCAGATACCCGTTATGCCCATTAATGACTTCTTCGCGGCACCCTCTGATATTCGTGGCGATTACAGGTTTTTCCATGGCCATCGCTTCAATTATGGATCTTGGCAATCCCTCTCTGTAAGAGGGCAAAACAAATACATCCGAGATCCTTAAGAGCTCTGCAACATCCTTTCTGTAACCTGTTACGATAATATTAGAGTTGCCCTTTAAGGTATCCGCCAATTGATGAAGCTCATGGTTCCGTTCACTCTTTGGCAATTCACCGATCAAGAGTAACTTGACGTGATTAAATTCCTTTTGAAGAAGCTCAAATGCGTCAATTAACTCGCATATTCCTTTTTCTTTCACAAATCTTCCGATAAAAGCAAACACGATATCATCCGATTCAATTTTCAGACTGGACCGTAGATTCCTCGCTTTAACCTCATCAATGATATGTGGAGTAAATTTCTCATTAACATCTACGCCATTGCTAAGATGCATTATTTGCTCCGGCTGTTTAAATTTGGTTCTCAAGCATAAATTAAAGTCCTCTTTACTTTGAACAAGCAAAACATCTGTAAAAAATCTAGCAAAAAACCATTCGATTAAAAAATAGATGGAATACTTCCATCTGGGCATGTCTTCATGGAAATAAAAGCCGTGAGCGGTATAAACTATATTTTTAGTACCAGCAAATTTAGCAGCTATTCTTCCGAGAATAGCTGCTACAGGTGTATGAACGTGTACAATATCGTACTTTTCCTTGCGCATTAGCCGATATAGAAGGTATATGGATTTTATATTTTTTATAGGATGGATCTGCCTTGCAATTGGAATATCAATCATGGTTAACCCTTGTTCTTGAAGTCGATCAAAGCGTCCCTGCTGGGAGCAAGCATTATGGACAATATAACCTGCTCCCATGGACTTATCAATTAGGGGTTTTAGTAACGCTTCAACAGATAAATCAATTGCACATACATGCAAAATCTTAGCCATTATAATCTCCAGAGTGTGATGTTATTAGGAGGCTCTTTGCCTAAAATGCTCTTAATATCACCGACGACCCCCGTCTCATTCTTAAGGAGCTTTTGCATGCCGTCCCAACCGAGTTCTACGTATTGTTTATGAGGAACAGCCAACAGAATACAATCGGATTTCTCTAAAGCTTCAAAGGGTACCAACTGAATGCCGTACTCTTCCTCGGTCTCTGCATGATCAGCCAGGCAATCAGTAACCTGAAGCTTAACTCCAAAATCCTTGAGTTCATTAATAATGTCCACGATTTTAGAATTACGAATATCAGGTACGTTTTCTTTAAATGTAATTCCCAGTACAGTAACGATGGAATTCTGCAGATTGTACCCCGCGGCAATCATTTTTTTTATGATTGATGTCGCTACGAATATGCCCATACCGTCATTTATTTTTCTTCCAGCCAAGATTACCTCAGGATGATAACCGATACTCTCCGCTTTATAAGTCAGGTAATACGGATCAACACCTATGCAATGGCCCCCTACCAATCCAGGAGTAAAGTTCAGGAAGTTCCACTTTGTGCCGGCTGCAGCTAGAACTTCTTTGGTATCAATATCCAACAGGTTGAAAATGATGGCTAATTCATTCATAAAAGCAATGTTTATGTCTCTTTGAGTATTCTCGATAACTTTTGCTGCTTCAGCCACTTTAATAGACGGCGCGCGATAAACACCCGCATCGATTACAGATCCATATACATCCGCAACAATATTAGCAATGTCTTCATTCTGTCCGGAAACGACCTTCCTTATCTTTGTAAAGGTATGTTCCTTATCGCCTGGATTGATTCTTTCCGGGGAGTAACCTACAAAGAAATCTTCTCCACATTTCAGGCCAGAGTACTTCTCGAGTACGGGTACGCAGATTTCTTCCGTCGTTCCAGGATAAACCGTGGATTCATATACGACGATAGCACCCTTCTTCATATTCCTACCCACAGTTTCAGAAGCTTTGACCAACGGAACCAAATCGGGTTTCTTAGCCTGATCTATAGGTGTAGGAACCGCGACTATGATAAAATTACACTCCGACAACCGGCTGGCGTCACTGGTAAAGTCAATCTGCGAGCTTTTCAATTCATCAGATGTAACTTCTCCAGTGTAATCTTCAAACTTCATCAAGGTATCAATTCGACGAGGATTAGTATCAAAACCAAGTACCCTCTGCCTTTGTCCGAAGGCTACAGCAACAGGTAGCCCGACATAACCCAAGCCTACGATTCCAATTGTTCTGTTCATTTTCATACCCCTTAGATGGTAACGTTATAGTATTCTTTATACCAATGAATGAAATGCTTAATTCCATCACTGATTCGGGTCTGCGGTTTGAAGCCCACATCCGCCATAAGATCGTTGACATCAGCGTAAGTGGATGGAACATCCCCATCTTGAAGCGGCAGGAATTCCTTAATGGCTTCTATCCCCAGCTCATTCTCGATAGCTTGAATGAAATCCATCAGCTCAACTGGATTATTATTTCCAATATTGTAAATTCGATACGGAGCATTGCTTGTTCCCGGATCCGGAACTTCACCGGTCCATTGTGGATTCGGTTTCGCCGGATTCTGTGTTAAACGGTAAATTCCCTCAACTATATCATCGACATAAGTGAAGTCCCGTCTCATCTTGCCGTTATTAAATACTTTGATTGGTTCACCCTTGATTATCGCATTGGTAAAGAGGAACAACGCCATATCCGGTCGTCCCCAAGGGCCATAAACGGTAAAGAATCGAAGCCCTGTCGTCGGTAATCCGTATAAATGGCTATAAGTATGTGCCATAAGTTCATTTGACTTTTTTGTAGCAGCATAAAGGCTCAGTGGATGGTCTACGTTTTGATGTATGGAAAACGGCATAGATGTGTTGGCACCATAAACCGAGCTTGACGAAGCATAGATTAGATGCTCGATATTGTTGTGCCTGCAGGCTTCAAGCACATTGATAAATCCCACGATATTAGAGTCAATGTATGCATACGGATTGGTAAGGCTATATCTCACCCCCGCTTGGGCAGCAAGATTGATTACTGTAGAAAAGGAATACTCCTTGAAAATTCTTTCTATTTCATTTCGGTCTTCTAAAGAACATTGGATAAAAGTAAAGGAGCTCTGCTGCTTCAAAATATCCAATCTGGATAGCTTAAGCTTGGGATCGTAATAATCATTAATATTATCAATCCCAACAACCTCGTGCCCTTCTGCAATCAACCTTTTCGACAAGTGAAATCCAATAAATCCCGCGGCACCCGTAACTAATATGCTCTTTTTTTTCATTTTGTCACTCCTCTACTTTTCCAACCAAGCTTGGAACATGAGTATACTCCAAAGATAATGTTGCCAATTTCTTTTTCCTGTTTTATGTTCTTCCCACTTCATATGAATTTCATTTTCATTGAAATAGCCCTGGCTTTTTAAACGACCCTTACTAAGAAGTTCTTCTGCCCATTCTTTCAGGGGTCCACGGAGCCATAGATCAATCGGAACGCCAAACCCCATCTTGGGTCGTTCAACTAGTTCTCGCGGTACATACTTATACAATACCTGTCTTAAAATCCACTTTCCTTGTCCGTTCCGGATCTTCATATGGAGCGGAATCTTCCAAGCATATTCAATAAGTCTGTGGTCTAAGAACGGAACTCTGGATTCAAGGCTAACTCCCATACTAGCCCGGTCCACTTTCACAAGAATATCGTCTGGTAGATAGCTGACCATGTCTAGATACATCATCTTTTCGGAAAACGACTCCATAGTTAACCGTGAATTAGCATCCTTCAACACATTACTTGGCTCAAGAGACTGCAAAACAACAGAAGTAGGGTCTTTCCAACTTGATACAAGATTATAATATAACTCCTCTGGTGATCGCACTCCGATAACATGAGCCAATTTGTGAAGTTTGTCCCCCGGAAGCCTCACTTGATACTTAGAGGGGAGAACTGGCATGAAACACTTATAGATGGTGTCCCATGTTTGGGCTGACAAGCTAGTTAATACACTTGATCCAAGCCTGCGGACAGGTCTCGGAAATTTACCGATCCGATTCCAGATATTCTCCCCCCATGCGTAACGATTGTATCCACCGAACAATTCATCACCAGCATCGCCCGATAAGCTAACTGTAACATGTTCCCTTGCCAATTTTGAGACCAAATATGTCGGGATTTGTGAAGAATCTGCAAAGGGCTCGTCATATAGACGAGGCAGCATAGGGATTACATCCATTGATTCTTTGGGAGTTACATATACTTCGGTATGATCCGTCTGCAGATGCTTTGCCACCATCTTAGCGTGGACAGCTTCGTTATAACCTTGTTCATGAAATCCGATGGTGAAGGTTTTAACCGGCTTACTGCTTATCGCTTGCATAAGTGAGACGACTGTCGTGGAGTCGATTCCCCCTGATAGGAAAGCCCCTAACGGTACATCAGCAATCATCTGTTTACTGATGATGCCTTTGAGCATTGTATCGAGTTCTTCAATTATTTCTTCCTCCGAAAGTGTGAACCGGCTAGATACCCCGTTCAATGCAGCTTCCATAGCGGACCAATACGGCACCGGATCGGGAATATGGGTCCAATCCGAATGGAGCTTAAGAGTCAATATGGTCCCCGGCATTAATTTTTTGACGTTTTGATATATGGTATATGGAGCAGGGATATAATTGTAGCGTAAGTATAGCGGGAGTGAATTCCTATTGATTTCACCGGTAAAGCTTGGATTCTTCAAAAAGGGTTTTAATTCGGAGGCAAAGATGAAAGTCCCGTTTTCAACCCCGTAGTACAATGGCTTTTCCCCTACACGGTCCCGAACAAGTGAAAGAGTCATCTGAGCTTGATCCCATAAGGCGAAAGCAAACATTCCCACAAATTTACGAACGGCTTTTTCCAAGCCCCATTCATCTACAGCAGCTAACATCACTTCCGTATCGGAATGGCCTTTGAATGTGTAGCCTTTAGCATGCAATTCATCCCGAAGCTCTTGAAAGTTATAGATCTCCCCATTAAAAACGATCACATACCGGTTGGAGTGTGAATGCATCGGTTGGTGTCCCTCTGGCGATAAATCAAGTATAGCTAGTCTTTGATGGCCTAACGCAAGTCCATGTTCAGGACTGAACCATTCTCCAAAACTATCTGGTCCTCGGTGAGCGATAGAAGCCGACATCGTTCTTAGTACCGAAGCCAGATTATCCGAGTGGCTATAATTCTTGTTCAGAAAACCTACGATTCCACACATAAGAAGCTCCTTTCATTACAACAGCTCGTTGTACAAATTACGATACATCCTTCCGACACCATCCATTGAATAGTGCTCAACAATTCTATCCCTGGCTCTTCTTCCCAGGTTTGAACGTGCTGTTTCTTCCATAAGCACTAATTGGGTCAAAGCAGACGCAAGTTGCTCTGAATCTTTTGGAGGCACTACAAGACCTGTATCACCTACGATCCAAGCAGAATCACCAACATTCGTCACAACACAAGGGATACCACAAGACATGGATTCCCCGATTACGTTTGGAAAATTCTCTTTGTAGGAGGAATTGCAGCTGATCGATAAACTTGCAATCACCTTCTCCATATCTTCTCTCTCACCTAATAAAAATACGGAGTCCTTCAAGCCATGTTTTTCAACGAGAGAACTCACAATCTGATTATCATGATCCATCCCTCTGCCTGCGAACAGAAAATATATTTTTCCCGCGGCGGGATGTCGCTTTAACCGTTCAGCCGCTGCAAAAAAATTAGCATGGTCCTTTACAACATCGTACCTGCTGATCAGACCGATCAAGACAGCGTCTTCAGTTACACCTAGTTCAACCCGAATCTGTTTACGTGCCGCATCGGAAGGTATGAAACGGTCCGTGTAAAACCCATTAGGGATCAAACGTGTTTTTTCGTTAGGATACTTCAAAAACTCAGTGTGCATTTTGGCACTATCATTAGAGTTATTAATGATCGCTTTGGGATAGCGGGATAGTTTCGCGCTCAACCAGACGGTTAAAGCCGTTGTCCACTTTTCTTCTTTGAGCCTATAATGGGAGCCTCTCACATTCCAAACAACGGTTACACGTTTTTTTAGAAAAGGAGCTATGAGTGATGCCAGTACATTCGCATGATACATCCATGCTTGGATTAGATCAGGCTCAATCTTATTCAATAGCCGAATCAATTTCAGTACGGAAGTGATGGAGCGAATACTCCGACTCATGCCTAATTCTTGGACTTCAATACCTAGTGCTTCTATTTTATCTTTTACGGGGCCTCCACTAATCATCGTAATCACTACACACTCGAATTCCGTGTTAAGTTTTGGCAAGAGCTTATAGAGCATCATTTCCGCTCCACCCGTGTTTAAGTTTGTGATTAAATGTACAATCTTCTTTTTATGAGCCACTTCGTGTTTTCCCTCTCTCCCACCATCGAAGAATGACACTCAAGATATATACAACTGCCAAGAACATAACAATGTTTTTTTCGATATTAATCTGGTATAGAAGATCATTTCGATGAATGTAGAATGCCCAATAAACAGCAATTACCGTAGTAAATGAAACGACATGATGATTCTGATGTTTCATGAAATGACATGCTACAGAAATCAACATACAGAAAACTAAAGAAAATAGTATTACCAGAAGCCAACCACCGCTGCTATACATTTCAGCCCAAATATTATTGGCCATACCAAAAGAGAGGTCCGGAAACAAAACCGGTTGAAATAGATCATTGAATGATTTGCTCTGCACTCCTAAGCTCGGTGAGAAGACAATAAATTGGTAAGCTACATATTTGAAATGGCCCAAACCAGTAAAAAAATGATTCTCTATGACTCGGTTAAGGATCGCCTGAGTAACAAACGGCTCTGATCTTACGATTGATTTCACATAGATATCCGTTGAAAAAATCGATTGAATAACATCATTCCATCGCCCAAGTTTCATTAAGACCATAAGATTCTTATATAAAAAGATAAATCCTGCACAACCTGCCCCAATTATTACTAGTGGCAAGTTATTTATTAGGAGTCTTTGCTTCCCTTTACTATGAAGCCATAATAAAAACAAAGCGATTACTGCGATAGAAAAAGAGGTTCTGAATCCGACAAATACATCAAATAATAACAGAACCATGGAAATCACGACTCCCTTCCAGTGCTTGTTAAGGAAAGAAGTCGTAGCGTATACGATCGCCAAGGAAGTCCATAAGGTATAAAAACGGTTTAAATATTTCATTACTTCTGTTTTATCAGAGTTGAAAAAATGAATATTGGTTGTAAGTAGACTAAGAATAAAGCTCCCAACCAATAATAGAAAGATAGCTCGGCCAAAAAATTCCATACTATTAACGGGGACGGTTATTTTCGGATGATTTACTGTCCAAAAATAGTCTTGTAACATTGCAAATATCAGTGTGATTAACAAAACCATAATAAAAACAATATAAGTCTTATCATTAATCGGAACGACATCAAACTTCACTTCTTCATCAACCGCAGTGCTTAACGGATACATCACATAACCGAACAAGCCTGGAAGAAAATATACGATTGATGAAAAAGAAGCGATAGAGAACAAATCGAATCTTCTCTTCGCAAATAAAAAATATCCTAATGTTACAATGACCGTTAAATAATAAAACCATATCATGATAGCTCACCTAATGCTCTTAAGAGCTCTCTCTGTGTTTTGAGCCAATGCAGTAAGACTAAAATGTTCTTCAATCCGTTCTCTTGCCATTTTAGAATAATGACTACCGTTATCTAAAATCTTGATGATAGCGTCAGCCATTGCAGCAGCGTCTTTAGGCTTTACTACAATTCCTGACTCGCGAACAATTAATGCAGAGTCCCCGACATCAGTCACGACACATGGTACACCACAGGCCATTGCTTCACCAATTACGTTGGAGAAGCCTTCTCCATAGGATGAAGATACAAGAACATCCATGGTGTTATAATACATTTTCATTTGGCTTTGAGCACCGGTCCATGTGACATGAGCTTCCATACCGATTGATGTAACATATTCTTTCAATTTGAGTGCATAATCCGATGGGCCGTCTCCCACACAGATCACGTTGCAGATATTCCCTTTTTCGAAAAGCCGTTTCACAGCATCAAAAAAGGTAAAATGGTCCTTCATTGGATCAATCCGTCCGGCAATACCAATGACCTTGTACCTTAATTTGTATTGCTCTTTCAAGACCGATTTATCCCTTACATCGGGATAAAAGTGTGAAGTGTCAATCCCGTTGGATACTACAACTATCTTTTCAGCAGGAAATCCCTTTTGGATACAAGTTAATTTCCCAGCATGAGAGTTTGTGATGATTAAGTCTGGCAATCTTGAAATTTTCGCTTCAATATAGTAATTTACTGCAGAGAGCCAACTGTACTGTTTTAAATCCATATGAGATGAACGAATTCCCCATACAATCTTAGTCTTAGGCCATAGCCACTTTAATAAACTACAGATAATATTCGAGGTTGTCAAATAGCCATGCAAATAATCCGGCTTAAATTTTCTTATTTCCCGGATAAACCTACCCAGAAATAGAAGGTCCCATGTCCCCTTCTTTCGCAGATTGACGAGTTGTATACCTCTTCCCTCAATCTCCCTTTCAAATTCCCCACCAGAATAAAAAATGTATATCGTGATCTGGTGACCTAATTTGTTCAATTCATTGGCCAGTGCCACGAGTTGTCTTTCAGCACCGCCACGGTGAAGAGACCTGATTAGAAAGGCAATTCTCATATTTGTCCTTTCATTTCTTGAGATTTCTTTTGAACAATCAAAAATACATTCGTAAAGATAAGTACTGAAGATATAAAGTAAACAAACGAAGTTGAAAGCGCAATCCCTGCAACTCCTAATGGTCTCATAAAAATGTAGTTTAGGACAATATTGAATATTAAGCTGCCAATATTGATCCACATCATGCGACTATTGTGATTTAACGCACTTAGCAATCTGGAACCGAAAATTCCTGCAATATAAAATGGAATTTGTACAGCTAAGCAGCGCTGAACTATTGAAACTCTGTTGGTATCCGCCGCGGCAAATTCCCCTCTTTCGAATAGGATTCTTACTATCCAATCCGAACTTAATATAATTGCATACATAATCGGAATTGAGAATAATAAAATATACAATGTATGTTTTTTCGCCGCTTCTTTAAGCGATATCCATTCCTTATTGGCGGCTAGCTTCGAAACATGCGGAAGAAGAACCGAACTTAAGGCCAAAGCGAATACACCTGCAACTAAACTAATGATCTTTCCCCCATAGCTTAGTATTGCTACACTGCCTTCGTCTAATGTTGCCGCCATAGTTTGGTCCACTATAGTCATGTTTCCAAGAAGAATGGAACCTACAATCATGGGGAAATACTGTTTTGCAACTTCCCGGATATTATGATCTAATCCGTACCACTTCAAAGGCGCAAGCAACCTCAATTTAAGCGTATATAAAAACAACAAGCAGGTTTCGAATATGACTCCTATGAGAGTTCCATAAACTAGGTAGTCTACATTCGCTCCCTTCCATAGTAGGAACGAAATAATTACTAAGGGGCTTGTTATTGTTACCCAGCTGACAAGTTTATAATGCTCGTTCGCATTCAGTACTGCAGTGAAGCAAGATCCCATACCGCTAAAAAAGATAACCGGAATAAGCCCCCAATATAATCTTAGCGTTAACTCCAATTTTTCTTCGGAGAAGCTTGAATAGAGCTGGTGAATCATCGGCGCTCCTAATAAATAGAGCAGTGCAACTACTACAGCGAGCCCGATGAAATTAACAATTATAAATGTAACCAGTAACTTCTTAGCAGGCACTAATCCTTCCTGCATTTTAACTCGGATATATGTCGGTATTAAAGAACCATTAAATGATGACGTCAATATATTCAGAACAAATAACGGAACGACAAATGCTACTAAAAAAGCATCAAGCTCATCACTGGTGCCGTAATAACCTGCCACTACTAACTCTTTAATTGTGAAGGCAACTTTTGCCACGATTGTAATTAGTGTTACAGATATAATGGATCGTAACAAAGGCTGGGACAGCATCAATTTCACTTTCACTAATAATTTGGTGCAATAATTTATTATCATGGCTTAGTATACTTTTCGATTTCCTGAACCTCAGATGGATATATCTTAACAAACTTATCATACCAGACTGGATCGCTTTGGTTACTTTTCTTCAAGGAGATCAAATACTGTCTAATTATTGATTTGGTTAATTCGTTACTCATATCATCTACAACTCCAAACTGATACACTCTTGCTGCAGTAGCATAATCCCCCATGGCATAATAAGTACTTCCTGCTGCGTATATGATACTTGGTGTTAAGTAAAACGGTCTGATCATAACAATGTTTTTATTAAACTCCATTAATTGCTTGGTCTTTATGTTAACATCGTTATAAACATCGATACCCTTTTTCCAATAAGAATTAGGATCCTTCCCACCATTTTTCGATTGCACACCCATTTCATAATTCAGAGAAACAAGCCGTTCATACAGTTTAATGTCCCATTTATCATGGGGAAGATATTCACTAGTCAACAGAAGGGCTTTATTAAGGTCACCTTGAGCGATTGAAGCTTGAAACTTCGTTTCGTATATTTGCTTATCGAAAGGGTCGTACCTGGTGGCTTTATCAAGTGTATTTCCAGCCTCTTGGATATATTTATTATCTTTTGTTTGTTTGAAGACTTGCATGAATATCGTACCTTTTAAATAAGAATAATAAGAGTTTGAAGGAACCAAATCTATCGATCTATTAATATGAGTAATAAAGTCTTGCAATTGATTCTGGGTTAAAGCTTTATTTGCCTTATCGAAATGATTACTGGCAGAGACAAATCGAACGGATACAAATAACACTAGTATCGCTACTACGACCAACGAAGCAGAAAGACTTTTATTATGCCATTTTGCTATGAAAGACGAGACAGTGGATGGATCGGGACTGTCTGACCGAGCTTTTACATGATTGCTCATTGCGTAAATACAGCCTAATGATAGAAACACTATAAAAGACAAGTAAGCAAAACTCATATCAAAATCAATGAGGCTGTGTACCAATATGGAAAAAGAAAAGATGAAAACAATCAAGTAGGGATAAAATTCCTTCTCCATTTTTTTATGGTATCCAGTAGCTAATACCCAATAAACAGTAATAAGTAATGCCAATGTAATTAAAAAACCCGGATATCCCACTTCAACCAATAGCTGTAAATAGTAATTGTGCGATTGCTTACTTATATATGGATAACTGGAATATTGATCTGATAGTTTCCCAGAAGCTCCCCCACCCGCACCAAATATAGGATAATCATTTGCTATGCTTATTGAATCTTTAAAAATGTAAGCTCGTGAAAGAACGCTATCTTGTTCGAAATTAATATCAGTGAATTTTGATTCCACTATATCAGGCAATATTAAGAATCCTGTATTCTTGGTCAAGGTTAGTCCAGCACCGATCCCAAAAATAAGACATAGGATTAATGGGATCATAAGTTGCTTTTTATTAAACCCAATAGAAATGTCTTCTTTTTTAGCAGTTAGCGTAAATTTATGAAGTAAATAGAATAATACTGCTATAACTGCTGAAACAAGAAGTAACAGCAGCAAACTAGTACTAACCTGTTCCTTCATAAATGTTGTTACTGTTCGTATATTCGTATGGGTGGTAAAAATAGTGAGTGTACCACCCAGAGCAAGAAGCAAATAAGCCAACAGTAACAATTGTTTGCGTCTGTTAAGAAATACGAGCAATATCACCGTAATAAAAGGCAATAAAACAATTGCTCCCCGCGAACCGGTTAGGAAGATAGATAACAAAGTGGGTGTAATAAAGAATGAACCCAATAGTATTCGAATAGGATTTCTTGCATGAATGATAAAGATCAAAAGAGCTAAGGCTAGCCCCGTTAAGTAGGCTGCATATGAATTGGGATATTGAAATACACTTGATAAGCGTGTGCCTTGAAGTACGGCATCTGTATAATTGGAAAACCCATACCAATTGCATAAACCGAAAATCATTACCATCAAGCTGGAAGATAATAGTGCATAGGTAATAATTTTCTGAGACGTTTGGTTACTGAATAAAATAAATCCAACAACAAAAGTAGTGGCATAACTAATTTGTAATAATGTAGAGAGAATAGCCGAATAGAAGGAAGCAGGCGACCACAGAGCCGAAATTAAATACCAAAGCGGCAAAAGCCAAATGATATATATCCATATGTTATTGCGATTGAATTTCATCTTAACCTGGAAATACGCATAAGAGAGAGTCAATAACGCTACGGAACCTATCGCGCAAAACACAAGTATTGGCTTATCAAAACTAGGTTGTAATCCATTAAATAAGCCTTTGTAAAAAGGAAAGGCCAATAATATAACTAATGTGAATGTTAATTGCATTCCGGACAACCAAGTAATAGGTTGCTGTTTCTTAACACCATGTAATTTGCTATAAGCCATCGTTATTTAGCGTCCTCTCTACCCTTTTTGGAACTTTCGTTCAATTGATGCTACGATTTCAAGTGAAGCTTGAAGAGCTTCCTGTTGTGTTCGTGCACTGCCTGCCGATTCCATATTCCATTTATAAGTAGGAACTAATTGATGCAATAAACGTTTTATCTCCAGCAATGCTTCTTCATTTACATCTTTTTTGTTGAAAAATTTATCAAATTTCCTCAAATGGAAATCCAAACTTTCCTTTGCAGGAACTCCTGTAATTTTACCGACGAATATTCGGTCATGCTTAGTAACACCCGTTCCTTCCTCACTCGTCAATATTTCCTCAAATAACTTTTCGCCGGGCCTGATTCCCGTGTACACAATATCAATATCTTTATTAGGCTCTAAGCCTGAAAGTCGGATTAGATCGGTGGCGAGGGTTGAAATTTTCACTGGTTTACCCATATCCAGCACAAAAATCTCTCCACCTTCTGCTTGGGTCCCGGCCTGAAGAACCAATTGTACGGCTTCTGGGATAGTCATGAAATATCTCACCATCTCTGGGTGGGTGACGGTGACAGGACCACCCTCTTGAATTTGCTTTTTGAATACTGGGACAACGCTTCCTCTGCTTCCTAGTACATTTCCAAACCTTACTGCGACAAATTGGGTTTCACTTATAGCATTAATGGATTGAATTAACATTTCGGCAATTCTCTTTGTAGCTCCCATTACATTTGTTGGATTAACGGCTTTATCTGTTGAAATCATGACAAAACGAGCTACACCATACAAATGTGAGCACTCCGCAACGTTTTTTGTACCGAATACATTGTTCTTGATAGCTTCAATCGGATTTTTCTCCATTAACGGGACATGCTTATGAGCGGCTGCATGAAAAACTATTTTAGGTGAATACGTACTGAAAACGTGCTCTATCCGGTCAAAGTCTTGTATATCAGCGATAATCGGCTCTATTGCTAAGTCTGGATATTTCTTTCGAAGTTCCAGCTCAATATCATAGATACTATTTTCCCCATGACCCAATAAAAGCAGCTTTTTTGGAGAAAATGATGCAATTTGTCTGGACAATTCAGACCCTATCGATCCTCCGGCACCCGTTACCAGGACAGTTTGCCCAATAATATAGTGTTTAATTTCTTGAAAATCAACCTTAACCGGTTCTCTTCCCAATAAATCCTCAACATCCACATCCCGAATCATATTAATTGAGATTTTTCCGCTGAAGATATCATTTATTCGAGGCAGTATTTTTATACTGCAGCCTGTTCTCTTGCTAATTTCAAGAATCTCAGCAATCTCACTTTTGCTGGCAGAGGGTAAAGCCAAAATGATAATCTTAATTTTGCGTTGTTGAACAATCGATTCAATATTCATCCGATGCCCTGCAACAGGTATCCCAAGAATCTCCATGCCTTGTTTCTTTGGATCATCATCAACAAAGCAAACAGGGTAAAAATCAGATTTCTCTGTTTTGAGTTCCTTCAGAACCAATGCTCCTGCATCACCAGCTCCGACAATCATGGTTTCTAGCTGATGCGGGGATTTTCTTGAGTGAGTATCTTTTATCGCTTTCCAGAAGATACGGGAACCACCTAATGTAATACTCGCTATCATGCAGTACAGCAAATAAATACTACGCGGTACTACAAGATCTACATAAAAATAATGTACTACAAAATTATGTAGTACAAAAAAGGCGCATGCCGCAAACATAATAGATTTAGCAATAGAAAGTACATTACTTACACTGGTATATCTCCATAAGGATTTATAAATTTTGTTGTATGCTAAGAAACACAATGTAAATAATACTAATGAACCCGTCACATATGGAATGGTTCCAACAAATGATTCGTTAATGGTAAAATCAAATCGCAACAAATAGGCAGCGATAACAGACAGTGCAATAATCAATGTATCGAAAACAAGAATCGTTATGGTTCTTTGTATTTTATTCATAGAGTAACCTCTCTTCCGCAAGCTATTGCTGAAGCATAGCCTTCAATCGACGAATTTGCGCCCATACAATCACGGCAATAACCGACAAAAATGCACTTATAATTCCCGACAAAATAATATTTACTACTTTTGATGAACCTATAGGTAAATTAGGCTCCAAGGCAGGATTAATAATTACTGATTTATACCCAGTATTGTAAGTTAACGATGTTAAATTATTTAGTTCGTTATTTCCGTTAATTAGTTGATTTACAACTTCGGTATTTTCTTTAATTTTGGCATTGATATCTTTATCTTCTGCATCTAATTTAGCTAAAGATGCAGTAAGTTCAGCTAGCTTTGCCTTCAAATTAAAGTATAAAGGATTACTTTCTTCAGACGATATTTTTAATGCACCTGTATTTTTATTAGTTATATTTAATTGGTCATTTAAAATGGATTGCATATACGGTTCATCCGCTACAGCTTTTACATTCACTAATTTTTCTGGTACTTGAGACAATTCCTTTTCAATGGTGTTTTTTTCACTCGCAGTTGCAGCGATTGTCTGTTTAAGATCTAACGATTTGTTGTTATATGCCGCGTTTTTATCCAATCGATCTGTCAATTCAATTTTGGCAGCGAGTTCAGAAGCTAAAGCATTGGTTATGTCTGTAATTTGCTTTTTATTCTCTCCTCTAACTTTGATCATAATTAAGTTGGAGGTTTTATATTCTTGAATCACCATATTGCTTCTTAATCGATTAATGTCATAGGAATCACTAAGATTCAATACTTTAATCACTTTAGTAATAACAATATCGCTTCGAATCTCTTCGGGTAGGGAAATAAATCCCTTTTGCCCTTTTTCATCAAAATTAACCTTCACCAGAGAAACGGCTTCGTAGTTGGGTTTAATAAAGATGAAATTCACTATGGACGTCGCAGAGACCACACATAGAACCGTAACTACAATGAATAATCTAGCTTTATATACGCTTTGGATAAAATCTAATATCGTTAAATCTCTTTTCATGTCGGATTTTAACTCCTATCCTATGATAAATAGACAATACTCATCGTTTTTCTCTATTTGTAGTATAACGATATAAATATCTAGGATCAACCTCAATACAAATATTGGTACTCCCATAAATCATTCAACTCTATAAATATCCTCATCCAATATTTCCTCTCCATACTGAGTTTCGATCAACTGTACTTCTGACAGTGCTTGTAAACTATGACACATGCCGCGGGATACTCGGATTTGAGAACCAGCCTGAACAGGAATAGTCTCCCCTTCAAGTATGACTACCCCATTTCCCGAGGTGAATGTCCATAATTCTTCCCGCTTCAGATGTTTGTGGTAACTAAGCGACTTCCCTTCCATTATGCATACGCGGCGGATGAGCACTTGCTGTTCCTGTTGATTCTTGCCGTATTCCAGTACTTTATACCATCCCCAGTATCGCTCAACATACATCGGACGCTCTACGGAAGAATCCAACACTTCCTTTATTCGCGGGCTTTGAGCTTTATCAGCGACCAGGATTCCATCCGGGCTTGCCGCAATCACAAGATCACATACACCAAGCACCGCGATTGGTATATCTAACTCGTTAATAATATGGGTGTTCAAGGAATCCCTGCTGCAAATTCCTTTCCCTACAATGGGTTTTTGCATTTCCTCGGTTAATGTATTCCAAGTTCCAAGATCTTTCCAATTCCCGATATATGGAACAACCGCAATATTCTTCTGGCGCTCCACCACTTCGTAATCGAAGCTAACTTTGCGAATAATACCATATTTCTGAAGCAGTTCATGGTATGAAAGCGGTAAATTCCGGTTCGTGATTAAGTTAAGGAAGAATTTCAGCTTTCCAGCAAAAATTCCACAATTCCATAATGCCCCTTCATAAATAAGCCGATTAGCCACTGCTTCCGCCGGCTTTTCAATAAATTGTTTGACTGCATGATAACATAGAAGTTCGTTATCTTTTTCTGGAACGATATAGCCGTATTTTTCGGACGGATGTGTTGGTTTGGCACCCATTAAGGCAAGGGTCACATCTGTTTGTTGAACGATATCATTCAATTGGTGTAAAACTGAGAAAAAGGACGTATCCACATAGGGATCTACTGGCATAACCACTACGGTTTCATCCTCAGTTATATCTGTACATGTATGTAAATAACTCATGGATAATAATATGGCAGCAAATGTATCCCGACGTTCCGGTTCAATGATTAGGTTATTATGATCCCCTAATTGGTTATAGATCATTTCTTTTTGATCGTTACCCGTAACAATGTAAGTATGCTTCTCTAAACGTGCTTCCGTTAATTGCCTCCAGATTCGCTGCACCATAGATTCCGGCTCCCCCTGCGGGCTTGGAAGCACCTTCAAGAACTGTTTAGACCTTGAATCATTAGAGAGAGGCCACAATCTTTTGCCTGAGCCTCCTGATAAGAGTATAAGCTTCAATGGATGTCACAACCTTCTGATATAATAGTCATCTAAGCCCGAAAAAAAACCATTTCTTTGTTCTAATAATTGGTTTGTGAACCTCAATCTGATTTCCTAGAAGGAGCAATTTTCCATTCTCTTGATACATCCGTGAATGTAATGACCCTAATTCCTTGTCAATTCTACGGTAAGCAGCCCCTAGCTGGAAATTCCTCTGTTTCGAATTGTGTGCATCTGAAGCAATAAAATGTACTAAGTTCGATCTGCACCAACTAAGAGACAGCTTTTGTATTGTCGAACCGAATAATCCGTTAATGGAGTGGGATGTAACTTGAGTTAACGCTCCCAACTCAATAAAATTGTGAAGCATTCTTGGATTCGCTGCTAGTTCTCTATTCCTCTCGGGATGTGCAATGACCGGTATGATTCCTGCTACGCTGCATTCATGCAACAAATCCTCCATATATGTGGGAACATTGGAGGAAGGCAGCTCGAGCAGCATATATGGGGAATGATTCAGACGAAGCAGCTTCCCTGTTTGATAATCGTCGATGAGATCCGGATAGACCCTAATCTCCTGACCGGGATGAACAATTAATGGAATTCCCTCATCAGCCAAGTGCAGGTTAAGCAGCTGCACAGCCTCCACCACTTGATCGGCTTCGTTCATCCACTTTCCATTAGCATGATGTGGAGTCGCGATAATGTCGGTAATCCCCTCCGAAACAGCCAGTTTGGCCATCTCGACGGACTCGGCCAAGTCCTGGGCGCCATCATCTATCTGGGGTAAAATATGGCTATGAATATCGATCATTTGTACGCCTCCAATCAATTCATATTACATGGAACCATTGTATCCCCTTGCCCTGAATTCTTCATTGTTTCAAGCCCCTCACTTGTTATTCAGGCCATATGGATGTCCTACGTGATATCCGCTTACACCAATGCTACCGTTCTTCTTCGCCCTGCTTCGCCGCTCACAAATACAACCATTTACTAGGTTTAAGTATATCATAGACCAGAATCCCTAGAGGCACTTTACATCGACATTTTCGTTAAAGGAGGGAAATCGGGTCCGAAATAAAGAAAAGAACCCTCGATCGCTCGAGGGTTCTTCCTTTTGATGCGGTACTTCTTACATCATGCCGCCCATACCGCCCATGCCGCCCATGCCGCCCATATCCGGCATGCCGGCTTTTTTCTCTTCCGGCTTGTCGGCGATGACTGCTTCGGTGGTCAGGAACATGGCTGCGACGGATGCCGCGTTCTGCAGAGCGGAACGGGTTACCTTCGCCGGGTCGACGATGCCGGCTTCGAACATGTTGACCCACTCGTTGGTGGCGGCGTTGTAGCCTACACCTACTTTTTCCTTCTTCAGGCGCTCAACGATGACGGAGCCTTCTTGGCCCGCGTTGGCAGCGATGGTGCGTACCGGCTCTTCCAGAGCGCGCAGCACGATGTTCACGCCAGTCTTCTCGTCGCCGTCTGCTTGAACAGCGGCTACAGCGTTGTATACGTTCACGAGGGCGGTACCGCCACCGGAGACGATGCCTTCTTCCACAGCAGCGCGTGTGGAGTTCAGGGCGTCTTCGATGCGCAGCTTGCGCTCTTTCAGCTCGGTTTCGGTAGCGGCGCCGACCTTGATGACGGCTACGCCGCCGGACAGCTTAGCCAGACGCTCTTGCAGCTTCTCGCGGTCGAAGTCGGAAGTGGTCTCTTCCAATTGAACGCGGATCTGCTGTACGCGGGCACCGATGTCCTTCTTGTCGCCGTTGCCGTCGACAATGATGGTGTTTTCCTTGGTGACGCGAATTTGGCGGGCGGAGCCCATCTGCTCGATGCGGGCGGATTTCAGATCCAGACCCAGCTCTTCGGTGATCACTTGGCCGCCGGTCAGGGCAGCGATGTCACCCAGCATGGCTTTGCGGCGGTCGCCGAAGCCCGGAGCTTTGACGGCTACGCAAGTGAAGGTGCCGCGCAGTTTGTTGAGCACCAGGGTTGCCAGTGCTTCGCCTTCTACGTCTTCTGCGATGATCAGAAGCGCACGGCCTTGTTGAACCACTTTCTCGAGAACCGGCAGGATCTCTTGAATGTTGGTGATCTTCTTATCGGTGATCAGGATGTAAGGGTTGTCCAGAACCGCTTCCATCTTGTCGCTGTCGGTAACCATGTAAGCGGACAGGTAGCCGCGGTCGAATTGCATACCTTCAACGACTTCCAGCTCGGTGACGAAGCCTTTGGACTCTTCAACGGTTACGACGCCGTCGTTGCCCACTTTTTCCATAGCCTCGGCGATCAGTTGGCCCAGCTCTTCGTCAGCGGAGGAGATGGAAGCCACTTGCGCGATGGATTGCTTGCCTTCGATCGGCTTGGAGATAGCCTTCAGCTCTTCTACAGCAGCGCGTACTGCCTTCTCGATGCCCTTGCGAATGACCATCGGGTTCGCACCGGCGGTTACGTTCTTCAGGCCTTCGCGGATCATCGCTTGAGCCAGAACGGTTGCGGTGGTGGTACCGTCGCCCGCTACATCGTTGGTCTTGGTTGCGACTTCTTTAACCAGCTGAGCGCCCATGTTCTCGAACGCGTCCTCCAGCTCGATCTCCTTCGCGATGGTCACACCGTCGTTGGTGATGAGCGGGCTGCCGAATTTCTTCTCCAGCACCACGTTGCGGCCCTTCGGACCGAGAGTAACTTTGACAGCATTAGCCAGGGTGTCCACACCGCGGAGCATTGCGCGGCGGGCTTCTTCACTGAAACGGATATCTTTCGCCATGTATGGAAACCTCCTGAAATTGTTAGATTAAAGGTACGGCACAAGCCTTCGGTGCTCTATATTAGCCCAGTACGGCCAGGATGTCACTCTCACGCATGATCAACAGCTCTTGCCCTTGGTACTTCACTTCGGTACCGGCATACTTGGAGAAAAGAACGCGGTCGCCTTCTTTAACCTCCAACGCAACGCGTTGTCCATCCTTCAGGTGGCCGCTGCCTACAGCAACGACTTTGCCCTCTTGCGGCTTTTCCTTCGCAGTATCGGGAAGTACGATGCCGCTCGCCGTGGTCTCCTCCTTCGCAATGGCTTCAATCACTACGCGGTCGCCTAACGGTTTGATCATGGATCAATTGCCTCCTTGATAATTGGATTGGTTTGGTGGAAGGAACTTTCTGTTCACCTTGTTAGCACTCGAACATGGTTAGTGCTAACAACAATTCTTATGATAATCAGTTTGGGATCTTTTTGCAAGTCCTTTACGTGAAAAAAATGTATGTTCGCCCACCTTTTCTACCACTCTTCCAGACCTTAACCCCAAAACAAAACACCTTCTTCATTCTCTCCACCCGCAGCGAATTTATTCCAGCAAAATCCACGTTTCGCAAGCCATCGCCCTGGACATAGTCTTAGCCGAACGACATAAAAAGACTCCTCCGGCCATCCCGGAGGAGCTTGATTTTAGCGTGCTTCCTTGGCGTAGAACTCCTCTTCCCACTGCTGATCCTTCTGCAGCTGCTTGCGGTAGATCCGGGCAGACAGCAGCACGCTGAATTCGTAGAGCAGAATGAGCGGAACCGCCACCAAAAGATCCGAGATAAAGTCCGGCGGCGTGATCATGGTGCCAACGATGACGAGGATCAGATAGGCGACCCGGCGCATCTTGCGGAGGCGTCCGGGGTTCAGGATCCGAAGCTGGGTCAGGAACATGACCAGAATCGGAAGCTCGAACAAGAGGGCTACGGGAATCACGATGTTGAACATGAAGCTGAAATATTGGCTGATGCCGTAGGTCTCCGTCAGACCCATGCTCTTGTTCACCTTGGAGGTGAAGTAGACGGCCATCTTGAACACGACCCCATATGCAAAAGCCAACCCCACTACGAACAGCAGCAGGGAGAACGGAACGAAGCGCAGCGCTGCCTTCTGCTCATGCTCCTTCAGCCCCGGCTTGATGAAGGCCCACAGCTGATACATGGTGAAGGGCAGCGTCACGACCAAGCTCAGGACGAACGCAAACTGCATATAGATCCGGATTCCGTCCCACAGGGAGAACGCGTGCCACGGAATCGTATTCGCCGGAGGAACGCTCTTCAGATAATCGAGCACATACGTGGCGGCAATCAAACCGCCGATCAAGCTGATGACGAGGACGAGCATCACCCAGATAATCCGCTTGCGAAGCTCTGTCAGATGATCGACCAGCGCCATGGATTCTTGTTCCATACCTACACCCACCCGGCTGTCGTCGTTAAGTTGAAGACTCGATTAGTCCGGCAGACGGCGATTGGTGTCCTCGGACTTCTCCGAACGGGACTCGGAAAGCTTGGGCTCGTCTTGGCGGACATCCTTGCGGGACTTGGAGGAGTCATCCTCCATGATGTCCTTGGCGCCTTCCTTAAATTCCCGGAGGGTGCGGCCGAAGGCCCGGCCCAGCTCGGGAAGCTTGTTCGGCCCCCATAGCAGCAGGGCTACGAGAATAATCAGGATAATACCAGTAGGACCGATGCCGTTCAACATAATGCCATCTCCTTATTCGTCTTGGGAACGGCTCACCCGTTCCATAGAGCTTCTATCAGATAGAATCCATTCCATTGTACTGCTAATGGTGCTGCCAATCAATCGGATGTTCTAGTCGAAACCGACGTCGAAGCCATGCAGCTGGCTCAGCGCCTCCGGAAGGAAATCCATGATAGCGGCGAAGCTCTCGTGCACGCCCTTAGGATCTGCAGGCAGGTTAATGATCAAGGTTTGACCCCGAAGACCCGAGATGCCTCGCATGCACATGGCATGCGGCAGAGTCTTGGCCAGCAATGCGCTCCGAATCGCGTCGGCAAAGCCCGGTGCCAGGCGATCCACAACCTCCAGCGTCGCTTCCGGCGTCACATCCCGGGGCTTCAAGCCGATGCCGCCGGTGGTCAAAATCAGATTGGCCTGATAATAATCCGTCATCTCAATCAAAGCCGCCATGATCTCCGGCTTCTCATCGGGGACGATGCGGTATTCCACAATCTCCCCCATCAGCTCTTCCTCCACCAGCTCCCGGATGACCTGTGCGCTCGTATGCTCCCGTTCCCCGCGGGCGCCGCGGTCGCTTGTTGCCAGTATGCCCACTCGAAAATGCATGGAAAGCTCCTCCCTACCGTCAAACTCGTCTCATCCCGCTCTATCCGATCCAGCGGTTCTTATGGTGACCTCTACGTTCTCTGGAAATCTCCGTTCTTCCCGCCGCTCTTGGCCATGAGACGGGTCGGCCCGATCTCCATAGCCTTATCCGCTGCTTTGCACATATCGTACACCGTCAAGGCGGCGGCGCTTACGGCCGTTAAAGCTTCCATCTCCACCCCGGTCTTCCCCGTGATTCGGACGGTGGCTTCAATATAGAGCTCATCCACGCCGTTATCCGAGAAGCTGATATTGACGCCCGTCAATGCCAGCGGGTGGCACATGGGGATCCAATCGGAGGTTTTCTTCGCGGCCATGATGCCGGCTACCTGGGCGACCGCTCTTACATCCCCTTTGGCGATGCCGCCCTCCTTGATCCGGGCCAGCGTCTCCGGCTTCATCTTCACGGTGGTCTCCGCCGTGGCGGAGCGCTCCGTCACCGGCTTGTCCGAGATATCCACCATACGCGCGCGGCCTTGATCGTTAAAATGCGTCAGGTTGTCCTGCTCCGCCATCCTGTTGTTCCTCCTGTCCGGTTGAATCCGGTTCGTAACGCCCCGTCTCCGTCATGATCAGATCCATCCGCTCGTCGTGCGGCTCCATCGGAACCTCCTCCACGAGCTGGATCTCGAAGGCCGGAGCAAGCTTCAGCGGCTTCCTCCCCGCCTGGCGAAGCTCAGCGAAGAAACGGTCATAATACCCGCCTCCGTAACCAAGCCTTCCGCCGGAGCGATCGAATGCAACTCCCGGAACCAACACCGCCACGATGTCCCCTGCATCGGCTTCCGGAGCCCCTGCGAGGGGTTCCGGAATGCCCCAGGTGCCGGGAGCCAGCAGCTCCGGGCCCTGGATCCGGTGAAGCCGGAGCCGGCGGGGCTCCCGTATGGTTTTCGGCACGATGACAGGAATTCCCTGCTTCCAGCACCATTCCGCCACCGGAAAAATATCCGGCTCATGACCGAAGGGCATGTACATGAACAGGCCCCCTCCGCCGGCCAAGCCGGGATGATCCGCCAATACCGACAGGAGCCGTCCGCATAAGCGTTCGGACTTCAACCGCCGCTCCGAGGGGTCCAGACTCTCCCGCAGCTTCAGAACGCTTCGGCGAAGCACGCTTTTGTCCGGTGCCATGTTGGGTTCCCTCCTTGGGCCATTGCCGGATGACCGTTGTCCGCAGCTGTTCCTAAATGTCTTCCTTCTATTGTAACATAACTTCGGGAGTGTGAAAAAAGGGTGCACGATGGCCATTCCAACAGCCCCATCTCCGGAATGTTCGGTTATAGCCGTACTCCGTAGTGAGGAAGAAGGCCGGATATGGTACACTGATATAGGAACGGAATCATAGGATAGGGTCAGCATGTTGGAGGGAATAACGTAATGGCGATTTTGCTGCAGGCATCGAATATTACCAAAAGCTACGGCACCCGCGCGGTGCTGTCGAACATAACCGTACAAGTTCAAGACCGGGAGCGCATCGGTCTAGTCGGCGTCAACGGAGCCGGCAAATCGACATTATTACAGATCATTTCCGGGGAAATGTCATATGACAGCGGCGAAATTTTCAAGAGCAAAGAGGTTCGTGTCGGATATCTGGCCCAGAACAGCGGGTTGAATACCGACCGTACGATCTGGGCGGAGATGCTCGATGTGTTCACTCCCCTCTTGGAGACCGAACGCGAGCTTCGGGAGATGGAAGCCGCCATGGCCTACCCGAAGATCCACGAGGATGAGAGAATTTACGAGGAGCTGCTGCACAAGTACTCCCTGCGGCAGGAATGGTTCCGGGAGAAGGGCGGGTACGAGATGGAATCCCGGATCCGCAGTATCCTGCACGGCATGGGCTTCGGGACTTTCCCTCCCGAAACGGTGATCTCCACGTTGAGCGGCGGACAGCGTACTCGGCTTGCTCTGGCCAAGATGCTGCTCCAGCAGCCGGACGTGCTGATGCTGGACGAACCGACCAACCACCTGGACATCCAAACGCTGACCTGGCTGGAGGGCTATCTGCGCTCCTATCCCGGTGCCATTCTGGTCGTGTCCCATGACCGGTATTTCCTAGACGCTCTGGTCACGGTCATCTACGAGATCGAGAGGCACCAGTCCAAGCGCTATACCGGCAATTACACCCGCTTCATGGACCTGAAGGCAGCGGAATATGAGAGCCAAATGAAGCAGTTTGAGAAGCAGCAGGACGAGATTGCCCGGATGGAGGACTTCATCCAGAAGAACATCGTACGCGCTTCCACTACCAAGCGGGCCCAGAGCCGGCGCAAGGCGCTGGAGAAGCTGGACCGGATCGACAAGCCGATGGGAGACCTGAAGCGGGCCTCCTTCAGCTTCGAGGCCGGACAGAAATCCGGGAGGGACGTTCTGGACGCCAACAGCCTGGCTGTCTCCTTCGACGGCGGTCCGATGCTCTTCCGCAACGCCACCTTCCAGCTGTCGCGCGGAGATACGGCCGCTCTCATCGGTCCCAACGGCATCGGCAAGTCCACCCTGCTGAAGGTGCTCACCGGCCAGCTGAAGCCGGCCATGGGAACGTACTATTGGGGCACCAACGTTCAGATCGGCTTCTATGATCAAGAGCAATCGGGCCTGAACCCGGTTAATACGGTGCTCGACGAGGTCTGGAACGAGTATCCCCATCTGGAGGAGGCCCGGATCCGGACCGTACTGGGGAATTTCCTCTTTAGCGGCGAGGACGTGTTCAAACGGATCTCCTCCCTCTCCGGCGGAGAGAAGGCTCGGGTCGCGCTGGCCAAGCTTATGCTGCAGAATGCCAACGTGCTGATCCTGGACGAGCCGACGAACCACTTGGATCTCTACAGCAAAGAGGTGCTGGAAGCCGCCCTGATGGACTATGAGGGCACCCTGCTCTTCATCTCCCACGACCGATACTTCTTGAACAAGATGGCGGACCGGATCCTGGAGCTGTCACCCGACGGCATCACGGGTTACCTGGGCAACTACGACGATTATCTGGAGAAAAAGCTGGAGCAGGCCGAGTTCCTGGCCGAAGGAGGCGGTACCGCCGGAGGAGCCGGTGCTCCCGGCCCATCGAAGGGTGCCGGAGGGCTCGGCGCCCCGGGTTCGGCTGCCGGAGGAGCGGCGGCTGCAGAGTCGGCCGGTGCGGGCGGCCCATCGGCGGCGGTTGCCGGTAAGGGCAGCTATGAGGCCGACAAGCAGGCCAAGCGCGAGGAGCGGAACCGGCAGCGGCGTCTCGAGCAGCTGGAGCAGGACATCGCCCGGCTGGAGGGCGAGATCGCCGCTCTCGAGGAGGAGCTGACGCGGCCCGAGGTGTATCAGGACTACGTCCTGGTCCAGGAGAAGAACGAGGCCATCGACAAGCGGAAGCTGGAGCTGGAGCAAGCCTACGCGGCTTGGGAGGGCATGATGGAATAAGCGAAGGCCGGACTTGGGTTATCCGAGTCCGGCTTTTTGGCGTCTTTATGGGCGGAGGTCCTGAGATGGCACGCAGGGCCGAGGGCTCAAGGCCATGGAGGGCCTTCAAGCGAGAGGAACGCGTGGTCCTGGAGGAATGAAGGCCATCGGCGGCCTTCATTCGGCGAGGAGACGTCTGGGGTAGCACGGTGCTGGGGATGAAGGCCATGGAGGGCCTTCCAGCGAGAGGACGCGTGGTCCTTGGGAAATGAAGGCCATCGGCGGCCTTCATTTCTTCGGTGAAGCGTCGGGTGTGGTGCGATCCGGAGAACCTAAGGTGTGTGAACCAAACAAAGGGTGCTATCAAACCAATGAGAGTTGTCCCTTGTTGATAACTTCGTCCAAAAGCGTCTTATCCACATAGCTAATGTTTGAATTGTCTGAACTTTTCCACAACCTGCAAGTGGAGTCCTTGGAGTTCTTCACAATATTATCCCCAATATCCCCAGTATCCACCATTGCGTTTTACACAGGTTTCGCGCAGGAAAGTGGGTAACTGCTCCTTGAAAATCGCGGCTTTTCCCCACATATCCACAATATCAACACACCCTGTGCATAACTGTATCCACAAAAAGATACCGATACCTGTTAATATCTTCTTCAACCCCTCGGTTAGTAGAAGAAGTCTGCGCCGTACCTCCCCATCAAAAAAGACGCTTGGGCAGCGTTCTCTCCCAAGCGTCTTCTCCAGGTCACGGGCATCGTTGTGTTCCCAAAATGGGACAGCGTACCCGCACGGGGTAGGCCCCACTGTCCGCGTACCCGCAACGCCGTGCCGCTTCACTTCACCGACCAGCCCTCGAGGGACACGAGGGCTTCCGCCTTCAGGGAGAGATCGGCGAATTCGCCTCTCTCCCACTTCAAGTGCGCCGCGGCGGCGATCATCGCCGCGTTGTCCGTGCACAGCGCAAGCGGCGGAACCACCAGCGGGAGGCCTCTCCTCCCGCACCGTTCCGCCAGCGCTGTGCGCAGGCCCTTGTTGGCCGCCACGCCGCCGGCCAACAGCAGCTGCTTCGCGCCGAACTCCGTGGCGGCGCGCATGGCCTTCTCCGTCAATACGTCGATGACGGAGTCCTGGAACCCCCTTGCCACGTGGGCCGGGGCAAGGTCCTGCCCTTTCATCCGCGCCTGGTTCAGCGCGGCCAGCACCGCCGATTTCAGCCCGCTGAAGCTGAAATCGTAGGATTCCGGCTCGAGCCAGGCCCGGGGCAGCTTCAGCGCCCCGTCCGCCTCGTGGGCGAGCCGGTCCAGATGGGGGCCGCCGGGATAGGGCAGCCCCAAGGCGCGGGCTACCTTATCATAGGCCTCGCCCACTGCATCATCCCGGGTCCGCCCGATGATCCGGAATTGGCCGGGAGCCTCCAGCACCACCAGCTCCGTGTGGCCGCCCGAGACGACCAGCGCCAGGCTGGGGTAGAGGATCTCCTCCACGAAGCGGTTGGCGTAGATATGCCCAGCGATGTGGTGGACACCGATCAAGGGAACCCGCAGCGCCAGCGCCAGCGACTTGGCTGCCACCAGACCCACCAGAAGCGAGCCCACCAGCCCGGGTCCCTGGGTTACGGCAATGGCCGTCACATCCGCCAGCGTGATGCCCGCCCGGTCCACCGCTTCCTCGATGATCCAGGTGATGCTCTCCACATGCTGGCGGGACGCCACCTCCGGCACCACGCCGCCGAATTTCTTGTGCGTCTCGATCTGGCTGGAGATGATGTTGGACCGGATGGTCCGTCCGTCCTCGACCACCGCGACAGAGGTCTCGTCGCAGCTGGTCTCGATGGCTAAGAGAAGGCAGGGCCGCGGTTGCGGCTCCCGTCCATTATGGTCTGTCATGTTCGATTCCACCGTTCCCTACAGGATGTCCGTCCACATGATCAGGGCATCCTCGTTGTTGTCCGTATAGTAGCCTTTCCGCACTCCGACGGAGCGGAAGCCCATTTTTTCGTACAGGTTCTGGGCTACCCGGTTGGTCACCCTGACCTCCAGCGTCATGCGCCGGGCTCCCAGCTTCTTGGCATTCGCCCGGAGCTCCGTCAGGAGACGCTCGCCCCAGCCCCGGCCGCGGAAGGGAGAGCGCACCGCAATATTCGTAATATGGGCCTCGTCCATGATAATCCACATGCCGGCATAACCCGCAATGCGGCGCTCCATCTCCATCACCAGGTAATGGGCAAAATGGTTGTTCGTCAGCTCATTATGGAACGCCCCTGCCGTCCACGGCGTCGGGAAGGCCTCCACCTCAATCTCGCATATGGTCTCGATATCATCCACCCGCATGGGGCGAAAGGACGGATCCTGCGCGTCTGCCAAGCCTCTAACCGGAAGCTCCATACCGCTCCCTCCTGATTCCCTGTAAAGTCGTCCTACTTCTTCACGCCCGTCGCGGCAAGCAAACGGACCTCGGCCTCCGGAAGCTGTGTATAATTCGGCAGCAGCCCGTGCACGTCGTCCACATCTCCTGCGGCAAACCGAAGCGCCCCAAGCTGTCCGATATACCGGGCCTGCACCCCATACGGCAGTACGGCCGTCCGGATCCCCAACTCCTCCGCCTCAGCGGCGAACTGCGACAGGAGCTCGGCGAAACATTCCGTCTCCCCCGTAAAGAGCACAGTGTCCGGCTTCCGGTCCGCATGCCGAAGCTCCTCCAGGAGCTCTCCGGCCCAGCGCTCCATCAAGCGGATGCCGTCCTCCTGCCTTCGGGACCAGCCCGAGGCGAACACGTCTTCGGCGGCTTCTCCGCTTCCGGACTTCTCGAACCATGCGGTAAAAGCCTGCCCCCGACGGGCATTCATAAGCGGAACGACCCAACAGCCCAGGTCTGCCATGCCTACTCCGGAGCCGGCGTCTTCGCGGGAACTGACCCGGGACGATTCCCGGCTCCATGCCGAACAAGCGCCGCCGGCCATAGCTTCCAGCGTGGATACGCCCGCTACCGGCACCCGCAGCGCCCAAGCCAGCGTCTTCGCCGCCGTAACGCCGATCCGTACCCCCGTGTAGGAGCCCGGCCCCCGGCCGACAACGATACCCTGCAGCTCCTCCGTGGTCCAGCCCAGATCCTCCAACGCCTCCAGCACCGAGGGGAGCAGATACAGCGAGTGGTTCCGTTCCGCCGCCGTATCGATTTCCTTCCTCGTGACGCCTCCCTCGAGAAGCGCCACCGACATATTGGCCGTAGCCGTATCCAAGGCAAGCAGGCGCAGACCGCCTTCTTCCCTGTTTCTATTCATGCTCTTCATGGATCAGTCCCTGCTCCTTCAGTACCGAACACCACTTCTCGTAGACGGCCCCTACAGGCGCCAGATGGAACCGCCGCTCCGTCCAGCCGGTGTTCTCGATATAGACGGACAGCCGCTCCTCCGGGATCAGGTCCTCGATGATCGAGGCCCATTCAACCAAGGTCACGCCGTCGCCGTAGAAATAATCGTCCAAGCCCATGTCCTCCGCCTCCTCCAAGGAAATGCGGTAGACGTCCATATGATAGAACGGCATGGTCCGTCCTTCATATTCCTTGATGATGGTGAAGGTGGGACTGTTGACGGTCTCCTGCACCTCCAGCGCCTCGCCCACCGCCTTGGAGAAGGTCGTCTTCCCCGCCCCGAGGTCGCCGTCCAGGCCGATGATGGAGCCCGGCACGAACAGCCGGGTCAGCTCCTTGGCCAAGCGGTACGTATCCGCTTCGCCCCGGGAATCAAATTGATAGGAATGCGGCTTCTGTTCCACGCCGGTCTCCTCCTCGTTCCAATCTATGGTGGCCCGTTATTGAAAATGATTGTATCCCCGCTTGCCCAGCGGGGTTAGGCTGCCGTCCCGCCTCCGGAGCAGCACGCCCGGTTCCCCGTTCTCCGTGGGAAGAGCCTGTCCGACGGCATGGAGCGCAAGCCCCCGTTCGGCGAACAGCTCCTCCAGCAGGACGTAATCGGCGGCTACCGCCGTACCGACCAGCTGATAGTCCTCGCCCCCGTAGAGCATCCACTCCAATGGATCCCTGCCGGCTTCCTGCCCGTACCGGGCCAGCTCCGGCGTGATCCGAAGGGACGCCTCCTCCAGAAGCAGCGTGCAGCGGGAGGCCTCCGCCAGCTCCCAGGCTTCGCTGGCCAGCCCGTCGCTTACATCGTTCAACGCCCGCCCCAGTCCGCTCTCCGCCAGAATACGGCCGGCCTCCACCTGCGGCAGCGGACGCTGGTGCGCCTGCACCAGGGGAATCCAATGCTCCGGCATGCCCGAAGCATCATAGGCGCTGCCGCCTCTGCGAAGCAGTGCATCCAGGCCTCCGGCCGACAGCCCCAACGGTCCGGTGACGAATACGGTGTCACCGGGCTTGGCGGAGGAGCGCAGCAGCGCGCGTCCCGCTTCCACCTCGCCGATGACGGTAACGGTGACCGTCAAGCCGCCTGGATGCCCCGTCGTGTCGCCGCCCACGATGGCTACCCCGTACCGGTCCGCACATTCGTACAGTCCGTCGTACAGCTCCCGCAGCCGCTCCTCCGGTACTTCCTTCGGCACCGACAGGGCGATGACGGCGAACCGGGGCTCAGCCCCCATCGCCGCCATGTCGCTGATATTGGATGCCATGGCCTTGAAGCCGATGGCGCCGTAGGTCATGGTCTCCGGTTTAAAATGGATCTCCTGCACCATCGTATCGCAGGAGACGACCCACTGACGGCCGGGCCGGCCGTTCAGCACCGCCGCATCGTCGCCGATGCCCACAGCCACGCCGCTTCCGGTATCGGCACCCGACGGAGTCCGGCCGGACGTCAGCATGCGGATTAACCCGAATTCATCCAGCCCGGGCATGGCGATCCCTCCGATCCTTATTCAACCTATTATAGCACAGCCTTCATAGAATAAAACCCTGCCGAGCGGTTCCCGGCCCGCGGCAAATAGAAAGGCTGCCCTCCGCTTGCGGTGGACAGCCCACTTTTGTACCCATACGGGGTTAAATCTCTTGAAGCTCCTGAACGGATACGGTCTTCTTGCTGTTCGGGTTGTTCTTCACATGCACCGTCGCGCTGCCGCTGCCCGTGTCTACGCTGTCAATCCAGACCGGTACGCCGTCCAGCTTCACGTCGATGGTCTGATCCAGGCCGATGATCTCCTTGGCGCGTGTCACATCCATAGGTTCCCCTCCTCCCATTCCTCTTCCTCAACTTTTAATATCCGCCTCATTTGGCCACACTGTTACCAACGGATATTTGCAGGGCTGCATAAACTTCCCATACAGTTTTCTCCGAAATGCGAAAGTCTCATTCATGATCGCGGCTTCGGCTTCATAAAATGAACAGGATAATCGTGCTTCACCCATTCCTGCGGCCCCTCGGCCGCCTAAAAAAAGGAGGACGGACTCCATGCATACCGTCTGGAAAGGCGCCATCAGCTTCGGGCTTGTCCATGTGCCGGTCAAGATGTTCAGTGCCACGGAGGATAAGGACATCTCCATGAGGATGCTGCACAAAGCCTGCTCCACCCCGCTGAACTTCGTCCGCAAGTGCCAAACGTGCGACACGGAGGTGGAGTGGAACGACATCGTGAAGGGCTATGAATACGAGCAGGGCCGGTTCGTCCTCTTCGATAAGGAGGAGCTGGAGCAGCTGGGCGGCGAAGCTAATAAGGAGATCAAGATTCTGGATTTCGTGGACCTCCAGGAGATCGATCCGGTCTACTTCCAGAAGACCTACTACCTGGCCCCCGCGGATACCGGCTCCAATGCTTACAACCTGCTGCTCCGCTCCCTGACCGAAACCGGCAAGATCGGCATCGCCAAGGTATCCATCCGCTCCAAGAGCAGTCTGGCCGCCATCCGGGTTATCGAACGCTGCCTGGCCATGGAAACCATCTTCTACCCCGATGAGATCCGGCCCGTCTCCCAGGTGCCCAACCTGCCGGAGAATGCCGGGGTGAACGAGAAGGAGCTGACCATGGCCAAGATGCTCATCGAGCAGCTGTCCACACCCTTCGAACCGGAAAAATATACGGACGAATACCGCGACGCCGTCCTGGAGGCCATCCGCCACAAGGTGGCGGGCGAGGATATCCGGGTGGCCCCCGACACCCCGCAGAAGACCAACGTCATCGACCTTATGTCCGCCCTGCAGGCCAGCCTGGATGCGGTCAAATCCGCCGCTCCGGAGCCCGCGGCTGCGGGGAAGAAGCCAGCCGGAGGCACGGAACGCAAGGCTGCTGCAGCCAGTGGAGCGGACGAAGCGGCCCCTGCAACAGGCACGGACGAGGCCAAACCGAAGCGCGGCCGGCCCCGCAAGGTGAAAGAGACGGTGTAGCGCGGCATGTCCATCCTACACCGAACCCATATGGTTCTGCCCACAGATCCGATGAAGCCCATCGCCGTAGACGAGGTCCCGGAGGGACCCGATTGGGGCTATCAGCTGAAGTGGGACGGCGTCCGCATGCTGGCCCGGATCGACCGGGGGCAGGTGGAGCTCTTCTCCCGGAGGCTCCTGCCGAAGAACAGCGCTTACCCGGAGCTGGTCCGGGTGCTGTCCGAGCTGGAGGGCCCTTTCCTCCTGGACGGAGAGGTTGTCGTCTTCGATACGGCCAAGGGGCGGCCCGTCTTCCAGAAGGTGCTCCAGCGGGAGCGGCTTCGGACCTCAGCCACCATTCAACAGGCCGGGACCGCGGATCCCGTCCAGTTCGTGCTCTTCGACGTGCTCCACGCCGGAGGGAAGGATTGGCGGAACCGTCCGTACCGGGAGCGTCATGAGGAGCTCCTGCGTCTTTTTCCCGAGAAGCGGGAGCGGCTCTTCGTTACTGATCTATTCCCGGACCATCGCGCGCTGTGGGGATGGGTGGAGGAACGGGGCTGGGAGGGCATCGTCGCCAAGCGGCTGTCCGGCCCCTACCGCGAGGGCAAGAAGCATAAGGACTGGTTCAAGAAGAAGACCGCTCTGGTGCTGGACGTCGAGATTCTGGGCTACACCTTCAACGAAGGCCGTCTGGCCAGCCTCGTCATGGCGTCCGACGGTTACTACTTCGGGCGGGTGTCCCTGGGGCTGACCGAGGCCTCGAAGCGCCGTCTGATGGAGCGGGAGCTGAAGGAGGACGGACCGGGGAACCGGCCGTTCGCTACGCTCCCCTCCGACCTGAAGGGCGTGAAGCTGGGCTGGCTCGCGCAGCCCTTCCGCTGCAGGGTCACCGGTCTCGAGGTGACGGACGCCGGCCTCTTGAGGCATCCGAAGCTGGTGGAGCTGCCCGGTGACGAAGCATGATGCGATAAGAGAGGAGGATCCCGCATGGCCGGTACCGGTGTGAAGCCCCGCACCACCAAAGGCACGGTTGTCATCGAAGGCCACGAGCTGACCATTACGAATCCGGATAAGCCGCTCTTCCCGGAGATGGGGATTTCGAAGCTCCTCTACCTGCAGAAGCTCATCGCTCTGGCCCCGTATCTGCTGAAGTACACCCGCAACCGGTATCTGACCACCATCCGGTATCCGCACGGAGCCGGAGACCCGAAGTTCTTCTACCAGAAGAACGCGCCGGATCCCCTCCCCCCCTTCGTCCGGACGGCTCCCTTCCAGGGCATTAACTATGTGGTCCTGGACAGCATCCCCACGCTGGTCTGGCTGGGCAATCTGGCCTGCCTGGAGTTCCACCCGTCGCTGCATTACATCGGCGAAGAGCTTCCGGCCGAATGGCTCATCGACATCGATCCGAGCCTGGAGGAGGAGCCCCGAATCATGCAGGCCGCCCGTCTGGTCGGCGAGGCCCTCGACAAGATGGGGATCCAATCGGTGCCCAAGACCTCCGGTGCCACAGGCGTGCAGATCTATGTCCCGATCCGCAAGGGCTACACCTTCGAGCAGCTGAGGGCGGTAGGGCATTTTGTCGGACACTACCTGGTGGAGACCCACCCGAGTCTCTTCACCATCGAGCGTCTGAAGAAGAACCGGGGCGATCTGATCTACGTGGATTACCTCCAGCACTGGTTCGGCAAGACCCTCTCCGCTCCTTATACTCCGAGGGCTCGGGCCGGAGCCACCCTGTCAACCCCGCTTCTATGGCAGGAAGTGGAGTCCGGCTGCGATCCTCGGGACTTCCATCTCCTGAACATCGAGGAGCGGCTGGCCCGCATGGGCGACCTGATCGACCGGGTGCCTCCCCAATCGCTGGACCGGGTGTTGGCTATTCTCGGGCAAGGGTAAGGGTATGGGACCGTCACAGGACGGTCTTCCCCCCACGCCAAAACGTCCCGGCTCCGCGCTGAATGCGGGGGAACCGGGACGTTTTGGCGTGGAGCGGGGGCCTTTAGAACAGCGGCGACAGCATCCGGCCCAGGATCTCCTTGCCTCTCTGAAGCCGGGAGCGGCGCTCGAATTCGGACAAGGCCACCTCCTCGCATTCCTTCAGGTCGAGCCGGAACTGACGCTCCAGCTTCTGGATCAGATGCCGGTCGAACAGGATGGCATTCTGCTCGAAGTTGCTGAAGAAGCTCCGCATATCCATATTGGCGGTGCCCACCGTGGCCATCTTGTCGTCGACGATCAGCATCTTGCTGTGAATGAAGCCCTTGGCATACATGTAGAACCGGACCCCTGACTGGAGCAGCTCCTCCAGGTAGGACAAGGAGGCCCAGTGTACGATCCGCGTATCGGGGATCTTGGGCAGAATGATCCGGACATCCACTCCGCTGATGGCCGCCGTCTTCAGGGCGAGACGGATGCCCGGCTCCGGGATGAAGTAAGGGGTCGTGATGTACAGCCTGTTCTTCGCCGTGGCCACAGCGGAGAAATACACCTCCAGGATGGTGTCCCAATGGGCGTCCGGCCCGCTGTTGACGATCTGGACCAGATCCTCGCCCATGCACTCGTGCTCCGGCAGGTAGCGTCCGTCGTGCAGCAGGTCCCCCTTGACGAAGTACCAGTCCTGAATGAAGGTGTTCTGCAGGTAATACACGGCATCCCCCACCACCTTCATGTGGGTGTCCCTCCAGTAGCCCAATCTGGGGTTCCGGCCCACGTATTCATCTCCGACATTGATACCCCCGAGAAAGCCGGTCAGTCCGTCCACCACCACGATCTTCCTGTGATTGCGGTAGTTCAAGCGCTTATCGGCCAAGGCGAAGAGCGGCGGCAGGAAGCAGCCCGTCTCGATCCCCGCGTCCTCCAGCAAGCGGACGGTCCGGTCCGGCATATCCAAGGAGCCGATTCCGTCGTAGAGAAACCGGACCTTCACCCCCTCCGCGGCCTTCCTGGTCATCAGATCGATGAAGCGGCGTCCCGTCTCGTCGTTCCGGAAGGTGTAATATTCCATATGGATATGATCTCGCGCCTCCTCCATAGCCTGGAGGATAGCTTCGAAGGTATCACAGCCGTTGTAGTAGAACTCCACTTCGTTGCACTTGGTTATGGGTGCTCCCGGAAGGTTGCTGAGCAGGCCGAATAGCCGTTCGTCCCCTTCGATGGCCCTGGAGCCCCGGGAGCCTTTCTTCAACAGGCGGGAGAGCCGCTGCAGATCCCTCCGCATCTCCATCATGAGCCGGTGGGTCTTGCGCTTCACGATCCGGCGCCGCGTGTAGCTCTTGGCCAGAAAATAATACATGACGAAGCCGATCACGGGGAGAATGAAGAGGACGGCCAGCCAGGCCACCGTTTTCTCCGGATGGCGGAATTCCGAGACCAGTATCGTGATGATCTGGAAGATGAAAAGAATCAGGATGACAACGATCCAAACCATGGGCCAGCTCCCTCCTTCATGCAGCTCATGCTGGAATGGGGTCCTCCGGATTACCATTGTTCCCCGAAACCGCCGTTTTCAGTAGAAGCCCCTCTCCTGGCCCATGTTCCTCCCTACAGTCCGTCGGGAGTACCACCGGTACACCATCCAGGTGCCTGCAGCCGTAACCAGCAGGGTGATCAGGCTTCCCTCCGCGCCGAAGCCTCCTCCGGACAACCATTCGGCCCCCCGTGCCTCCAGGCGGATGAAGGATTCCACCGGCTTCCCGGAGACGGCGAAGCCGTAGACGTTCCCCTGGAAGAAATTCCAGGTCAAGTGCAGCCCGATAGGCATCCACAGCCCACCGGACACCTCTCTCGAGACGCCGAGCAGAACGCCGGCTGCGAACAGCTCCAAGAGGGGAACCGGGTTCTGGAGAATATCGTCATTGCCCAGATGCAAGGAGGCGAAGAGCAGCGAGGTCACCGCCACTGCGGGCCAGGGGCCGTAATGGTACCGGATCAGCCCTTGGACATAGCCCCTGGTCATCAGCTCCTCGTTGATGGCGACGAAGATGAAGAGCAGGAACCAGACTGCCAGCCCTCCTCCTTCTCCGGCACGGACCCCCGCATCGATGAGCCGGTAGCCTCCCGCCGCACCGATCCCCGCAAAGGATATCGTGATGAGCAAGACGCCCCATCCCATTCCTTCCCCCAACCTCCGGCAAGCCAAGGGCAGCGGTTGCTTGACTCCCATGCTCCAGCCTCTCTTGCGCTCGAAGCTCAGGTACATCAGCAGCGGCGCCGCGATAAAGCACACGGGCTGGACGAAGGTCGACCATCTCCCCGGCGACAGGTTAATTCCCCCGTCTCCCACGCTTCCGCCCGAGCGAACATGCTGCAGCGCCACGACCACGCCGATGACCAGCATAACCGCCATAACTGCCGCGAAGGCCATGACCAGGAGGAGCACGACCTTGCCCACAATCTCTGCGATCTTCTTCGTCTGTCTTCCCATAACACCCTCCGATCTCTCTGCCGCTAAGAATCAACGGATATGAAAAAGAACCCCCGAACGGGGATTCTTCCTAAGCCGCCACGTCACGTCTGTTGAAGATGGACCAGCTCAGCAGGTTAAACACAATGAAATATACCAGCAGGATGGCGATGGAGGCGGACATGGTCATGCCGTCGAACATAGGCTTCCCCTCCAGGTATTGAGTCAGGTCCGTATTGGAGAACAGCCAGAACCTTCCCCAGCTCCACTGGCTAAAGAACAGCGTGATCGCCTGACCCAGGAACAGCATCAACAGGGACAAGCCGATGGACAAGGAGCTGCTCCGGAACACCGTGGAGATCATGAAGGCCAGGGTTACGACCATAATCAGCTCCACACATTTCAGTGCATAGGTATTCAAGGCGTGCAGCAGCATGCTGCTCTCCTGCACCTTCATGGAGGCGTCCACGTGCAGATAGGGCGAGCCCACATCCGTAAAGCCATACAGGAAGCCGTTCAAGATGAACGTGGTGCCGAACAGGGTGACCAGCAGCAGAATGGAGAAGCCGATGGTGGCCAAATATTTGGACATCAGGATTTTGGACCGGCTGGCCGGTCGGATGAGCAGGAGCTTGATGGTGCCTGCCGTAAACTCGCCCGCCACAATATCCGCCGCCACCACCACCGTGAAGATGGTCACGATCTGGATCCATTCGGACATGCTCAGTACCACGCCCCAGAGCGTTTGGTTCGAGGGCGGAATGCCGTTGTCCAATCGGTATTGGTTGACGGCGATGGTCCGCCGCATCTCCTCCTTGGCCAGGTCCGGCATATCCGCCCGGTCGGCCAACCGTTGCTCGCTCAAGGCGATGCTGCTCCGAGCCTCGGCCTCCCAGCCTTCGTTGTGTCGGTTGGCGGTAGACCTGGTGATCAGGGAGGTCCCGACCACCAGGGTCACCAGGATGCCGGCCAGGATCCAAGTCCGGAGACGGCGGTAGATCTTCATGTTCTCATTCTGGATGAGATTAAGCAATCTGATCACTTCCCGTCATTTCCAAGAATTTGTCCTCCAGCGACTTCGCTACGGGCTTGATGGCATAGATCTTGATTCCCGCGTGAACGAGCAGCGCCGTAACCTCGGCGATCTCCTCCCGGTCCAGTTGGAGGATGATGCCGCCCTGCTGAACCTCCGCCGGGAATCCGCCCGGATTCTGGGAGAGCGCTTGCCGGGCCTCCTCCACGTCGGATACCTCGAATACGACGGAGGACCGCTGCTCCTCCTGCATGATGTCCTTGATCAAACGTACGTCCACCAGCCTGCCGTTCTGGATGATGGCCACCCGGTCGCACATCAGCTCCATCTCCGACAAGAGATGGCTTGAGACGACGACGGAGATGCCTTCTTCCTTGGCCAGACGCCGGAGGTAATCCCGCAGCTCCCGGATGCCCGCAGGATCCAGGCCGTTGGTCGGTTCATCCAGAATCAAGAGCGCAGGCTTGTGCAGCAGGGCCTGAGCTACCCCCAAGCGCTGACGCATACCCAGGGAGTAGGTCTTCACCTTATCGTGGATCCGGTTCTGCAGGCCGACCAGAGCGACAACCTCCTGGATCCGGTGCTTGGTAATCCCGGGCACCATCCGGGCGAAATGCTTCAGGTTGTTCCACCCGGACAAATATTTGTACATCTCCGGATTCTCGACGATGGCCCCCACCTGCTTGATGGCCTTCTCGAAATGATCCGTGATGCTGTAACCTCCGATCAGCACATCCCCTTCGGTAATGGACATCAGGCCGACCATCATCCGGATGGTGGTCGTCTTGCCCGCTCCGTTAGGGCCAAGGAAGCCGAACACCTCTCCCCGGGGGACCTCGAAGCTGAGCTTGTCGATAATCGTTTTGGAGCCGATCCGTTTGGTCACGTTGTGAAGCTGAACGATGGGTTCGCTCATTTCTTCCCCTCCAAATCCCAATTCCTGTCACTCATCATAGCTTTTCTGAAGCGGTTTGCATAGTCCCTCCGGTCATTAATCTGACACGTCAAGTCATATGAAGGCCTCTTCGCCGGGTCATGCTCGGAGTCACATGACTGTAATCACTTTAGGATTCAGCCGTTCTGAAGTACAATGAAATGGACAATTACCATTATAACGGGTTTTCGAATCCATAGGTTTCAATCGAGAGGGGAAACGGCGTCATATGGTCATCGAACGCAGGGCATGGCAGTGGGTGGACTGGGCCTTGTTCGGCATCTTAACCTCCTGGCTGGGGATGGGGATCCTGTTCATCTTCACCGAGGCCGGAATGGGAAGTCTGGGGATGAGATTTCTGGTGGCCGGGTGGGTCCTGGTCTCCTACTTCGCGACCTTGGCCGTCTGGCGGCCCTACTATACGAACCGGCTGGCTCTGCCCTTCGTCGTACTTGCCACCTGCGGCTCTCTGGAGATGTACCTGATCTACCTGAATGGCCGCGAATTCATCGGAATCGTCACGGTCATGCTGCTCCTGATCGCCTTCCACTCCAGGGGCAAGCTGCTTCCCTTCAATATGGTGCTGTTCCTCGTTGCGCTACCCGTTGCGGAGAATCTGCTGCTCATGGACGAACCGGTCGAATTCGCCCATCTCTTCAACCATATGGTCAGCCTGGGCTCCCTGTTCGCCTTGGGCTACGGCATCCAGCGGATGTGGCTCTCCACCCATGGGGTGAAGAAGCTGTATGAGGAGAATCTGCGGCAGTACCGGCTCATCCAGGAGCAGAATAAGGCGTTGGAGCAGTATGCCAACCAGGTCGAAAAGCTGACGCTTCTGGAGGAGCGGAACCGGATGGCCCGGGAGCTTCACGACACGGTGGGACATACGTTCACCTCCGTCGTCATGGGCATGGATGCCGTGTCCTATCTGATGGATACGGCTCCCGACAAGGCGAAGGATAAGCTGGAGGTGCTGCGCCAGGTGACCCGCAACGGCCTGGAGGAGGTTCGGCGCAGCATTCACCAGATCGCTCCCCAGGAAGAGGAAGGAACCTTCCTGCAGCAGTTTTCCCACCTGGCTCAAGAGTTCGCCGTCCATACCGGCACCAAGATCGGCATCCAGCAGGAAGGAACGGAGTTCGAGCTGCCCAAGCAGGTGCAGCTGACGCTGATCCGATGCCTGCAGGAGGCGCTGACGAATGCCAAGCGCCATGGGCAGGCCGCAACGGTCTACGTGACGCTGGCGTATCTCGAGGGAGGTGTCCGGCTCACGGTATCCGATGACGGCATCGGCTCCGAGCAGCTGGAGGCCGGCTTCGGCCTGAACTCCATGAGGGAGCGTCTTGATGCCCTCCAGGGCAGTCTGGAGGTTACCTCCTCCAGGGACCGGGGAACCGAGGTGCGCTGCCGGATCCCGATCCGCCGGTAAGCCGCTTGCAGATGGAATTCGCATATCGAAGGAGGATGCAGGATGAAGGAAATTAAGCTGCTCTTAACGGATGATCAGGACCTGATCCGGGAAAGTCTGCATATCGTACTCGACATGGATCCGGATATCCAGGTGGTCGGCCTGGCGGAGAACGGCCGGATGGCCGTGGAGCTGTGCGCAGAGCACCAGCCTGACGTGGTGCTGATGGATATCCATATGCCCGAGATGGACGGAGTGGAAGCCACCCGCCGGATCAAGGCGCAGTGGCCCCACATCCGCGTGATCATATTGACCACGTTCCAGGAGATCGCCTATGTGGTGGACGCCTTGAGTGCAGGCGCCGAAGGCTATCTGCTGAAGGCGATCCATCCCCGGGATCTGGCTGCCGGGATCAAGTGGGTGAACCGAGGCGGGACGCTCATCCCCCAGGACATCGCCAAGATGCTGGTCAACCGCCTTCAGGGCGGCCGGCAGGAAAGCAGCGCCCCCGCAGCATCCGGCGGTCCCGCCGAGGAAGCAGCGGTCCGGGGCGGCGGGGGCTCGGCCTACGGCTTAAGCGACCGCGAGCTCCAGGTTCTCCACTGCATCTCCGACGGACTGAACAACCGGGAGATTGCGGAGAAGCTGTTCCTTTCGGAGGGCACGGTGAAGAACTATATCTCTAGCATCTATTCCAAGATGGACGTGCGCGACCGCATCCAGGCTACGAAGAAGGCCCAGGATGAAGGTATGCTGTGATGAAGCCAATCTACTCCCTGCCGGCGGGAGTGCCGAGAATTGGAGCCAGCTTGTCCTGCAAGGCCCGTTCCAGATAAGGATCCGCATGGAGAAACTGCTTGAAGGTCTTATAGGCCTCCGACAGTTTCTCTTGTTGTTTCGGCGAAGGCGCCGAGGTCTGGCGGACCGCACGGATCAGCAGGTTTTTGGGCGTATGCTCCATGTCGATGAACTCCAGCAGCTGGGTCTTGTAGCCGACCAGCTCCAGCAGATGGGCCCGGATCGAGTCGGTGGCCAGCGCCGCCAGACGCTCCTTGATGATCCCGTGGTTCAGCATCGGAGACAGGGTCTCGCTCTTGATCTGACGGTTCAGCTCATGCTGGCAGCAGGGCACGGACAGAATGACGTCGGCGTTCCACCGGACCGCCTTCTCCAGCGCCGCATCCGTGGCCGTATCGCAGGCGTGGAGCGTCACCACCATATCCGCCGGCTGCTCGTCGCGGTAATCCTGAATGTCCCCCGCCTGGAAGCGAAGTCCTGCGTAACCGAACTGTCCGGCCAAGGCGGAGCAATGGGTGATGACGTCCTCCTTCAGGTCTAGTCCGATAATCTCTACATCCAGCTTGCGGATGTACACGAGATAGTGGTACAGAGCGAAGGTCAAGTACGATTTTCCGCAGCCAAAATCCACGATCCGGAGCTTCCGGTCCTTCTTCAGATGGGGAACGATGTCTCCGATCATCTCCAGGTAGCGGTTAATCTGGCGGAACTTATCATACTTCTGCGCCAGCACCTTGCCCTGGGCGTTCATCACTCCCAGCTCCACCAGAAACGGCACGGGCGTGCCTTCCTCCAGCACGTAATGCTTCTTCCGGTTATGGGTGAGCTCCGCCTCCTGCTTGGTGGCGCCCCGCTCCAGGATGGACACCTTGCCCTTCTTGTCCACCAGCACCTGGTAGTCCGCCTCCGCGGTCTGCAGCAGCCCCTGCTTGAAGGCCCCGGCCAGCCAATCCGCCAGCCTGCTTCCCGCTTCCTCCGGCGCCACGTTCTCGTGGAAGACCTTAGCCCCCACCGTACGTTCGAACTGATATACCCGATCGCCCTTAAGCAAGAGCGGCTTGATCTTGATCTTGCTCGGCGCCTCCGGCGTCTTCGACCGGGGACCGCTTAATACCGCCTGCACCAGCTTACCCTCGCCGCACAGCCGTTCCGCCAATTCCTTCAGCTTGTCCATTCTTGTTCGTACCCTCCCGCTATCATCCGATGGGTTCATTATACAAAAAAAATGCCCTTTCGCCGAATCCACGGCGAAAGGACAGTCAGTTGCAACAGATTCGATTACGGCAGGTTGGTGGCGCCCATCAGGAAGCGGTCCACTTCACGTGCCGCCTCACGGCCCTCGTTGATGGCCCAGACGACCAAAGATTGGCCGCGGCGCATGTCGCCGGCAGCGAAGACACCCTCCACATTGGTGGCATACTTGCCGTAAGCAGCCTTGGCATTGGAGCGCTCATCCTTCTCGACGCCCAGCTGGTCCAAGAGCTGGTTCTCCGGACCGGTGAAGCCCAGGGCCAAAAGCACAAGCTGCGCCGGGAACACACGGTCGCTGCCCGGAACCTCGACCGGTGCGAACCGGCCGTTGGCATCCTTCTTCCACTCGATGAGAACGGTATGAACTTCCTTCACGTGGCCATTCTCATCGCCCACGAACTTCTTCGTGGAGATCAGATACTGCCGGGGATCGCCGCCGTACTTGGCCGCAGCCTCCTCCTGGCCGTAATCCATCTTGTACACCTTCGGCCATTCCGGCCAAGGGTTGTTGCCGGCCCGGCCTTCCGGAGCCTTCGGCATGATCTCGAACTGGTACACGGAGCTGCAGCCGTGGCGCAGGGAGGTGCCCACGCAGTCCGTACCGGTATCGCCGCCGCCGATGACGATGACGTCCTTGCCGGCTGCGGTGATGTATTCGCCGTCCTCCAGATTGGAATCCAGAAGGGACTTGGTGTTCTTGTGCAGGAATTCCATCGCCAGGTGGATGCCCTTCAGGTCGCGGCCTTCCACCGGAAGGTCACGGCCCTTGGTGGCACCGCCGCAGAGCACGATGGCGTCGAATTCGGCCTTCAGCTTCTCAACGGGGTAGTCCTTGCCCACCTCGGTATTGGTCACGAAGGTGACGCCTTCCTCGGCCAGCAGATCTACGCGGCGCTGAACCACTTTTTTGTCCAGCTTCATGTTCGGGATGCCGTACATGAGCAGGCCGCCGGCGCGGTCCGCACGCTCGAAGACCGTGACGGTGTGCCCGGCTTTGTTCAGTTGGGCCGCCGCAGCCAAGCCGGAGGGACCGGAGCCGATCACCGCCACCTTCTTGCCGGTGCGGGTCTTCGGAGGCTCGGCGTTAACCCAGCCGTGCTCGAAGCCGTGCTCGATGATGGAGTACTCGATGTTCTTAATGGTCACGGAGCTGTCGTTCAGACCGACGGTGCAGGAGCCCTCGCAGGGCGCCGGACAGACGCGGCCGGTAAACTCCGGGAAGTTGTTGGTCTTGTGCAGACGGTCCAGCGCTTCGCGCCACATGCCGCGGTACACCAGATCGTTCCATTCCGGAATCAGATTGTGAACCGGACAGCCGGCTGCCATGCCGTTCAGAAGCTTGCCGGTGTGGCAGTATGGAATGCCGCAGTCCATGCAGCGTGCGCCCTGGGTGCGAAGACTATCTTCTGACATGTGCTCGTGGAATTCCCCAAAATGGCCGATCCGCGACAACGGAGCTTCGTCAGCCGGGAGTTCACGCTTGTATTCCATAAAACCTGTTGGTTTTCCCATGATTCTCCTCCTAAGGTTATACGCCCGGAACGGCCGGAGAGCCGATCGGCTCTCCATCCGCTCCAAGCCATGCTGGGCTTAGTTGCCTCCGACGCGGGCGGCGCTGCTCATGTTTTCCTTGAATGCGGCCATGATGGCTTCGTCCTGGTTCAAGCCGGTCAGCTTCGCCTTCTCGATGGACTCGAACATCCGCTTGTAATCCTGCGGAATGACCTTGACGAAGTTGAAGACACTCTCTTCCCAGTTGTCGAGAATCCGGTGGCCTACGGAGCTGCCGGTATATTTGACATGGTTGCGGATCATCAGCTTGACCTCGTTGACCTCATACTGCTCGGTCAGGCTCTCGACGAAGACCATTTCCTTGTTGATCTTGCTCTTGAAGGTGCCGTCGGCGTCATACACGAACGCCACACCGCCGGACATCCCTGCGGCAAAGTTGCGGCCGGTCGGGCCCAGTACGACCACGCGTCCGCCGGTCATGTACTCACAGCCGTGGTCGCCTACACCCTCGACGACAACGCGCACGCCGGAGTTCCGAACGGCAAACCGCTCGCCGGCCACACCGCGGATGTATGCTTCCCCGTCGGTGGCGCCGTAGAAGGCCGTGTTGCCGATAATGACGTTCTCTTCCGGCACGAAGGAGGAGCGCTCGGGCGGGAAGATGACGATTTTGCCGCCGGAGAGGCCTTTGCCCACGTAGTCGTTGGCGTCGCCTTCCAGGGACAGGGTGATGCCCTTCGGTACGAAGGCGCCGAAGCTTTGTCCGGCGGAGCCGTTGAAGTGCAGGCGGATGGTGTCGTGTGGCAGGCCCTCCAGCCCGTAACGGCGGGTCACTTCGCTGCCCAGGATCGTGCCGACGACGCGGTTCACGTTCTTGATCGGCATGATCGCATGGACGTTCTCTTTATTCTCCAGAGCCGGCTTACATACAGACAGCAGCTCCTTCATATCGAGAGACTTCTCCAGGCCGTGGTCCTGCTCCATCTGGCAATAGCTGCCATAATCGGCCGGAACCTCCGGCTGGTGAAGCAGGGCGGACAGGTTCAAGCCCTTGGCTTTCCAATGATTCTCCGCATGGGCGGTCTCCAGCACGTCCGTGCGTCCGACCATCTCTTCGATGGACCGGAAGCCCAGCTCCGCCATCAGCTCGCGCGCTTCTTCGGCGATGAACGTCATGAAGTTGACGACATGCTGCGGGTCGCCGGCGAATTTGGCACGGAGCTCCGGATTCTGGGTCGCGATGCCCACCGGACAGGTGTCCAGGTGGCACACGCGCATCATGACGCAGCCCAGTGCGATCAGCGGCGTGGTCGCGAAGCCGAATTCCTCGGCGCCCAGCAGTGCTGCAACGACGACGTCGCGGCCGGTCAGGAGCTTGCCGTCGGTTTCCACCGTGACCCGGCTGCGCAGGTTGTTGAGCAGGAGCGTCTGATGGGTTTCGGCCAGGCCGAGCTCCCACGGAAGACCTGCGTTGTGAATGGAGGTTTGCGGCGATGCGCCGGTGCCGCCGTCATAGCCGGAGATCAGCACGACGTCCGCTTTGCCCTTCGCCACGCCTGCGGCGATGGTGCCTACACCCACCTCGGATACCAGCTTCACGCTGATCCGGGCACGCGGGTTGGCGTTCTTCAGGTCGTGGATCAGCTCCGCCAGGTCCTCGATGGAGTAGATGTCATGGTGCGGCGGCGGCGAGATCAAGCCCACGCCTGCGGTTACGCCGCGGACTTCCGCAACCCAAGGATACACCTTGCGGCCCGGCAGCTGTCCGCCTTCACCCGGCTTGGCGCCCTGCGCCATCTTGATCTGAATCTCGTCCGCGTTCACCAGGTAGTTGCTCGTCACGCCGAAGCGTCCGGAAGCCACCTGCTTGATGGAGCTGCGGCGGGAATCGCCGTTGGCGTCCGGAATGAAGCGCTCCGGATGCTCGCCGCCCTCGCCGGTGTTGCTGCGTCCGCCGATGCGGTTCATCGCGATGGCCAGCGCCTCATGCGCCTCCTTCGAGATGGAGCCGAAGGACATGGCGCCGGTCTTGAAGCGCTTGAAGATGGATTCCAGCGGCTCCACCTCGTCCAGCGGAATGGAACGGCGCTCTTTCTTGAACTCCATCAGGCTGCGGAGGGTATATTTCACTTCGTCGTCGCGGTTGATCAGCTTGGAGTACTTCTTGTACAAGCCGTAGTCCCCGGTGCGGCAGGCGGTCTGCAGCGTATAGATGGTCTCCGGGTTGTACATGTGCTCCTCGCCTTCGGCACGCCATTGAAGCTGGCCGCCGCTCTCCAGGACACGGTCGCGACCTTCCTGGGCGGTGTAGGCCTTCTTATGGCGAAGCTCCACTTCCTTGGCGATGGTCGCCATATCGATGCCCTCGATACGGGAAGCGGTCCAGGTGAAGTACTTGTCTATGACGGATTGGCTGATGCCAACGGCCTCGAAGATCTGGGCGCCGCGGTAGCTCTGCACGGTGGAGATGCCCATCTTGGCCATCACCTTGGTCACGCCCTTGATGCCGGCCTTCAGGTAGTTGTAGACCGCCTTCTCATAGGTGACGTCCGTCAGCATGTTGGTCTTGATCATATCGTCCAGCGTCTCGAACGCCAGGTACGGATTGACAGCGCTGACGCCGTAGCCCAGAAGCAGCGCGAAGTGATGCACTTCGCGGGGCTCGCCGGATTCCAGCAGCAGGCTGACCTTGGTGCGGGTCCCGGCGCGGATCAGATGGTGGTGCAGGCCGGATACGGCCAGAAGCGCCGGAATGGCGGCCAGCTCTTCGGTAATGCCGCGGTCGGTCAGGATCAAGAGGTTGGCGCCTTCGGCAATCGCCTTGTCGGCTGCAGCGTAGAGCTCCTCCATGCCCTGCTCCAGACCTTCCCCGCCTTGATTCACACGGAAGAGAATCGGCAGGTCCTGGGACTGGAAGCCTTCCCGCTGGATATGGCGGAACTTGGCCAGGTCCTCGTTGGAGAGGATGGGGCTCGGCACGCGGATCTGGCGGCAGCTCTCCGGCTCCGGCTTGATCAGGTTGCGCTCGGGACCGATGGTGGTTTCCTGGGCGGTGATGATCTCCTCGAAGTTGGAGTCGATCGGCGGGTTGGTGACCTGCGCGAACAATTGCTTGAAGTAGTTGTACAGCAGCTGCGGCTTCTCGGACAGTACGGCCAGCGGGGCGTCGTTGCCCATGGATCCGATCGGATCGACGCCGGTCTTGGCCATCGGCTCCAGGAACTTGCGGATGCCCTCATAGGTGTAGCCGAAAGCCTGCTGGCGCTGGGTTACGGTCTTGTGGTCCGCCTTCGGCAGCTCCGGCGCGGCCGGCAGATCGCTCAGGCTGATCAGGTGCTCCTTCAGCCACTCTTGGTACGGATGCTCGTTAATGATGCGGTCCTTGATCTCATCATCGGAGATGATGCGGCCTTCCACCGTGTCAACCAAGAGCATGCGGCCCGGACGCAGGCGGTCCTTACGGGCAATCTTATCCGGAGCCAGGTTCATCACGCCTACCTCGGAGGCCAGTACGATGATGTCGTCGGTCGTCACGTAGTAGCGGGAAGGACGCAGTCCGTTGCGGTCCAGCACGGCGCCGATGATGGAGCCGTCGGTGAACGCGATGGCCGCCGGACCGTCCCACGGCTCCATGAGGCAGCTGTGGTATTCGTAGAAGGCGCGCTTCTCGGGGCTCATGCCCTCATGCTTCGACCACGGCTCCGGAATCATCATCATGGCGGCATGCGGCAAGGAACGGCCGGACAGCATCATGAATTCCATCGTGTTGTCGAACATCTGGGAGTCGGAGCCCTCGTTATCGATGATCGGCAATATCTTCGACAGATCGTCGCCGAACAGGTCGGTGTCGCACATGGCCTGGCGGGCATGCATCCAGTTCACATTGCCGCGCAGGGTGTTGATCTCGCCGTTATGGATCATATAGCGGTACGGATGCGCACGCTCCCAGCTCGGGAAGGTATTCGTACTAAAGCGGGAGTGCACTAAAGCGAGCGCGCTAACAACGGCAGGGTCTTGGAGTTCCAAATAATAGGCATCGACTTGGTCGGGAGTCAGCATGCCCTTATAAACAATGGTCCGGCTGGATAAGCTGGAGAAGTAGAAGGCGTTCTTGTAAACGGAAGATCTCGCGGCGTTCTCCGCGAGCTTGCGGATGACATACAGTTTGCGCTCGAAAGACAGGGCATCCTTCAGGGGGCCGTTGGCGCCGATAAAGACCTGACGGACGTAAGGCTCCGCAGATTTGGCGAAGTTGCCCAGCGAGGAGTTGTCTACGGGCAGCGTTCTCCAGCCGAGCAGCGTTTGGCCTTCTTCCTGAATAAAGCCTTCCAGCATGCTTTCCGCTTGGGCGCGGAGTTCGGCATCCTGGGGCAGGAAGACCATACCGACGCCGTACTTGCCGGCTTCCGGAAGCTCGAAGCCGTGAGCGGTTACCGCTTTGCGGAAGAAGGCATCCGGAATCTGCATGAGAATGCCGGCGCCGTCGCCGGTGTTCGTCTCGCAGCCTTGTCCGCCGCGGTGGTCCAAATTGCAGAGCACTTGAAGCGCCTGGCGAACAATCTCATGGGATTTGCGGCCTTTGATGTCGGCGACAAAACCGATGCCGCAAGCGTCATGCTCGTATTGCGGGTCATACAGTCCCTGCTTGGGAGGCAATCCATTCTGGGTCATCATTGTGCAACCTTTCCTTCACGTTTTTTGGGCCGAACCGATAAAAATTATTGTTTCGGCACGGGTGTCTCGATTATATTTTTTTAATTTTAACACCACATGTCAGCTGAATCAATTTAAAAATGTTCTGAAAACAATCGAAAAATCAGATTGTTGTAAGCGCTTCACGATTCTCCATCCGGGACGAATTTGTAGCCGACGCCCCAGACCGTTCTTACATATTTGGGATTCTTCGGATCGGACTCGATCTTCTTGCGGAGGTTGGTGATGTGGACATCCACGGAACGCTCGGTCACGTAGGTGTCCAGCCCCCGGATCTTGTTCAGCAGCTCTTCCCTGCTGAACACCTTGCCCGGATGAAGCCACAGCAGCTTCATGATCTCGAACTCGGAATAGGTGGTCTCCACCGCCCGGTCCTCCACATACAGACAGCGGCGGACCATATCCACCTGCACGCTCTGACGCACTTCCTTGGCTGCGGCCGCTTCGGCCGCGGGCGCCATCGACGAGCGGCGGAGCAAGGCCGTCAAGCGAGCTGCCAGCTCCCGCATGGAGAACGGCTTGCATAGGTAATCGTCCGCCCCGACCAGAAGCGCGTTCACGCGATCGGACACTTCCTTCTTGGCGGATACCATCAGAATCGGCTTCAGCGACACGGACCGGATCTCGCCGCACAAGGTAATGCCGTCCGTATCCGGCAGCATTACATCCAGGATGATGACATCAGGGTCGGTTTCCTGGAGCAGATGCTTGCCTTCTGCCCCGTCCGAAGCGGTAGCGACGGAATATCCTTCCTCTTCCAAATAAATGGTCATCATCTCCGCAATGCTCTGATCGTCCTCTACTATGAGCACCTTGGCCATGGCCCCGCTCTCCTTTTCCCCCTGGGATGAAAATCCTGCCTGCCCATCCTCGAATTTGCACGGCCGCACCGGACTAATCCGGTGTTTTTAACGCATTTCTAACATTTCTCTATTACTTTTCTTAAACTTTCCTAAAACCAAAACCGGATAATAGAGACAGCTTATCTTCATGCTATCTCATTTCCATAGGCTTAGACAAGACTTTTTCCCGAGAATCGGGCGGTTTTTGTTGCCAAATGGCGAATAATCATAGGCTTCCGACTATAGATGGAAGAAAGGGGCTTGCAGAATGAAGGTACTCATCGTAGACGACGCCGCATTCATGCGTATGGTGCTTCGAAAAATCGTGGAGGAGGCCGGGTACGAGGTGGTCGGCGAGGCGGCCAACGGCGAGCAGGCCGTGCAGGAATTCCGCCGCTGCAAGCCGGATGTGGTGACGATGGATCTGACCATGCCCATCATGGACGGCATCGTCGCCACCAAGAAGATCCGGGAGCTGGATCCCACCGCCAAAATACTGGTGACCTCCGCCATGGGCCAGGCGGTCATGGTGAAGGACGCCATTCACTCCGGCGCATATGATTTCGTGGTCAAGCCCGTGGACCAAAACCGTTTCCTGGCCGCATTGGCCAACGCCAGGCCGAGATGACGGCGCGTCTTCTCAGCGTGAAGCGGCCTCTCCCCTTTCTGCTGCCTGCCCTGCTTGTCATCCTGGCCGGATTGTCGGGCTTCTTCCCGGTCAGGCTGCTTTTCGGCGTCGAATTCCTTACCGCAGGCTTCTTCGCCTTCACCGGTACCGCCCTGTTCGGTCCGTTCTGGGGCATCGCCGCCGCGGTGGCAGGCTCCCTGCCTTCTTATTTCTACTGGTCGCATCCGTACGCTTTTCTTATCCTGGGGGCGGAAGCCGCCTTCACTGCCTGGCTGACCACACGCAGAAGGCTGGATTTGACCCTGTCTGTGCTGGTCTATTGGCTTCTACCCGGCCCTCTTCTGGTAGGCTTCATCTATAAGGAGCTTCTTCATGTGTCCCACGCAAGCGTTCTCTTCGTCCTCTTCAAGTTCAGCGTGAACGGACTAATGAGTGCTGCGGTGGCGGCCATCCTGATCCCTTGGCTCCACGGGCGCCTGCAGCAGCTCAGCCCGGTGTACCGGGAGCGTTCCGCCGTCAGGTCCGCCTCCCCGATGCTGAGCCTGACGCAGCTGCTGTCCAATCTGATGATTGTGCTCCTGCTGTCGGGAATGCTCATCCAGATGACCTACACCAGCTCGAAGCAGATCAAGGGCTCGGAGAACAGCGTGATCAGCCGTCTCCAGCATGTGGCAGCCACCTTGAACAAACACCTGGACGCCGAGAGCGGAGACCGCGAAGCCGTCTTCACCGCCTTCGCCGCCCGTACGCCGGAATATACGCTTTATCTCATCGAACGGGAGCATCCGGAGCGGATTATGCGAGGTGACGGCTGGCAGGTTTCCCCACCGGCCTATTTGTCCCCCGGTCTGAAGGGAGAATCGATTCGTAGGCTCAACAGCCAAGTCGCCCTCTGGTCGCCTCAGCCCGGATCCACCAGTCGTATTCAGCAGCGGTTGAAATCCTACTACTACATTAAGGCCGACCGAACGGGGGACACCCGTTACCAGATCGTGGCCTCCCTTCCCGCCGACAAGTATTGGAACCAGATCTATCAGGATCTGTCCCAAAGCCTGGCCATGGTCTACTTGCTGACGGGTCTGGCCTCCATCATCATCTTCCCCGTCTGCCGCAGACTGACCAAGAAGCTCGTCTTGCTGTCGGAGCAGTCGGGAGCCTTCTCTTCCCGGATGGGCACCGGCTACCGCCCGGAGTGGCCCGACAGCCGGTTCAAGGAGATCCATACCCTCTCCTCCTCCTTGAGTCTCATGGCCGAGGAGCTGAACCGCCAGTTCGATGAAATGGAGCATCGCCAGCTCCAGCTGGCCCGGCACGCCGCTGATACGACCGTAGAGCTGGAGCAGGAGCGCAACAGGCTCGACGGCATCCTGACCAATATCAAGGATGTGGTCTGGTCCATCGACGCCCGGACCGGAGAGCTGCGTTATGTAAGTCCCGCCTGCGCGGACCTGTACGGATATTCGGAGGACTACTTCTACTCCGGACCGGATTGGGTCAATATGCTGATCTACGAGGAAGACCGCCCCTTCGTCATCGGGTATCTCAACAGTCCCAGCCGGCAGGCCACGGGTCACGCCACGCTCCGCTACCGCATTCATCATCCCGACGGCACGCTCCGCTGGATTCAGGACCGCTCTTGGCGGGTATGCGACAGCACCGGCCGGACCGTCCGGATCGACGGTATCGCCTCCGACATCACGGAGATGCTCCGCTCCCAGGATGCGCTCTTGCAGCTCAGCTTCGAGCTGGCCCAGGAGAAGGAGCAGATCGAGATGCAGCGCAATATTACCCAGAGCATCCTGGAGGCGACCCGGGAGGGAATGGTGCTCTGCGGCTCGGACGGGTCCATTCTATTCGCCAACAGCCGGCTGAAGGACTTCTTCGGAGCTTGCTGCTCCCATGCCGGCACCATCCAGGAGCTGTTCGGCAAGCTGCCCGGCTTGGATCCCGAACCTGCCAAGCTCATCCTGGACGGACTTCAAGCTTTCCTGCAGAAGAATCCCGCCGACGCGTCCTTCCAGCGCAACTTCTCCTACAACGTCGGTCAACAGGTCTTCCACTATTCCCTTTATGCAGCGCCGATTCTGGATAACGCCGGTTTGGACGGCGGCCGGCTGCTGGTCTTCCGGGACCGGACGGAGGAGGAACTGGAAGAGGTGCTGAAGGAGGACCTGGCCAATCAGATCTCCCATGAACTCCGGACGCCGCTCACCTCCATTCTGGGCTTCAGCGAGATCATGAACCAGAAGGAGCTTAACCCGGAGCGTAGGAAGCAGTACACGGCCACGATCTATAACGAAGCGGTGCGGCTGTCCCGGCTGGTGGACGACTTCCTGGACCTCCAGCGGATGGAGGCCGGCCATCAGCGCTACTTCTACGTTCCCCTGGACGTCCGGGACCTGGTGGCCCAAGCCGCCGAGCATTGGAGCCTGGCCGACCAGCGGCGGCTCCGTCTCGAGCTGCCGGAGGAGCCGGCTATGCTCCTGGCCGATACGGACCGGCTCAAGCAAGTTCTTCTCAATCTTATCGGCAATGCCTTCAAGTACTCGCCCCAGAACGGTCCCGTCACCGTCACCGTCCGGCACGATAACGGCATGGTCTACATCGACGTCAGCGACGAGGGTCTCGGAATCCCCGAAGCGGACAAGGACAAGATCTTCCGCAAGTTCTACCGCGTGGAGCACCCGGACCGCCGCAAGATTGCAGGAAGCGGCCTGGGGCTGCCCATCGTCAAGGAGATCGTGGAGGCCCACAAGGGCGAGATCACCTTCCGCTCCGAGCACGGGGCGGGAAGTGTCTTCTCCGTATGGATGCCGGCCTATCGCATTCCCCGGGCGGACGGCAAGCTGCTCTTGATCACCCGGGATGAGGAATACGGCCGGGAGCTGGCTGCTGCACTAGCCGGAGAAGGCATTCCCACCCTGTCCCTGCGCTCCTTCGAAGAGGCGCTCCTGGCGATCCGCAGCACGGATGGAAAACCCTTGGCTGTAGCCGCGGATCTCTTGGGCGCAGGGCTCATGAACGGCCTGGAGTTCACCGCCGAGCTCCGCGGTGGAGGCCGCTCGGCTCCTCCCCTCCTCTTCCTGGAGACCATGGACCGGGGCGGGCCTGCCCTGAACCGGGAGCGGACCCGCTACGTCAACCGCATCTACACTGCCTGGGATCTGCTCCGTCTCTTGAACCGTGCCGTCCAGGAAGGGGATTCCGCCTTCCGTTGCAGCTTTCCGCCACAGGACCCCACTCCGCTGACGGCTCAATTGTCCAAGCTGGGGCTCGCTCCGGAACGGATTGTGGAGGACGGAGACGGACTGACCGTCGTGTTCGGTTGACAGCCGCCTGTTATTTCCTGACCGAAGGCCGATATTCAAGCCCTCCGAAACATGCTATGCTTAGGACTGGTTCCAAAGAAGGCAGAAGCTGCGGAGAGGAATATGCAGATTGGCTAAATTGTATTTTCGCTACGGCACTATGAACAGCGGCAAGTCCATTGAAGTCCTGCGCACCGCCCACAACTACGAGGAACAAGGCAAAGGCGTGCTCCTCTTTACCCCCGCCATCGATGACCGTTACGGCACCGGAACGGTGGCCTCCCGGATCGGCATGCAGAAGTCGGCGGTCATCATCGACGAGCACACCGACATGTACGCCCTGGCCAAAGCCCAGAAGCCCCATTGCGTCCTGATTGACGAATGCCAGTTCTTGAACAAGGCCCAGGTGAGCCAGCTGACGGACATCTGCGACGATCTGGACATTCCGGTCATTGCCTATGGGCTCCGGTCGGATTTTCTCGGCCAGCTCTTCGAGGGCAGTCTCCATCTGTTCGCCATCGCGGACAAGATCGAGGAGATCAAGACGGTCTGCTGGTACTGCAACTCCAAGGCGGTCATGAACATGCGCTGCAAGGACGGCATCCCCGTATTCGAAGGCGAGCAGATTCAGATCGGCGGGAATGAGAGCTACATTCCGGTCTGCCGCAAATGCTATAAATCGCTTAAAGTCAAAGCAGGCACCCGTGCCTGAAACGAGCCCATAATCCGGCCTACTGGGCCCCTGCCGTTCCGGCGGGGGCCTTTTTGGCATATCATGAAGCATTACCGCCTGGGGGTGGCGTCAAATGCGGGACAACCTTTGGAAGCTCTGGATCTTCATCTATTTATCCTTATGGTTCGTAGGCAGCAGCGCGGGTCTGCTGTGGCTCATCAGCGGAGATATGGCTTCCGGCTGGAACGGCGACGATTGGGCCGGCATCCGGGTCTATGTCATCTATGCGTTGGCCGGCTGCATGGGCGGAACGCTGTATGCCGTACGGGCTTTCCATCAATTCTACGACCAGCCGCTTCAGAAACGGTTTATCTATTGGTATCTCATGCGGCCTTATATGTGCGGGGGCACCGCCATGGTGCTCATCATCCTCCTGGACAGCGGCATCCTGCTCCTGCAGGCGGGCGATTCGATCCCGGCGCGGATCGGCCTATCGTTCCTGGCCGGCTTCGGCTACGGCAAATTCATGGAGAAGCTGACCCATCTGACGGAGGCGCTGTTCAACGGCAACGGGGACAAAAGAAGCGGCGGCGCGCCGGGCACGCCGGGAGCAGCAGACAACCGGGATAACGTAAAAAAATAAGGGCCCGCCAGCTTGGGGCCCCTTATTTTTTTGATGGATCCTGGTGACGGGAGGGGCTCAATGGGCTATACTGGGTGAATTGAACAACGTTCCATTCATCCGGAAAGGACGCCGACTATGAACGCCACACGCGCTCCACTGCCCAAATGGGCCCTGACCCTGCTCTTATTGGCGGGCATCGCCGCCATTTCCTTCTCCTCCATCTTCATCCGCTGGTCGTCGGCCCCGTCGTCGATACTGGCCATGTACCGGCTGGTACTGACCGTTCTCCTGATGCTTCCCTTCCTGCTGCGCCAGCGCCCGGACCTCCGTACAGTCACACTCCGGGATTGGCTCATGATGGGAGCCTCCGGGGTGTTCCTGATGCTCCACTTCCTCCTGTGGATGGAGTCCCTTCGGTACACCTCCGTCGCCAGCTCCACCATCCTGCTCTCCCTGGAGCCCATGTTCGTGCTGGCCGGTGCCTACTGGCTCTTCCGGGAGAGAACCACAGCCCGGGCCGTCTTGGGCATGTCCGCCGCCATCGCCGGCGCCGGACTGATCGGCTGGGGCGATGTGGGCATATCCGCGAGAGCCCTCCAGGGCGACCTCCTGTCCTTCCTGGGCACGGCCGCCGTGGCGGTCCACATGCTGATCGGTCAGAGCCTGGCGCGTCGTATCCCGACTCTGCTCTACAGCATTACCGTCTTCTCGGTAGCAGCGGCCGCCTTCTTCCTCTACAACCTGCTGACCTCTACGCCGATGACCGGTTACGGTGCCCGCGATTGGGGCATCTTCCTTCTCCTGGCCGTCGTCCCCACCGTGTTCGGGCATGTGCTGTTCAACTGGCTCTTGCAGTACGTGAACGCCGCCACCGTCTCCATGAGCGTGCTCGGCGAGCCGGTTGGCGCCACGCTGCTGGCCTACCTCCTGCTCGGGGAAAAGCTGAACCCGATGCAGGCCGCCGCAGGCTTGATCATCATCTGGGGCGTCTGGTTCTTCCTGCGCCACAATCGGGTCCATTACGAGCAGCGGGAGAGCGGCACGCCTTCCACGGCGGCGTAAGCCCCGTCACATGAACATGAACCGCCGGTCCTTGGGGCCGGCGGTTTGCTTTTGCCCCCTACCGGTGCATGATGATGATTCCCGAGATGATGACCAGAGCGCCCAGCAGCTTGTTCAAGGTCAGCGCCTCGTTCAGGAGCAGCGCGCTTAAGACCATAACGAACACGTAGCTCATGCTGCCCAGCGGGTACGCGTGGGTCAGCGGGTTCTTCGAGAGCACCTTCATCCAGATGAGGGAGCTGACTCCGAAAAGCAGGAGCGCCATCCCGAATTCGGGGATCCGCGCGATGCGGGTCAGGTCGCTCCACAGGGTGTCGGGGGACAAGGTTAACGAACCCAGGCGGTCGGAGCCGGACTTCATGAGAATCTGGCCGACGGAGCCCAGGAATACGGACATCAGCATCAATCGGATCATAGCGGCTCCCCCGATCGGGCGGCGTGCTTCCTTGGCAGACGGACCGGTTGCATGGACTATCCCTTCCTTTATGGCGAAAATGCCGGACAGTACCACTATATGACTCCCCTTGTCCGAATATCTCAACTCTCTTTCCTCCAGAACATGACCCGGTTGCTGAAGGACTTGCACTTCGGCTTCCGGCGGCCCTCCTTGTTGAAGATCAGGACGGCGTTGATCTCCCCGCCGATCAAGATGATCGTGCTGCTTAAGTAGAGCCACACGAGGAGCACGATGACGCCCCCGATGCTGCCGTAGGTCTTGGCATACGTATTGAAGTGATTGACGTAGGCGGCGAAAGCCAGAGAGATGCCCACCCAGCTTACGCTGGCAAAGCCCGCTCCGGGCAGCACGCTGCGGAAGCTCAGCCGCCGGTTCGGGGCGTTCCGGTACAGCAGCATGAACACCAGGAAGGCGATGCTGACCGTAACGGCCAGCTTGACCGCGTCCCATACCGTCTCGAACGTAGCCGGAAAAGCCCACTGCCGGAACATTTGCTTCCCCAGCAGATGCCCGAAGACCAGCAGGGCGATGGTGATCATCAGCACCAGCACCACCGCCAGAGTATACACCACCGAGATGGCCCGGACCCTCCACCAGGGACGGGTCTCCTGCTCGTCGTAGGCTTTGTTCAGCCCCTTGACGATGGCGTTCAGCCCGTTGGAGGCAGCCCACAGGGTGGCTAACATACCAAAGGACAATAAGGCATCGTTGCGTTCCTTGACGATTTGACGGATAATATCGGAGATGACCAAGAATGTGGCCTCGGGCAGCATCACGGCCAGATTGGACCAGACCTCCTCCTCCGACAGCGGGGTTAGCCCCGCCAGCGTCAGGAGCACGATGAGGAAGGGAAAAAAGGACAGGATCAAGTAGTACGTCATCTGCGCCCCCAGCGCCGCAACCTCATCGTCCTCATACCTGCAATACAGATCCTCCAGAAATCGGATCAGTCTCTTCCACATTACGGCGTACCCCCCAGGAATCGGATACCCGTTATTTTGGCCTGCATTGCGGCATGGAATACTTCCGGCGGCCGCAAGCTCACGCAACCAGCCCGTACGGGCCGCATTCAATCGGTAGGAGGCTCGACTTTTGATCAGACATGGTTTGACCATTCCGAAGCATATGAACGAACGTCAGCTGATCGAGGTCCGGGAGCTGGCGCGGGTATGCGACGCCGCCGAAGGCATCGAGCTGAAGCTCAACTGGAGCATGCTGGAGAAACGCCCCGACGGGGAACCGAATGATTTCCTGTGGTACGAGAACGGCCGCCTCGTCGGCTTCCTGGCTCTGTACCACTTCAATCCGAACGAGGCCGAGGCCGGCGGCATGGTCCATCCCGGCTACCGGCGAACCGGCATCTTCCGGGCGCTGCTGGAGCGTGCCATGGAATCGGCCCGGAGGCAGCGTGTGCCGAAGATACTCTTCGTCTGCCCCCACCGCTCCGAGTCGGCGCAGCGCTTCTTGAAGGCGGCGGGAGCCGTCTTCACGGTCTCCGAATTCGGCATGAAGCTGGAGGAGATGCCGAAGCCGGAGGCCGCTGCAGGTCCCGGAGAAGCCGGACAAGCCCTGGTCCATCTCCGGCGTGCCGGGCCGGAGGACCGGGAGCTCATGATCCGCCTGGATTCCGGCGGCTTCGAGATGTCCGAGGCGGATGGCGTGTCTCTCGTCGAGATGATCCTGGCCACGCCGGAGGAGGAATGGCCGTATATCGCCTACACCCCGGAGGGCGAGCCCGTGGGCCGCATCAATATCCATACCCGGGACCGCAATGCCCACTTCTTCGGCTTCTCCGTGCTGCCGCAGCACCGCCGCAAGGGATACGGGCGACGGATTCTGACGGAGGCCATCCGCATCGCCGCCGCCTACGACCTGCGCAGCATGTCCCTGGAGGTCGCCTGCGAGAACCACAAGGCCATGGAGCTGTACCACAGCTGCGGCTTCCGCGAGAATTACGTCAATGATTACTACAAGCTGGACGTCCGCTAAGGCCGTCCCAACATAAAGAGGCTGAACCGGTGCTTCCGGTTCAGCCTCTTTTGGGTATATGCGTATTAATAGAGAATCGGCTGGGATTGCAGGCTGCCGCGCTGCTCCAGGTAGCGGAAGAAGGCGACCGCCGCTTGGGCGCGGGTCACTTCCTCCTGGGGCAGGAAGAGCCCGTCGCTGGAGGAGGACATGATGCCCAAGCCCAGGACCAGCGCCACGTGCCCTTGGTGGGTCACGCTGCCGGAGTCCGCAATATCAAGACGGAACAGGCTGCTCTTCTTGGCCAGCTCGTTATAGCCCAGAGCGCGGACGATGAGCTCTGCCATCTCCTCGCGGGTCATCGGCTGGTCGGGATTAAAGTTGCCGTCCGGGTTCCGGTCAATCAGGTTCCGGTCCACCGCGTTCTCCACGTAAGCGAACAACGAGCTGCCGTTCTTCACATCGGCGAAGGAGGCCGGACGGGCGCTGTCGTAGGCGGCGTAGAAGTAGCCTCCGTTCATGGCCGTCAGCAGCATCTTGATCATCTCGCCCCGGGTGGCCACCTTATCCGGGTTCACCTTGCCCTCTGTAAGCTCCAGAGCGTTGTATTCCACCATCAGGTCCATCTCACGGCCGGCCCAATGGCCTTCCGTGTCGGAGGCGCGAACCTTGCCAATGACGGTTTTGGCTCCGTTGTTCATGGTTCTCCATTCGCCCGTTACCGCATCCATGAACACATTGAAGGTGGATTGGCTCTTCGGAACCGGGGTGTAGATCAAGGAATAAGAGACCTTCTCGCCCGTTGTGGAAGGCGGAATCTCCCCGGCGGCCACCATCAGGTTGTATTTCTCAATGGGGATGTCGTAAGGATAGATGCCTCCGCCTGCGTTCTTCACCGTATATTGAAGCTCCAGGCTGTATTGCGCCAACCACAGGTCCAGCGCCTTGGCAGGATCCAGAAGAGCCGGCTTGGTGTCCGGATAAGCGGTGTCGGACAGGCCGTTGTTGAAGCTGACAACCTCGCCCGTCTTGCGGTCGATGGAGATGTTCACGGTCTCTCCGCCCGCTTCCATGCCATCAATTACCCGCTTATAGGTGTAGGCGTGAACCAGCTTCGTCAAACGGAGGGTCTCCGGGTATGCCGACGGATCCTGATAGACGGGAACCAGCTGATGGGTCCGATAAGGCAGAAGCTTCTTCACCAGCGCCTCCGCTTGGGATTTGCCTGCCTCGTAAGTCACCTTCTCGTCCTTCGCTTCCACTTGGGAAGCGGGATAGTAGGAGGGGTTCGAGTTGAAGGAGAGGATCTCGCCTGTCGTAGCGTTGACCGCCGCATAGATGTAGAACTTGGAGGGCAGCATCTTGGCCGTATCCTTGCTCTTCTCCTTGCCTTCCGGTACGGTCCAGTTGATGTTCCAGGTCCCTTCCTGCTTGCCGCCGTACGGTCCCATGCTGCTCTCGTTATACGACGCATTCTCCAGAACGGCTCCCTCGGGCAGCTTGAACGTGGAGGTGACGGCCTGGATGGCCTGGTCCTGGGTCAAGAGCCCGCCCGGCTTCGGTGCGGAGCCCAACGGCTTCTCCGTCAGCGGGGACGTGACGTCGGAGGAGCGGTTGTTCTCCGGCCACACCTTGCCGGTGACCGCATCCAGCGCAACGGCATTCAGCTGGTAAGCGGGAATCAGGGGGATCTCCTTCTTAAAGTTGTCATAAGGCCTGTAGTAGGATGCTACGACCTTCGACTGCTGCTTCCACAGCTCCAGCGCCTTCTCCTTGCTCAGGGCTGCGGAGACGTCATCGAAACGGGCGTCCGCTTCCCAATTGTAGTTGAATTCCGTAAGCATGCCATTGCCGTCCACTGATACGCTCAGACCGTTGTTCGGGAACGGGATGCCGTTAACCGTACGGTCATAGCGGAACGTGTAGCGGACGTCCCCGTTCAGAGGCGTGCGGAAGTTTTCCTCGAAGGTTGTGTTGTACCGGGTTTCCTTGAATTCAGCCGGGTACAGCTTGGCGATGAACGCTTCGGCCAGCTCCTTCGCGTCCTTCATTCCGGTCTTGGGCGGATAGCTGGGCCGGCTCTCCGGATCGCTCGAATAGCTGTAGAAGTGGAGCAGCTTGCCCGTGTCCGCATGGACGGAAACACTGATGTTGCCGTAATAGCGGTCGCCCTTCATCTTGGAGAAGTGGATGCCCCAGCTGCTGCCGGAGCCTCCTGGCACCTTGCCCCCGGGAACCGCCTGGAAGTTGACGCTCTCCACGGTGTAATCCTCAGGCACCTGGGCGTATTGGCGGGCCAATGTAATGGCCTCGTCCTTCTTGATCTTGGTATCGGTCGGAAGCTGGGCGGACGACGGCTTCGAAACCGCCGCATCCGTAGAGGCCGCGGGCTTGGCGGTGGATGCGGCATTGGTTGACGCGCTGCCCTCGGCGGCCAGAATGGAGGGGCCAGCGGCTGCCGGGAGAGCCCCGGATAACAGCAGTGCGGCGCTGATCCCGATGATGCCGGCTTTACGGGTGGATTTCATAGACGAAGTACATCCTCCTTTGGGTTGACTGCCTTTGCCTACCTAGACGAAGGCGTTCTCCAAAAGGTTTCAGAGGATGAAGATTTTTCTTCCGTACCGGTCCTACTGGGGCTGGAACCACAAGTCCTTAAAATTCACCATACCCAGGGAATTGACCGAAACGCCGTTGATGACCGAGCTGAAGGTGGTCTTGGCGATCGGATGCAGCAGGAACAGCACGTAATGGTCCCGCTTCAACGCCGTCTCCAGCTCGCGGATGCGAACCTTCCGCGATTCCTCCGAGGGCTCCCGCAGGATGGCCGTGATCCCGTTGTTGAGCTCCTGCTGCAGCTCCTCGGCGAAGTACGTCTGAATCGGCATGTTGTCGATCTGGTACATCTCCAAGAGCGCCATGTCCAGATCCTCGTCCGCCACCACACCGCCTAGGAAGGCATGTGCACCGAGCATCCGCTCCGTGGTGCAAGCCTCCAGCTTGGAGACGAACTCCAGCTGCGTCCGGATGCCTGCCCGGGCCAGCTGCCCGGCGATCCACCGCCCTCTCGGCTCGTGCTTGTGGGTGAGCTGGAGCAGGAAGGGCTCCCCCTGGTAGCCCGACTCACGGACCAGCCGGAGCCCTTCCTCCGGATCGAAGCTGTCGTCGGATAGGACCGGCGGATCCGGCGGCAGGAAGCCCTGGGCCGGGAACAGCTCCCCCTCCCCGAGCTCCCGGGCCATGGCCTCCCGGTCCAGCAGGCGGTGGACCGCCTCCCGGAAGCGGGGATGGAGCTGGGGTCCGTCCCGCTTCATGTTGAAGGTCAGCATGATGCAGCCCTGCTCCAGCTTGGTGATGATCTTGTTAGCCGGGCAACAGACGTACTGGCCGGCCCCGACGTCGCAGTTGGTGCTCGTGTCCAGGTCCACCTCCATCCTCATCCGCTGCTGCTCGGGCTGGGGCTTGCAGTCGCTCGGCATGATCCAGATCTCCACCCGGTCCAAGAGTGCCCGGTCCAGGAAATAGTCCGGGTAAGCATCCAGGATGCAGACGCAGTCATCATGACGGGTTACCCGGAAGGGACCCGTCCCGATGGGATAACGGTCCACATTGCCGGCCGCCCCGCCGCCGTACACATCCCGGGGCAGCACCGACAAGCCGGCGGCCGAAACGTAATGCAGGAACATGTAGTTGGGCTCGAAGAGCTCCACCCGCACCGTATACGGCGTAGGCGCCGACGCACGGCTGATGGGCCGGACCAGCCAGCCGTTCGTGGCGGAATACTCCCTCTTCTTCAGCCGGTCGATCGTATAGACGACATCCTCCGCCGTCAGTTCCCGCCCATGGTGGAAGCGGACTCCCTTGCGGAGGTAGAAGGTCCAGATCCGGCCGGTGGGATCCGATTCCCAGAAGTGGGCCAGCTGGGGCTTCAACGTCCGTTCCTTCGGATCGAAGCGCACCAGCGTGTCGAAGATCTGCTTCACCAGGTGCAGATCCTTCGCGAAGAGCATCTCGGCCGGATCCAGCGAGAGGATGGGCGAGTAATAGGGAAGCCGGAGCGTATCCAGCCGCTTCTCCCGCTCCCCCACCTCCTGGTAGCCGAAGTAGCCGGACAGCCAGTCGAGAAACTCCTCCTTCAGGGAGGACTGGAAGCCCCGGAGGTTGATCAGCTCCATCGCTCCCTTCACGTTCCCGTCCCGGACATACTGGCGGGCTTCCTCCAACAGGAGCAGCCCCGAGCCCGTCAACAGCCGCAGGGTCGAACGGTTGCCCCGGCCCCGGCCCGGAATCCATTCGATCCAGCCTTGATCGGACATCTTTTTTAAGATCAGCTTCACATTGCGCTCGGAGCAGTACAAGAGGCCCGCCAGCTCCTCCAGCGTCACGGTAATCTCCTCCGAAGAGCTGTCCAGCTCCGTGTGCATCCGGTGATAATATTCCACCAACTGCATGCCCGCACCGCCTTTCCCACAAGGTGTTCCACAAAAGAGGAAATGATTATAACCAATTATACTCTTTTTATCCCCTTTTGTTCATGTAAAAATAAGGATGTGACAAAGATTTGAACAAAATAAAAAGAGTGGAGTGAAACACACATGTATCAAAATCCTTATTTCCTGGAGAAGTCCATGGAGCAGCACAACAAGAGCGTGGAGCGCGAGGCGCGCAAGGGCTGGTGGAACGGCAGCCGCCAAACGAATGAAAAAAAGCAGCAGGAGCCCAAAAAAGCCCCCGCCGCCCATTCGAATCCGGTCTGTACCGGCAAGGACCATAACGTCTGCTGCCAGGCCTTCGCTCCTTGTCAGGCATAATAGCCGCGAACCATCTCCTCCATGACGCGGCTCGTCCTTATAGCCGTTTCCCCCGTGCTTAGAGCGGTGCCTCTGCCAAGCAACTCGTCCACAATCGTCTGAATCAACGGCTCTTGGATATGGGCCGGATTCTCCACCATCTCCCGGCGCTCCCCGTCTTCCGTGCGAAGCAGCAGCGGACGGTCTGCGAAGGTGGAGAACAGGATGCTCCCCCGGGTTCCCACAATTTCATTGTACTCTTCATTGACGTAAGCATTGAAGCACCAGATTCCCGTCCCATGGACACCCGATTCGAACACGTACCGTCCCGATACGGTATCCTCCGCTTTGTAGCCGCTGCCCATATTGGAGGCGTGGCCGCTGACATCCCGGATGGGCCCGAGCAAGCCGTCGAGCAGATCGAGGGTATGGCTCCCCACGTCCAGGAACAGCCCGCCTCCCGATATGGCCGGATCGACCCTCCAGATGCCTTCCTTGTCCTTCGGCATGGCCTTCGCCAGATGAACCGTCCGAACCAAGCGGACGTCGCCGATCAGCCCTTCCTTCAACCATTCCTTCACCTTCAAAAAACGGGGCAGCGCCCTGCGGTAATACGCCACATAGAGAGGCACCCCTGCCGACCGGCAGGCGTGAAGCATCTCCTCGCACTCCCGGGCGTTCATCGCCATGGGCTTTTCGACGTATACCGGCTTGCCGGCGCGTGCGGCCGCCAACGCATACTCCTTGTGGGAGGACGGCGGAGTCGCCACATACACCGCATCCACCTCCGGGTCCGCAATGAGCTGCTCCGCCCGGTCATACCACTTCGGCACCCCGTGGCGGGCGGCGTAGTCCTTCGCCAGCTCCCCGTTTCTCCGCATGACGGCCGTTAAGGCCGAGCCCTCCGCCCTTTGCAGCGCAGGACCGCTCTTCACCTCGGTCACGGCCCCGCAGCCGATGATGCCCCATCTGATCGCTTCCTTCAAGTCCGATCGCCTTCCTTTCTTTTCTTCTTCCCGTAGGGTATCATGATAATCGTAAAGGGATTTTTCTTATCTCCCATGATAAGCCAAACGGGACGATCCCGTAAATGAGGTGCAAAACCCGATGAGCTCCGAACGAAACGGCCGGACCGCGATCCTGATCCTAACGGGCAATCTCGGCGACGGCCACCGCCAAGCGGCAGCGGCTCTGGCCGAAGAAGCCCACCGGCTGCTTCCCGGGGCCAAGATCCGCGTCGTGGACATTGTCGAGCGGACACGCCCCCGTACCCACCGTCTATCCGAATATTGCTATATGCAGTGGATCACCAAGCTCCCCTGGCTGTACGGCTGGCTCTTCCGTATGACCAAGGACGATACGGCCATGGCCCGTATATTCAAGAGCTTCCGGCTGGTTCCCCACCGTCCGCTGATGGCGCTCCTGGAGGAGTTCCGGCCGGATGCGGTGGTCTGCACCTTCCCTTCCGCCGCGGCCGCCATGGCCCAGCTGAAGCGAAAGGGCAGGACCGCCGTTCCCATCATCACCGTCATCACGGATCATACCTACCACAGCTATTGGGTCCATGATGGCACCGACCGGTACATCGTCGGCTCCGAGCGGGTCCGTCAGGCGCTTCGCCAATGGTCCGTTCCAGAGCGCGCCGTTGCCGTCACCGGCATCCCGGTCCGCAAAGAATTCCACCGGGAAATGAACCGCAGGGAGCTGCGCCTGAAGCACGGACTCGACCCCAGCCTGCCCACCGTTGTTATCATGGGCGGAGGCTACGGGCTCATCGGCGGCGATTGGGCCAAGCTCCTGCAGGCTCCCGAGCTCCGAGCCCGGCCTATGCAGGCCGTCATCGTCTGCGGCCGGAACGACCGGCTGAAGGAGCGGCTGCTCCGGGACATGCAGGATTACCCCCACCCGCTGGTGGTAACCGGCTATATCGAGCATGTCCATGAGCTGATGGCTTCAGCGGATCTCCTGATTACGAAGCCCGGCGGGCTGACCACCTCCGAAGCGCTGGCCATGGGGCTTCCCATGCTTCTCTACAAGCCGCTGCCGGGCCAGGAATATGACAATGCGGCTTATCTGACCGGCATGGGAGCCGCCGTCCAAGCGGGACAAGCCGATGAGTTCGTCCATACGCTGCGCCGGCTCCTGGACCATCCGGAGCAGCTGGCGTGGATGAAGGAGCGGGTCCGCTTCCTCGCCCGGGGACGCTCGGCGGAGATGGCGGTCCGCGAGATCGCCGAAGCGGCCCGCACCGAGCCGGAGCAGGCCGCCTACGTGCGGACCCGGTGGAAGCCCGGACCCGCTTAAGGTCCCTATAGAACCGACAACACCCCTGGCCTCTCCGGTCTTGAATCGGAGGCGCCAGGGGTGTTTGCTTACCTTACAGGTTATGCCGTTACGGTTCCGTGCCCGATCTCCGGCGTTCCGGCCGAACGGTTGCGACGGAAGTGAAGCACGTAGTACACCAGGGTCGTGCCGGCCAAGAGGACGATGTAGATGCCGAGCGCCGCTGCGCTGCGGGACAGGTCATCCATGGCTCCGCTGGAGATGGCCGCTTTGTAACCCTGAACGGTATAAGTCATCGGCAGCCAGGCGGTGAAGCGCTGGAGCGGAACCGGGATCAGCTCCACGGGGAAGGTGCCGGCGCTGGTGGTTAGCTGCAGAATCAGGAGAACGATGGCCACGAACCGGCCCGGATCCGCCAAGAGCGTCACCAGCATCTGGATCAGAATCATGAAGGTCCAGCTGGTCAGAATGCTGAACACGAAGAACATGGCCGTGTTCTGCGGCTCCAAACCCAAGCCCCACAGGATGGCGCCGGACATGATGACCGCTTGGAGGAAGCCGACCAGAAGCATGGTGGACAGCTTGCCGAAGAACCAGCTGAAGCCGGATTTGGGCGGAATGGCGGGCTGCTTCACCGGGAATACGATGGTCAGCAGCAGCGCTCCTACGAACAAGCCCAGGGACAGGAAGTAGGGGGCGAAGCCGGTGCCGTAATTCGGCACTTGGGCGATCTTCTCTTCCTCGAAGGCCACTGGCTGCGCGAAGGCTTGGTACAGCTTGTCGTTGCCATGGATGGAGGAGGTCTTCTTCGAAGCATCCTTCAGCTTGCCGGACAGCTGGTCAGTTCCGTCAGCCACGGCCATGGCGCCGTCAGCCAGCTGCTTGGCGCCTTCGTTCAGGCGAACGGTTCCTTCAGCCAGCTGGTTGACGCCGTCGGTCACTTGGTTCAGGCCGTTCTTCAGCTTGGTGCCGGCGGGTACCATAACCTTCAGTCCGTCCGTCAGACTCTGGCTGCCGGCCTTGGCTTCAACCAGCTTCGCTTGGAGCTGGGCTGCCCCGCCGCTGACGGTCTTCTGGCCTTCGGCCAGCTGTCCTGCGGCAGTAGCCAGCTGCTTCTGGGCTGCGGCGGCGGCATCCGCCCCGGCGGCCGTTTTCTTCGCCGTTTCGAGCATCTTGGCGAAGGACGGATCCTTAGCCAGCTCCGGCTGGGCGGCAGCCAACTGCTGCAGACCGGCGGCGACGCCTTCGGTGCCCAGCTTCAGCTGGTCCAGCCCCTGGGAGGAGGCCTGGAGGCCCTCCTTCAGCTTGGCGGTGCCCTGTCCGGCCTGCTCGGCTCCGGCGGCCAATGCGCCGCTGCCGTCGGCCAGCTGCTGAAGCCCGCCGTTCAGACGGTCGGCGCCGTCCTCCAGCTTGACCAGGCCGTTCGACAGCTCAGCCGCGCCTGCGGCCAGCTGCTTGGCACCGTTGGTCAGGGGCTGGGCCCCTTGGCTCAGCTTCAACAGATTACTGTCGATCTGCTCCACGCCGGATTCGACGCTCTTGGTTCCTCCGGCCAGCTTGGTAGCGCCGTCTGCCGCCTGGACCAGGCCGTCAGACAATTGATTCACACTGCCGAACAGCGTCTCGGTGTAGGTCTTGGTCAGTTGGGCGGACAGCTCGCTCTTCATCCGCTCCACGGCGGATTTGCCGATCTGGGACGCCAGGAAGTTGGCGCTCTCGTTCGGCATGTACCGGAAGACGGCGGGTTGAGGATTCGGGTCCAGCACCTTGGTGGCCTTCTCCGAGAAATCCTCGGGAATCTCGATGGCCATATAATACTTATGACCCTTCAAGCCTTCCTGGGCATCCTCTTGGCTCACGAAGTGCCACTCGAAGGTAGGCGTCTGCTTCAGCTTCTCCGTGAATTGGGTGCCGACGGACAAGTTCTTCCCTTCGAAGGTGGCACCCCGGTCCTGATTGACCACGGCGACCGGCAGCACATCCATCCGGGCGTAGGGGTCCCAGAAGGCCCACAGGAACATGAAGCTGTACAACAGCGGAATAAGGGCAACGGCCGTTACGGAGATCAGTACCTTCTTGTTGCGGATGATGGCATACAGCTCATGACCGAAATGACGCAAGCTTTGTTTCATAACAATCCACTCCTCTACTCTCTTCTCTATATAAATGACCAATCTATTCAATTGGTCAGTTTTGTCCAAAAAAGAAGGCCGTTACCGAACGGCCAAACCTTCGAACAAAAACTGCTGGAACAGCTCTGCGATCTTCTCCTTGGTCAAGGGCTCATGCTTACGCTCCCAATCGTACACGAAGGAAACGTATAGCCGAAGCATGACGAAGGCCGCAATCTGCGGGTCGCACGGGCGGATTTCCTTGCGGTCCACCGCTTCTTGAACCTTAACCTCCAAGAAGGTGAGCACCGCATTCTCCAGCTTGAGCATTCCTTCCTCCGCCGCTGGGGTTCCCATCTCCTGGATCTCGTGGTGCAGCTTGATCAGGAGCTCGTGGCTCCCGCGGAACTCCAGAACTTGGCTCAGCACCTCCTGGAGATTCGCTGTAAAGGAAAGCTCCGGCTTAATGGCCCGGTCCGCGATCCGCTTCATCTCCTGGATCACGTCCACCATGATGGCGTCGAACAGCTCCTCCTTGGTGGAGAAAAAGGTATAGATTGTGCCCTTGCCCACATTGGCGATCTTGGCCACTTGGTCCATGGTGGTCGCCTTGTAACCGAAGAGAGCGAACGATTTGGAGGCGGCCTCCAAAATCCATTTTTTACGGTCGGCTGCCATCTCGTTACACCTCCCCGTTATACAAAATGACTAAAATACAAATCTGGTCAGTTGGTCAGGACTTATTATACACACGTTGCCGAGCCTTTTGCAAGGGCTATTTTTTGCGGATGGGCAGCTTGATGGTTACGGTTGTGCCGACGTCCGCCGCGCTGGTCACGACAAAGCTTCCCTTATGGTTGTCCATAATGCTGCGGCATATCATAATGCCTAAGCCGTTGCCGTTCTCCTTGGTGGTATAGAAGGGCTCGCCGATCCGGGCCAGCACCTTGTCAGGGATTCCGCACCCGGTGTCCGTTACGACAATCAGCGCTTCCCCATCCCGCTTCGACACCGTGATGGAGAGCTCTCCACCGTCAGGCATGGCCTCCAGCGCGTTCTTGATGACGTTGACGAAAACCTGTTTCAGCTGATTATCGTCGCACGAGAGGTCGGGGAAGTCCGAGGGACAACGGAAGCGGATGGAGACCCCCGCGGTCTTGGCCTGGATCCGGAACAGCTGAAGCACATCCCGGAGAATCCCCTCCAGCGTATGGTCTGCGAACTTCGGCTCCGCCGGCTTGGCCAGGAAGAGAAACTCGTTCATGATGAGACGGATCCGATTGATCTCCCCCTGCATGATATCGATCATCCGGGTATTGGATTCCGTCCGCTTCATCAGCTGCAGATAGCCGGATATGACCGTCACCGGATTGCGGATTTCGTGTGCCACTCCCGCCGCCAGCTGACCGGCCACCGACAGCTTCTCCGTATTCGTCAGCCGGGCCAGCATCATAAGCAGGCGGCGGATAATGACGATGATGAGGCTGACCAGAAACACGAAAGCCCCTCCGTACGCCAGCTCCGGAATTCTGCTGTCCACCGCCACGATCTGCCTTAAAATATCGAAGGCTCCGGTCAAGCAGAGCGCCGTCATGCCCAGAAGGACGGTCTTGGCATCCCGGTCTCCCGTCCAGGCGGTCCGGGCAATCCGGTTGATCCCCGCTACCATGCTGACCAGGATCAGACCTTGGTACACCCGCAGCACATGATCGGCCTGCACCGCGTGGAGCAGCACCAGCGGGATGGATGCGGCCGCATAGACGCCATGGAGCTTCCACAGCCGCCGGAGCAGATTTCCCCGCCCCGCTCCGAACAGATGCTCCGTGAAGGCAAGGGCGCTTGCAATCGACAGCATGAGAGAGGCTAGCTCCACCATCATCCAGAATTCGGGCTTGTCCCACAGCACATTGGTCAATGCGGTCCGGGTCCCGGTATACAGGCCGAAGTGGACGGAGAAGGCGGCGAAGGACAAGAGATGCACCTGCTTGAGCCGGAAGAACGGGTATAAGGCCAAGCCGCCGACCAGCATATAGAAGCCCGCCAAGAACAGCCGAAGCGACTGAGACCGGAAGTACCCGAGCTGAATGGCGGATTCGGCCGCGACCTCCGGCTGTTGGATGAAGCCGATATCCCCGCTGTGGGAATATACCCGGACATACAGAGTCCGTCCGTCCGCATCCTCCGGGAGGGGAACGATGCGGGAAGGCGTGCCGATATATTGGGGGCTGCCGCCGGGAGGCAGGTCTCCTTGTCGGTAGATGAGCCGTCCGTCGTCCAGGTAAACCTCGAAGAGCTGGCTCGCCTGTAAAAGAACACTTCCCACGGCGGCGCTGCCATAAGGAAGCCTGGTCCGGAACCAGAGAAGCCGGCTGCCGTTGCGGCCGTCGGGGTTCAAGAGCGTGTCCGCCGTCTGCCAGCCGGCAGACGGAAGCCGGCTCCATCCAGAGGAAGCATCCCCAATGGCTGCCGTTTGCGTTTCCCAGGCATATTCCCAAGCCTCCATGCGAAAGGTCTGTTCGGCAGCCGGCCTCCCTTGGGCTGTCTGCGCACTCCCGGCAGCAACCGGACCGCACAGGAGGAAGGATCCGGCCAGGAAGGGCAAGATAAGAATCCAAACAAAAGCATACCATCTTCTATAGGTTCGCATTATCCCAGTCCCCTTCTGGGTGAAAAATGTAGAAATATGTCTATTTGTCAATATCATACTAAAAAGCGACCGGAATGAACATGATTTTCTGAATAATAACAATTCCTTGATGTTGAAGAAAGGGTCTGGCAGGAATATAATATGTTTATACGTTTAAACTTTTAAACTTATCGACGATTGGAGGGTGAATTCCACTTATGGAGACGGATCGGTTTCCGCCCAAAGGTGCCGGCTCCTGTGACGCATTGGCCATGTTCCAGGAATGCACGCCGCTTTTTCTGGCCTTAGGGGACCCGGCGAGACAACAGCTCATCGTCCTGCTGGCCCAGACCGAACGGCTGAACGTGAGCCAACTGGCCGCATCCTCCCCCCTCTCGCGCCCCGCCGTGTCCCATCACCTGAAGATTCTGCGCCAGGCTGGCATCGTGAAGGCGGTTAAATCGGGGACCGAGCAGTATTACAGCCTTACGCTGGAGGATCTTACAGGCAAGCTCCGTCTCCTGCTGAATCTGGTGGAGAGCGAGTGCCTGACCGATCGGAACGATTCTTAATCCTTCGAACTGATAAGGAGGTTCATCGTATGAACACAACTCAACCCACCGCGCTGATTACCGGTGCTTCAGGCGGAATCGGCCTGGAGCTGGCCAAGCTCTTCGCCCGTGACGGCTACGCCCTGGTGTTGGCTGCACGCAGTGAAGAAGCCCTGAAGCGTCTGGCCGGGGAACTGGAGACGACCCACGGCACGCGGACCCTGATCATTCCGGCCGATCTGTCCGATCCCGCTGCCCCCGCCCAGCTCTTCGAGGAGACCGAGAGGGCCGGCATCACGGTGGATGTGCTGGTCAACAATGCCGGATTCGCTGTGTTCGGCCCCTTCGCAGAAGCGGACGCGAAGGACACCATGGACATGATCCAGGTGAATGTCAACGCCTTGACGCATCTGACCCGCCTCTACACACCGGGCATGGTCGCCCGCCGAGGCGGCCGGATTCTGAATGTGGCGTCTACTGCCGCCTTCCAGCCCGGACCGCTGATGGCCGTCTACTTCGCCACCAAGGCCTTTGTGCTCTCCTTCTCGGAGGCCATCGCCCACGAGCTGAAGCCTAGCGGGGTCACAGTAACCGCCCTGTGTCCGGGACCTACCAAGACCGGCTTCGAGAAGCGGGCCAAGATGGAGGGCTCCAAGCTGTTCCAGGGCCGGGTCATGGCTGCGGCCGATGCCGCCCGCGCCGGGTATGAGGCCCTGATGAAGGGCGAGCCGCTGGTGATTCCCGGGGCCGGCAACCGTCTTCTCGCCTCGTCCGTCCGGTTTATGCCCCGGAGGCTGGTTCCTGCCCTCGTTCAGAAATTCCAGGAGAAGAGCTAAGGAGGCATACGGTCCTATGAGCAAGCAAGCGTTAGTGCTGGGTGCCACCGGTCTGGTCGGCACCCAGCTGGTCCGGCAGCTGTTGGAGGATCCGTCCTACGGGCAGATCATAGCTCTCGTCCGGCGGCCTCTGGACTCCGGGCATCCGAAGCTCCGCCAAGTGGTCGCCGATTATAACCGCCTGGAGGATTATCAGGATGACTTCGCGGCGGACGCCGTATTCTGCTGCCTGGGCACGACCATGAAGACGGCCGGCTCGAAGGAAGTCTTCCGCCGGGTGGACCTGGATTATCCGGTTGAAGCCGCCCGGCTGGCCCGTGAAGCAGGCGCGCGCCAATTCGCCGTGATCTCCGCTCTGGGAGCCCGGGAGAGCTCCGCCTTCTTCTACAACCGGGTGAAGGGGGAGATGGAACGGCGGGTCCGGGAATCCGGACCCGCCTGCATCCATGTATTCCAGCCCTCCCTCCTGCTGGGGGAGCGCCAGGAGCGCCGGACGGGAGAGGCCGCCGCCTCCAAGCTGAGCCGGGCTCTCCCCTTCCTGTGGAGCGGCCCGCTGCGTCCTTATAAGCCGGTCCATGCGGCCACCGTCGCGGCAGCCATGAGGGCCGCCGTCCGCCTGGGACAGCCGGGCTTCCATGTGCATGTGAACCGGGATCTCGAGGCGTTGGCGCACGAAGCCGAAGTCCGTTAGAGGAGAAACAAAAAGGCGCGCTCTGCCGTCATTGCTGCGGCTGGGCGCGCCTTCTTCCGTTACTCTGCCTTAGGAGCCGGGTCGGCTGCGGCTGCAGCCTCGCTCTTCCCGGCCGGCAAGCCGGCGGAGACGGCATGCTTCTGCGTCAGTCCCTGGATCAGCCCGTTCAGGTCGAGGCCGGATACGTCCTTCAGCATCTGCGGAGCCGTGGCCATCAGCTCGGTCACATAGTTGCTGACCCGGGCCGCACCCTCTCCCTTGCCGGTATCCACCACCGTCAGCTTGTCGATGGACGCGATCGGTGCCGCGACCTGAGCCGCCAGCTCCGGCAGCATCTTGACGACGATGTCGAGCACGGCTGCTTCGCCGAACTTCTGGAAGGCCTCGGCCAGCTTCTCCTTCGCTTCAGCCTCCGCCAAACCTCTCAAGCGGATAACCTCCGCCTCCGCCGTACCTTTTGCCCGCTCGGCATCGGCCACCGCCAAGCCCTCGAGGCGCTTCTGCTCCGCGTTGGCCCGGGCCTCGGATTCGATGCGGTAGGACAGCGCGTCCGCTTCCCGCATCCGGCGGGCCTTCTCGGCCTCGGCGCTCTGCTCGACGGCATAGCGGTCGGCATCCGCCTTCTTCTTCACTTCCGCGTCGTACTGCTTCTCGCGGACTTGAATTTCCTTCTGCTGCAGATCAATCTCCCGCTCCTTGCGGACCAGCTCGACCTTCATCTGCTCCTCCACGGCGATCTGCTTGGCCTTGGCCTCTTGGATATGGTATGCCTGGTCGGCTTCCGCCTTGGCCGTATCCTGCTCCTTCTTGAACGCAGCCACCTTCAGCTCCCGGTTCTTCTCCGCCTCGGCGATGTTGGTATCCCGGAGGAGCTCTGCCTTCTGGCCTTCTTCCTCCGCCTTCGCCTTCTGAATCCGGGCATCCCGGATGGCTTCCGCCTGGGCAATGTCCGCATCCCGCTTCACCGCGGCGATTCTCGGCTTACCGAGTGCATCGAGGTAGCCCTGCTTGTCACGGACATCCTTGATGGTGAAGGAGACGATCTGGAGGCCCATCTTCTTCAGATCCTTGGCTGCGACGCCCTGCACCTCCTGGGCGAACTTATCCCGGTTCCGGTAGACCTCCTCCACCGTCATCGAGCCCAGTATGGCCCGCAGGTGGCCCTCCAGCACTTCCTGGGCTTCCCCCTTCAGCGCTTCGATAGGCTTGCCCATGAACTGCTCGGCGGCCGTCGCCACGTCCTCCACGGAGCCTCCGATCTTGATGATGGCCACACCGTCCGCAATAACCGGCACCCCTTGCTCCGTATAGACCTCCGGTGTGGACACATCCAGCTTGTGGGACAGGAGCGACAGGAACTCCGCCTTCTGGAACACCGGCCAGATGAAGGCACCTCCGCCGCGGACGATCTTGATCCGTTTGCCTCCGTTCTCATCCGTGTCCACCGAAACGTTGTGGGTGCCCAGGAACGAGCCGGTGACGATCATGGCTTCGTCCGGCCCCACCGTCTTGTACCTTGCCATGAAGGCCAGGCCCAGCAGAACGATGACCGCGACCACCACAACGGGAATAATCATAAATTCTGGCATCATTACTTCTCCCTTACTCTTTATTTTCAAACCGGGATACGTACAGAACGCCGTCCTTCACTTGAACGACGACGACCCGCACCCCCGATTGAATGGCATTTCCGTCGAAGCTGGAAGCGATATGGTTGGAATGGCCGGCTCCCACCTTCAGGAGCACCTCCCCGCAGCCATCGCCCGCCGGAATGGAGGTCAGCACCTCGCCCAGCCGTCCGGTCAGACCCTGCATCGAATAAGCGGTGCTCGATTCCGTATTTTTCAGCGGCTTCACGTAGTACTTGGCGGCTAAGAAGCCGATCCCTCCCGCCAGCGCCAATGCGCCTGCAAGGGAAGCGAATCCCGGCAGAGGCGTATAACGGGACAGCATGATGCCGGAGCCCCCGAACACGGTAATCGCAATGGCGAGTGTCGTGGGATTCAAGTAATCCACGGACATGAAGTCCAGAGCCCCCCCAAGCGCATGGCTCACCAGATCGCCCAGAACCACGCTGACCAGCGTAAATAGTACCCCGAACGCCAAGCATGACCAGAACAGCTCTTCCATAGAACACCTCCTGGTTAGACGGTGCTACGATTACGGCAAGACGATCCTGCACATAAATCGGAACCTCTTACAGTCTATGTAAAGGTATACGCGGAATACCGGCGGACGTTTCGCCGGCCCGGTTCATTTTTGTCGAGAGCCTCCGAAATCCAGCCGGCTGCGGCTCTCTCCGCCGCATATAAGCGCCGGAATGAACCCATTCTACTAATACCCGAACCGGAAAGGAGATCCCGACATGTCCGAACAAACGGTGAAAGCGTTAAACCAGTTTCTGAAGGGCCGCTATATGGGCATCGATCAGTATGAGCATTATATCGCCCATACCAAGGACAGCCGTCTGAAGGCGGAGCTCGGCAAGCTGCAGGAGGAAACCCGCCGTCAGGCAGAATCAGTGGCCCGCCGCATTCAGGAGCTGGGAGGGGAGCCGGCTGACGGTACCGGACCCATCGGTAAGCTCCAAGAGGCTTTCAAAAATCTGAAGGGCTACCCTGAGCAGCCCGTCGACATCCTCCATGATCTGCTGACCGCCGAGAAGAAGTACGCCCTGGACCGCTCCCACGAGATCGTGGAGGGAGAGCTGGATCCGCAGAGTGCAGCGCTGGTCCGTCATATTCTCGATCAGGACCAGGAACATGCCCGCCGCTTGTCGCGGCTGCTTCAGGAAAGGCTGCCTGCCGGCGCCGCTCCCGTCTAAAGACAGGAGCCGATGTGCAGACAGCCGTATAAATTCGGCGGTCGGCGCCACAATAAGGCGGTATGCCATTCCATTCCAAGGAGAACGAACCGAATGAACCTGGAACCGCAAAAAGCCATGAATCCGGATCTGTCCGCCGTCCGTCAAGACCTGGATTCCTTCAAGGATGAGTTCAAGCTGCACCTGTCCGGCTTCGATCCCAACATGCCGGGGCATCCCCAAGTCATGCCTACCGATATGATCCTCCGGCAGGCGCCGCGCACGGTCCGTATGGAGGGCTCGGGCATCAGCCTGTCCCATGAGATCCGGCTGGAGATGGGCCTGCAGCTTGATGAGCATTTCTGCGCCCTGAACGTTGCCCTGCACCAGTACACCAAGCATCACTTCCTGACGGAAGGTGCCGAGTCCTTCCTGAACCTTCACGAGCTTCTGACCGAGCACATCGACAAGACCCAAGAGCATATCGATGAGATTGGCGAGCGCGTGGCCCGTCTCGGGGTTGTCCCCACCGCCCATCCAGTCACTCAGCATGAGATCTCCTATATCAAGCACGAGGTCGAAGGACGTTACACCATGAGAGACTTCCTGCGCAATGATCTGGAGCATGAGCTGAAGATTCAGGGGATGCTCCGCAAGACCATCGACCGGGCCCATCAGCTGAAGGACTTCGGAACCGTCGAGGTCCTGGAGGACATCCTGGTGGAACGCGAGGACTTGGGCTACCATCTGTGGAGCTTGCTCGAGGACGACACACTGGTCCGCGGCATGAATCATCTGCTGGACCGCCGCGGGAACATCGCTGACGCCCGCAGCATCAATCCGAATCTGCAATAATCGTGCAGCACGAAGACCGCCCGCTCCATCTTGCGGCAGCAAGAATGGAAGCGGGCGGTCTTTTTCTCTTTGTCCGGCTTATGGTACACTCCCCATAGAACGGCCTTGACCTTCTCCATCCTAACTGTAAAGGAAGCCTGCCACCATGACCAATGAATCCCTGCCCCCCATCTACGCTTCAGCCCGTCACTTGACGGGGCCCACTCCTTCCGGCCGCCATGCTGTCATCGTAGCCGGAGGCAGCCTCGGCGATTGGGCCCTCCCCTACCTGGCTCCCGGAAGCTTCCTGATCGGAGCCGACCGGGGCGCTTGGTTTCTGTTGAGCCACGGCCTCACCCTGGATATGGCTCTGGGCGACTTCGACTCGGTCACACCTGAGGAACGGGACATCATTCGATTGAAGAGCGGCCTCTGGATGGACTGCGACCCGGTCCGCAAGGACCTGACCGATACGGAATGGGCCTTGAGCTGGGCTCTGGAGGCTCACCCCGCCTCCGTCCTGCTCCTCGGCGTGACGGGCACCCGGTTCGACCATACCTTCGCCAACGTTCAGCTGCTGGCTAAGGCGGCGGAGCTCCGAATCCCCTGCCGGATAATCGACGCCCATAATGAAATCAGCCTTCTGTCGGGAGCGGACCAAGCCACCCTGACAAAAGGCCGATATGAGCAAGTATCGCTGCTTCCTCTCAGTGGTGCCGTAACCGGCATAACGCTGGAGGGGTTCCGCTATCCGTTGACGGATGCGCAGTTAAGGACAGGTCAATCCCTCGGCATCAGCAACGTCATCGAAGGGGAGACGGCCGTCGTCCGCATCCGAGAGGGACAGCTGCTGGTCGTGCAGAGCCGGGATTGACGCCAGCTCCGCAAGCGCTCTAGATCAGCGGAACGGTGCGAAGCGGCTTGGCCGGATAGCTCACTGTGATGGCGTGGCTCTGGCGGTGCCAGGTAATCATGCTGTCGCCCAGCTCGATGAAGGATTCGGTACCGAGTCCGTAGAACAGGTCATCGGACAGCGTACGGAGCAGCTCCCTGCGTTCCCGGGGCTTCAGCGCGATCCACTGGTCCTCCTCCATCTCGAAGAATTCGTGGCAGCCCTCGATGTCCAAGAGCGCATCTGTCAGCTCTTCTATGATTTCCTCGTATTGCCGGTTAAATTTGACTCCCATAAGGATCACCGCTCCCCTTCGAAAGGTCTTCTCGTTATAAGCATTGTACAATAGTCCGGTGCAAATCGCGACAGGAATGCGCACATCTAGCGTCCTGTCCGCTATGACGCCGTACATAATAAGGGCCCTTAACGGTTCATCCCGTTAAAGGCCCGGAATAAGTGCGGCGAATCAGATAATAAGGCTGCTAACCGCAAAGCCCATGCCGACATACACGCTGGCCAGCAGGGTGCCTACGGCGGCATTTCCCTTTTGGAGCTGATCATGGAGCGTCAGATTCGGCGTGGCCCACTCAAAAATCCAGTACGCCGCCAACAGGCAGACGTACCCGATCAGGAACCACAGTCCCATATGCCAGATGGACGAATTGGTAAAAGCCGAGATGCCCAGGATGATGGCCGTCGACACGAACTTGCCGCCCATGGCCAGGCCTACGGCCACATTCCCCTTCTTCAGCTCCTCCATATCGTCGAACGGCGTCATCCAACTGAAAACAAGCATACCTGCAAACTGCAGCACGATGATCACCAGCAAGCTGATGATGATATTAAGCGCCACCATTAATCCGCCCACCCCCTGAATTTGGACATGGCCAAGTCGTAATCGCCGAAGTCATGGACTTCCTCCAGCACGACCTTAACCTGCTTCTTGTCTTTGATGCTCTTGTACCGGTCCTCCGCAATCGGCTGCTTGATGGTATGGCCTGTCGGCAGGCTCATGATAGCGAATTGACGGAATTTGCCTTGATATTCGGTCTTGTAGACCCCGACCAGATCTACATCTGTCTCCACCTGGACCTTCAGACCCTCCAGATCCTTCTGGGCCGCTTCCGCGGTCCGGTAGGACTTGAGCGGCGCCCAGGACGAGAGCGTCACTTGATTCTGCCCGTCGGCTTGGGTCTTCATATCGGCGGTCATATAGCTGAGCACCCAGATCTTGTCCCCGGTTCCGTAATTGTCGTCGTTGGCCAGCAGCTGGTTCCCGGGCTGGATGGTCATATCGGCTCCGATCAGGTCGCCTACCTTGGCCTCCTCCACCTTATAATCCCATGGGACGGTGGAGGTTCCGGCGGCGGCGGCCGTACCTTTGCCGTTGGAGGTACTCAGCACGGCCGGCTTGCTGTCCGACACGGCACCAACGATGCCTATGATGACGGCAAGGACGATGAACCCGAAGACGACGGTAAGGATCAGCCGTTTGTTGTTCTTGCGCCTCTGGTACGGATCATAGCCGTACCCATATCCGTTCGATCTCAACTTTCCTTCACTCCCAACGCCACAAAGTGGCTGGTATTTCCTGTTATGAGCCCTCCGGCCCGGCCCAGCAGGCCGCAGGGCTCTCCGTTAATGACGAACATGCCCGTCAGCAGGCGGTAGTCCCCGTCATGGAGCGTAATCCGCGGAAGATCCGCCCGCTCCTGATAGATGTCCCGGAAGAACACGCTGGTATCGAAGCCGTCCTCATCCTTCACGTCCAGTCCGCCCGCCGCATCGTACATCCGGACGGAGCCTCCTTCACGGCCGAACATGGCCTTGGCCACATACCCGCCCTCGAAGACCGGACTGTCGTAGGTGGGCAGCATGTAGGCTTCGATGGCATCATGCTCTTCCTGCGTGAAGATCGGGGAGAGCAGCTCATGCATGCCCCAGATGACGCCCTGGAGCCCCTTGGACTGCAGAATCACCGCGTGAGGCGGATTCAGAATGTGCAGGCGGCCGGTCTCGATGCTGTAGGCCAGCGCCTCCCCGCCGTCGTCCACTCCCATCCATTCCTTGGGATAGAGGGCGAAAATACTGGGGATGGCTTGCCCTTCCCCATCCTTCAGGATACCGTCGTCCACCCACAGACTCAGGGTGTCGACGCAGCGCACCGGGTAACCGCTGTGGCGGACCAGCATCTCGATGGTGCCGGAGTCCTCCAGATGCGTGCCATAGCCGGTGCAGCAGGCATACGCCGGAGGGGCCTCGGACCAGGCCTCCCGGATCTTCCCCGCCATACCTCCGTTGCCGGTGGACAGCCCCAGCCGCCCGCACATCCATGGAGTCACGACGGATGCCTCCACATACCCGGTCGGCGTATCGGCGTTCAGCTCCAGCAGCTTAATGACGCCGCCGTCTCCGACGCTGAAGTCGAAGCGGGCGTATGTGCTGAGCTTCCCGGGCGGACCCGGGGGGATGATGTCCAGACCGTCCCACAGCACCTCCGGGATGGAGAGCATGGCATACAGATCCCGCCGTCCGATCACGAAGCGGGCCGCTTTGTCGAAGATGCCCCAGAGCAGCCGCGAGGCATCATTCAGCTCCTCCCAGACGGCCCGGTCCATGGCTACAGCCTGGTCCACCCAGTAGGCCTCTTCGCCGATATCGGCCCATGTGAATCCCATCTCCGCCAGCTCCCGGACCTTGGAGGCCCGGTCCGCCGCGGGTGTTCCTATGACTTCAAAAGCCATGTCGGCTCCTCATTTCCATACGTGGGATTAACTGCCGGAGCTGCTGCTCCCTCCGGAGGAGAAGCCTCCCGACTTGCCGCCGATGCTTCCCGAAGACGAGGAAGTCGATTTGCCCGACGACGACGAAGAGGAGGACGACGAGGACGTCCCGGACTTGCTGCTGGAGCTGCCGGAGCTAGTCGTACCGGAGCTCGTGGTTCCCGAGCTTGTAGACCCGGAGCTTGTGCTTCCTGAGCTTGTCGTTCCCGACTTGCTGCCGGAGCTTGTGGTTCCCGAGCTTGTGGTTCCGGAGCTCGTCGTGCTTTTGCCGGAGCTTGTCGTCGTCTTGCTGGAGGATGCGCCCTGCTTGGTCGTGAAGGACCCGCTGGAGGCGCTGGTCTTCGGCTTCACGTTGGACCCGGTTACCGGCTTATTCTCGAATGCTCCGGTGGAATAAGTCTTCGGCTGATAGGGCTGCTTCGTGCGGGGATCATAGACCGGGTGGCTCTTATGCCAGCTGCCCGAGGAGTAGGATCCTCCGTTGTTGAACAGCAGGTGGTACAAGAGCAGGTCGTCCCAGCCGAAGCCTCCGCCCTGGTGAATGATGACGGGTGCGGTCCCCCCGCTCGTTCCCGTTCCCGTTCCGCTTGCCGTTCCGGTGCCCGTCGTGGGGGTAGGCTGCGGCGTGCCCGCGTCAGTCAAGGGCAAGCTCCAATCCAGGCTGGGATTGAAGTACGCCTTAACCTCCTCCGTCGACCATTCCGTCAGCTTGGGCTCGGTTCCCTCGGCATGGGCCTGTTCCGTGAACAACCCAGGCGCCAGCAGCATATGCGCCGCTATCGCCAAGCCGAGAGAGGTCGACAGCACCTTCAACGGGGTGCGGCCCGACGGACGGCCGCCTTTCTCCTTCTTGTTCTCTTCCATCTGGATGACTCCTCTCACACGCTCTATTGCAGACCTGCGGCGGGTTCCTCCGCCTGCTCGTCTTCACTCTTCACGGCCAGCACCAGCAATTCCATCATCTGCGTGTCCACGTTCAGCCGGCCTTCCACCATCTCGTACTCCTTGCCTTGAACCAGCAGGTAGTTGGAATGGTTCAGCATAGCGATCATGGAATCGTTCCAATCCCGGCTGTCTACCATCGTAAGCTCTCCGTTATCCTTCTTCTCCATAATGACAACCTTCATCTTCTCCTTGCTCCCTTCCGATTAACAGTCGCTGCCGCCCTTCAGGATGCGGTCGTATAGACTATATAACGTAAATCGGCGCCTGAAGTTTCACGAGCGTCTGCTTTATGCCGCGGGAACTATTCCCTGGACGAGCGGATGGTCAGATCGGCACGGAGCGTTTCCCCCGCCGGAATCCGGACCAGCTCTTCACCCCGGTGCAGCTCCCCGTTCAGCGCCATCCACGGCTCCACGCATACGAAGTCCTTGCCTGCCGCCGTCCACAGCACCACATAGCGGAAGACCTCCGAATACTCCAGCGTGACGCGGCGTCCGGCATCCGGCAGGACGAAGGAAATCCGCGGTGCCCGGGCATCGGTCAAGGCCACGGCCTCCGTCAAGGGCGTGAGGTCGACGGAGCCGAGGAACGGCTTGGTCTCCCCGTCGTTATAGTCCAGAAGCTGTGTGGCGTCCGTCTCATAAGCCAGCTCCTTGACCGCCGTCGCGAAGTACGGGTGGAAGCCCGCATAGACCGGCATGCTGTTCGTGGAACGGTTCGTATACTCCTGCCGGATCCGAAGCTCCCCGCCGGGTCCCAGGCTGTAGGTGAACCGGAGCTCGAAGCGGAACGGATACGATTCCAGCATCTCGTCCGTAGAGGTCAGGCACAGCCGGATGTAGGGGAATCCGGCATCATCCGTCCCCTTCTCCTCCACTTCCCAGGCGGCGGTCCGGGCCAGCCCGTGATTTTTCATCCTATAGCTTCGGCCGTCCAGGGTATACGCTCCATCCTTCAACTGCCCGCTGATGGGGAACAGAATGGGGTTGCCTCCCCTGATATTGGCATCCGGGTTCACAAAAGTCTCCCGGTCGAGATAAAACAGCTCCTGTCCCTGCGAGACGTAGCTGGTGATGATGCCTCCTCTGGCGGGAGCCACCGTAAACGATGAGCCGGACGCTTCGTCCGCAAGCTCCACCATTTCATAAGGTCCATCCTGATACAATCGGATCGAGGCCATTCCATGCTTCCTCCTTATCGGGTCAAGCGACTTGTGCAGCTTGGTCCATTTTACCACATAACCTCGGGTTGTTGGCCCCCCTTCTATCGATCCAAAGTCGGTATTCAATTGGCTGGAAGTACGATAGAATAGTTCTAAAGAAATGGACGACAGGGAGCGCGGGCATGATCAACAGCTTGAAGGATTGGATGACGAACCTGATGTTTCTTACGCTCCCGCTTTTCCTTGCGCAGGTGCTGTGGCTGGACCGGCCGAGACAATCGTACCGCATGCGCTGGTGGCACATGGGGTTGGCCGCCGGCATCATCGGCATTCTGTGCATGTCTTCCCCTCTCCTCCTCTACCAAGGCTTGATTCTGGATCTTCGCCAGGTCGCTCTCATCATCAGCCTGCTCTATGCCGGCACCCGGGCCGGACTTCTGACCGCCACGATCATCCTGGGCTACCGGATCTATCTGGGTGGAGCCGGCACTGCCGGAAGCATCTTGTCCTTCATCCTGATTCTCGCCGCGTACCATTTGCTTGTCCGCCGGTACCGGGGCCGGGGAGGGTGCCCGCGGATGGTATGCGCCATCATCCTCTCCCTCTGGGGGGTGGGCTGCGTCGAGCTGATCTTCCTGCTCATCTACGAGCCCGTCTTCCATAACCCTGCCACACAGCTCCTGATGCTGGAATTCGCCCTGCTTCAGAGCCTGTCCGTCTGGGCGGTCACCTACTGCATTGAACTGATGCTCCGCAACCGGGAGCTGCGCGGCGCCATTGAAGAGACCCGCAAGCTCAAGCTGGTGAGCGAGCTCGCTGCCAGCGTATCCCACGAGGTCCGCAATCCTCTGACCGTCACCCGCGGATTCATCCAGTTTATGAGACGACCCGGGCTGCCGGAGGAGAAGCGGCAGGCTTACATTGATCTGGCGCTGGAGGAGCTGGACCGGGCGGAGCATATCATCAGCGAATTTCTGAGCTTGTCCAAGCCGCAGATGGATCGGATCGAGACGCTGCTGGTATCCCAGGAAATCCGTTACGTCACCGATATCATCTCGCCTTATGCCAGCATGAATCAAGTGGCCGTACTGGTGGACCTGTCCGGGAACTGCAGCGTGTCCGGGGATCGGGACCGATTCCGCCAATGTCTCCTGAACCTGGCCAAGAATGCCGTCGAAGCCATGCCCCACGGCGGAAGCCTTCATATTACGGCCAGCCGCACCGGGGCCCATGCGCAGATTATCATGCGGGATACGGGCATCGGCATGACCCCCGTTCAGCTTGAGCAGCTGGGGACTCCCTACTATTCCACCACGGACAAAGGTACCGGGTTAGGCACCATGTTCGCTTACAATGTCGTCCGGACCATGGGCGGCCGCATCCATGCGGAGAGCAGTCCCGGCAGCGGAACACGGTTCACTCTGACGATTCCGTGCGTGCCGGCCGCTCACTCCTCCTCCCGTTGACCGTCCCCACCAATCTCACGTTCAAAAGGAGAGTTGTCCATGAATCCAAAAGCCGTCCGGGCCTGGCTCCTGTACGATTGGGCCAATTCCGCTTTTGCCACCACGATGATCGCCGCCGTGCTGCCCATCTTCTATCTGGAGGTGGCCGCAGGCGAGCTGGAACCGAACCGGGCGGCCTCCTATTGGGGCTTCACCCAGACCGCCGCCATGCTCCTGGTCGCGGTAGCGGCGCCTGTCCTCGGGGCGATAGCCGACTATGCCGGGAAGAAAGCTTTTTTCCTGCGCTTCTTCACATGGCTCGGCGTTCTCTCCTCCCTGCTGTTCGTCTTCGTAGGACAAGGCGATTATCTGGCCGCCTCGTTCCTCTTCATCCTAGGAGCCGTCGGCTTCACCGGCGGGAACAGCTTCTATGACGCCCTGCTTCCCGAGATCGAACCGGATCCCGGCAAGCGGGACTATCTCTCCTCGAAGGGCTACGCTTACGGCTATATCGGCGGAGGCCTGCTGCTGATCCTGGACCTGGCGTTCATCCAGGCTCCCGGACTGTTCGGACTGCCGGACGGTCTGGCCGGCACCCATCTGGCCTTCGCATCGGTAGGACTGTGGTGGTTCCTCTTCTCGATTCCGCTATTCCGTCATTTCCGGAATGACCAGGATGCGGCCCCGCTGAAGATCGGACAATACGCCGCCGTCGGCTTCAGCCGGGCGTGGACCACCCTGAAGCGCCTTCCCCGGTATCCTGAGCTGCTGAAGTATCTTCTCGCCTACTGGTTCTTCAACGACGGCATCAATACCATCATTACCATGGCCACCTCCTACGGCAAAACCATCGGCATCGGGACCCAGCACCTCATCATCGCCTTGGTCATCACTCAGTTCGTCGGCATCCCCTTCACCCTCCTGTTCGGACGCATTGCGGAGCGCTTAGGCTCCAAACCGTCTCTGTACCTGTCCTTGGGCATCTATCTGCTGATCGTCGTGCTGGGGTATTTCATGACCAGCGCGATCCACTTCTACATCCTTGCGGGTATGGTCGGCTTCGCCCAGGGTGGCAGCCAGGCCATCGCCCGGTCTCTGTTCAGCCGGCTGATCCCGGCAGGCCAGACCGCCGAGTTCTACGGCTTCCTTAGCGTCTCCAGCAAATTCTCGTCCATGGTAGGCCCGGCCGTCTTCGGACTGGTGGGCCTCTTGACGGGCTCCGTCCGGTTCGCCATCCTGACGTTGGCCCTCTTCTTCATCGCCGGCATGCTGCTGCTCCGGCGGGTGGATCTGGAGAAGGGAGCCCGGGAGGCCGCCGCCTGACCGCTTCTCGTTAGCCTCATCCACCCGCACAAGGAAGGGCTGCACAGCAGCAAAAGCTCCCGATTCCGGTCTCAGAGACCGGTCGGGAGCTTTCTATTGCGTGGAGCCTATTCCAGCTGCGCCAGCTCGTCGGCCAGCTGGCGGCTTCTTTTGGCGTTGCCCTCTGCGAAGTTCTGCAGCCGGGTCTTCAGCTCATTGTTGCCGTGCACCCGCTCCGCCAGAATGGTGTAGGTCCGGAGCAGCTCCGTCTCCTCCTCCAGCGTGCTCTGCAGAATGGACTTCAGCTCACCGGGGGCGATGCCGCATGCTTGGGCGTTGTGGTCGCAATCCATGGGAGAACCCTCCGTTTCCTTAGAATGGCATACGTTAGTTTCCGCCAGGCTGCGGAGAGCTATACACACGGCTGGAAATCTCACAGGCTTAGAAGCCGTACACTCTCCAGGACTCGATGCCCGAGGAGAAGCCCGACTTGGCCGTGATATTCAGCCTGATCTTGGTGGTGGCGACCGGTGTGAAGGTCGTCGTGTTGTATTGGTTCCCCAGGGTTCCCAGGCCGCTGGGACTGGCGACGTTGACCCATGCGGTGCCGTTCCAAACCTGCAGGGTATAGCTTGCCGGCAGATCGATGCCCTGATCGTCGTCGAACCAGTAGATCTCGGCCTTCGAGAGCGTAACGGTCCGTGCAAAATCATACTGCACCCACTGGGTCGTGCCCGGATTATCCCAATTGCCGTACACCGGGTGCCCCCGGTCGTTGGAGCTGGTCGGAGCATAGCCGTCATTCAGGCCGGCCAGGCTCTCCCACGCGGACACGAAGGAAGATGTGGCCGTCGCTTCGGATTCGATGGGCTGCGGCGTCGTGGAGGGGGTCCCCTGCTGAATTTGGACCGTATAGCTGGCTGCCGTGCCCAAGCTCAGAGTCACCACCGCAGGCTGCCCGTTCACCACGTTCACCGTGCCGGTCTGCGTATTGTTGACCAGCACCTTATAGGTTCCTGCCGGCATGCCGGTCAGCGTCAGCTTCGTGGTGTGGGCGGTGCCCGGTGTCGAGCTGCTCAAGGCCAGGCTCAGATCGTTCTTGGCCAGTGCCACGGTAGCCGTCGTATACCGGTCACGGTCCAGGGCCATCCCGAATTTCTGGGTGATCAGATTCAGCTTCTGGAATACGCCGTCCTTCGGAACGACCGTGTAGCTGCTTCCATTGACGGTTGCATCGCAGCCGTAGCAGGTCAGGCCGAAGATCGGGTCCACCGCCACGTCGGCGCTCAGAATCTTAATGGCTCCGAACAGACCCAGGTCCGCTTCACCGGACATGCCCCTCCAACCGTTGAAGAGCGGACCTCCATCCAGTCCCAGCGCCCCGTTATTGCCCTTCATGGCCTGATAGGTCCAGGACACGGCCCCGATATCCGCCGCATCCGAGCTGATCTGCCCGGAGTTGATGGCGTTCACGTTGGCGATTTTGGCGGCGTAGGACAGGCGCTGCTCCGTCTCCGGAGCGGCGGAGTGATTTCTTACCCAATCATCCATGGCATAGCCGGCCAAGGAAACGGTGTACTGGAACTGCCACCAGGGCTCACCGTTGATGGTCACCGGATCGGCATAATAATACCAGACCGGCGCCTTGCTGCGGACCGCACGGGTCTTCGTGTTGATCTTGCTCTTGATCGACGTATTGTTGTTCATCTTGGCCAAGGTATAGACCGCTTCCTCGCCGGTGTTGTCATAGTTGTACTCCGAGCCATATGGATAGGTGGTATTGGCGAAATTGCTGTACTTCTGCGACATCTTGGCGATGATATCATTGGCTTGTGCCGTCAAGCCCTCGTCCTGCAGGGCCTTGATGATCTCCGGGGTCGTGAGCTCTCCCATCAAGCCGGTGTTCCAGTTGTACGCCACAGGACCGTCGTACAGCGCCTTCATGATATTGTAGGCCCGGAGCAGATACGTATTCCGAGGCTGGATGTAGCTGACCAGACCCGGGTACAGCTTGGAGATTTTGTACATGCTGAAGTAGGTATTGTAGATGTGGGGATAGGCGTAGCCCCGGTAAGTCGGCGTCGTATTCGTACCGGCCATCAGGAAGTCCGGAACCAGGTAGTCCGTGTGATGGTCCTTCATAAGATTGGTCCAGATCGCCGTCTCCAGATACTGGTCCAGCGCCGTCACCTCGGAGGCTACCGGCTTCTGCACGTTCTTCTCCGCCAGGAACTGGGCGTGGGTGTAGCCCCAGTCGTCGCCCCAGCCCCAGTAGCCGGCAAAATTGTTGCGCTTCGCGTTATTCTGCATCATCCAGTCATCGAACACCTTGTCCCGGATGTCCCCCGGAACATTCCACTGCTGGTTGGCCACCATAAAAGTGGCATGCCGCTGCAGAGCGGCATCGATCGGCTCGATGGCGTAGAACTGAAGCACCGTTTTCTCCCCGCTGCCGTAGGTGACGGTGATGTTGTTCGGACCCAGATGGTTCATCTGCAGCGAGTAGAGCTTATGGTTGGTTCCGGTGGTGCCCAAGGAGGTGACCGTCGTTTCCGAAGGGTATTGGGGGGTCACCGCCGTGATGGTCTTGGAGGTATGCAGATCGAACTTGGCCGTCTGGTTGGTCGGTACGATCATGCCCGGCACCACATTGACGTCGATCAAGCCTTCGGCATACAGCCTGTCCTTGACCGCCTGCTCGTTATCGGCCTTGACGAATTTGAAGGCATAGGTCTTGCTGGCGCCGGGGGCAAGCGTCAGGCTCGTGTTGGGCAGATAACCCCGGCCGGTGCTCTTAATCACATTGGAGTGGATGTAATAAACGGACAGTCCCTCCACCCAGCCTCCCTGATCGGCTGCCCACTTGCTGCCCGCATGGTCCTGGATACGCCAATTGTCCATGTACTCGAAGCCCGCACCTGTGGAGGCGTCCGGAAGCAGAAGCAGGCTAGGCCCGATGCCGCTGGGGCGCTGCACGGTCACATAGGAGCTGTTGTTGCCGATGAAGGAATGGCTGACCACCCGGGTCTCATAGATTTCCTCGTTGTTGCCGCCCGTCCAGAACTCATTGAACGGCAGGGGAAGGCCGAAGTCCCCGATCTCCAGCGTTTGGGTACTGGTATTGGTCACTTGAATCTGCCATTGAAGCGCATCGTTGACCAGCGAGTACGACTCGTTCACCCGGAAATTCCGGATGCCTTCCGCGTTGGCGGAATTCTGGTAGGTGATGTTCACGGTACTTCCGGTCTGGCTCTGGGTACGGACATCGGCCGACTTGCTGGTCCAAGCCTTCGTCCAGGCTCCGTTGTTCAAGCGGTACGTAAACATCAGCTCGCCGAGCCACTGGTGATCGGCGGTGTTCTGGTTGGGCGCGTTGGTGCCGTTCATGACGTAATTGGTCGGGAAGCTGTCGCCGGCCAGCTTCAGCGAGGTGATCTCCCCGTTGGTGCCGGTCTGCACATCGAAGGTGCCGTTGCTTAAGGGGTAGGCCCCTGCCAGCTTGGGCAGCGCGAGAAGTGCCACTGCCGCGGCAGATACAAGCGTCAAGTGGAGCAAAGCCCTTTTCCCGGATGCCGGGAGCCATTCTTTCATACCCATACAAGCCTCCTTTTATTTGGGAACGACTATGGAATACGCCGGGGAACGACCCCGTTTCAAGCGCTCCAACACCTCCTCTCAAGTCTCATGAAAAAGCTTGTCCTCGGCCTGCCCGCTATCCATTTACCCTGCGTATGTAAGCGCTGTATCTCAAATTGTAAGGAAATGGTTCTCTACCCGCGACAAGTAATTCCAACCTGTTTTTTAGAGATTTCAACCTAAAGAAAGCGCTTTAATAAACGTTTCCCATCCGCTATGATAGAGATAAAATCTGGGGATCGGGAGTGTTTCGATGGATTCCGGCATTCTGCACTTTCTTACTCCGCCCATACCGTATTTTATCGACTGCGGCTTGGCCGTCTTCGAAGCCGGCGAATGCCATATCAGCCGGAACCAGATGGGCTCCTTCGACCTGATCGTCGTCACCAAGGGAACGCTTCCGATTGGGGAAGCCGACTCCTCGTGGGAATTAACACCTGGAGAAGCCCTGATCCTGCGGCCGGACGCCCACCATTACGGGACGCGGCCCTGCGAGGCCTCTACGGAGTTTATATGGATCCATTTCCATACCTTCGGGGCTTGGGGCGAATACCCCGATATGGAGGCCTGCCTGGCTCAAGGCGAGATGCTGATCGGCCAGCACAAGGAGAGCGCCTACCTGAATCACTGCGAGGTGAACTCCATCTTCATTCCGAAACACTTGCGGGTGTCCGCGAAGACCATGGAAATTCTGGATGACTTCCGGGCGCTGGAGCACGAGCCCCGCTCCCTGCGGAATTGGAAGCGGCAGAATACCTTCCAATCGTTTCTCCAGCACGTGGACCTGGAGATCCGGTCGGCCTCGGATACGACGGCCTTCCAGTTGGCGGAGAAGGTGGAGCTGTTTATCCGGCGGCATTATAAGACGAAGCTGACCAACTCCTATCTGCAGAGGGAGCTTAATTACCATCCCAATTATATGGCGAAGTGCATGCTGAAGATCTTCGGGAAGACGCCGATGGAATACCTGATGCATTATCGCATCGAGCAGGCCAAGAAGCTCCTGATCCAGACGGAATGGCCCATGTCCCGCATTGCGGAAGAGGTCGGTTTCCCTCATGCCTCCTACTTCACCCACTGCTTCTCCACCCGGGAGGGTACACCCCCCCTAAGCTTCCGCAAGAAATACAAAAATCTATAGCAGGACAAAAAACCGCCGACGGATGGAATCCGTCGGCGGTTTGGGTTTCTAGACTATCGAAGGGCGGGAGCCGTCAGCCGTGCGCTTTGGCGTCGGCCGCTGCAGGCTTCAGCTTCAGCAGCTTTCTCAGGTAAGGCAGGACGTAGTAGTCAGCACCGAATTTACCGGCGTTGGCGCCTGCTGCGAGGATCACGAAGCCCAGCATGATGTACCAAGGGTTGCTCGATACGGTACCGGCGTACATGAACATGAAGTTCATCAGAAGGCCGAAGAACATGGCGGTGGTGGTCAGGCAGCCCAGGATCAAGCCCAAGCCGACCAGGAATTCGCCGTAAGGAATGATGGTGCTGAACAGCTTGGCGTTCGGAACGGCGAAGTTGTTCAGGAAGCTGACGAAGTGCGGGTAGAGCTGGTCTTGGGTTCCGGTTTCGAGGACCGGCTTCGCAACGGCGTTCTTCAGGAAGCCCGCGGCGTCAAAGGCCTTGGTTGCGGTGAGCTTCTCCCACCCGTGGTGCATCCATTCCCATCCGAGGTATAAACGAAGCAGCGTCAGCAAGCCGGCGGCGTACACATTCTCACGAAGAAATTTGTTAATCATTTTTCATCTCTCCCTTACTATTTGTGTGTTCCTTATGGCTTTATAATAACTTCTCGTGATATAATTCACAATACTCAAATCAATGTGTTCACATTTTGTTAAATAAGATTTGTCTTTATTTTGAATAAGGTTTTTACAAAGAATTTCTACTTTATAAGAATGCTAATCCAAAAGCCGTTGAAACCCGCTCCAGAACTGGCTTTTGGAGCTGGAGGCCTTCGGCAAATTGTGCCGAAAGCCGGAGGCCGCATGAATCATTAACATATCCGGGGCAGCATGGAGCCGGTCAGCCTATGAAGCCTTCGGGATGCTCCGAACGGGGTCTTCAATAGCAGACGTCCCTCTCCCGTCCCGGTTACCCTGCCGATTACAGCCGCTTCCCTCCCTTCCGGATGGCCGCGCAGCGCTTCCAGAACCGCAGCTGCAGCCGATTCCTCCACGATCAGCACCGCTTTGCCCTCATTGGCCAAATACAGCGGATCGAAGCCCAACAGCTCACACATCCCCTCTACTTCGGGACGGATCGGGATCACATCTCCGTCCAGCTCGATTACGGCGCCGTAATCCTCGCAGAGCTCAACCAGTGCAGTCGCCAAGCCGCCCCGGGTCGGATCCCGCATGACGCGAACCCGGTCCGATGCCCGGCATGCCGCTTGCAGCATATGGTTTAAGGACGCGCAGTCCGAAGAACTCTCCGTGACGAGGCCCCATTCATTCCGGGCGGACAGCACCGCCGTCCCGTGATCGCCGACCGTCCCTGAGAGGATGACCGCATCCCCTTCCCGGATGGCATAAGGATCGGTCATGGGCCGATCAGGCACCACGCCGATTCCCGTCGTGTTGATGTAGATGCCGTCGCCGGAGCCCTTCTCCACCACCTTGGTATCTCCGGCCACCAGGGTCACACCTGCATGTGCAGCCTCCAGGGCCATGGCCTCGGCCACCCGCCGGAGATCGGACAGGGGGAACCCCTCCTCCAGGATAAAAGCCGCCGTCAGATACAGCGGAACTGCTCCGCTTACGGCCAGATCGTTCACCGTGCCGGCCACCGCCAGCTTGCCGATGCTGCCGCCCGGGAAGAACAGCGGCTTGATGACGAAGCTGTCCGTCGTCAATGCAATCCGTCCTTCCGGCCGGGGCAGATGAACGGCATCGGGCAAAGGCTCCGATCCCCGGCCAAAGGCGGTCAGGATGATGTCCCGGACCAGCCGGTGGGCCGCCTCTCCCCCATCCCCGTGGGCCATGGTTACAACCTCGCTCATGTTATCCCTCCCGCATGTAGTGGTACTCCGCCGCGCAGGAGCCCTCGCCCGACACCATGCAGGGGCCCACCGGATTGACCGGCGTGCACGCCTTGCCGAACAGAGGACACCCCGAAGGCTCAAGCACTCCCCGGATCACTTCGCCGCACCGGCAGCCGGTAGGCTTCGCGGGAGAGGTCCGAACCTGGAACTTGCGCTTCGCGTCCAGATAACCGTATTCCTCCCGAATGGCCAGCCCGCTGGCGGCAATAGTGCCGATGCCCCGCCACTCCTCGGCGGCGGGCTGGAACAGCCGGTCCATGAGCCGCTGGGCAGTCACGTTGCCGATCACCGTAACGGCTGACGGATGGTCGTTCACGATTTCCTTGCGGCCGGACACCGCCAGCTCCAAGAGCCGATGGATGCCGCGGACCAGCTCCAAGGGCTCGAAGCCGCTGATGACACCCGAAAGGCCGAATTCCTCAGGCAGGAAGGCGAAGTGGGCGCTTCCCGTTATGACGGATACATGTCCCGGAAGCAGGAAGCCGTCCAGCGCCACCTCCCGAAGCTCCAGCAGATGCCGGAGAATCGGCTCCACCAGCTTGCCGGAGAGCCACAGGCTGAAGTTGGGCAGCCGCAGCCGGTCCGCCTCCAGCAAGGCCGCACCCAGAACGGGGATGGTGGTCTCGAAACCGATGCCCAGGAAGACGACCTCCCGCTCGGGATACCGGATGGCCAGATCCACCGCATCCAATGGCGCATACACCACCCGGATGTCCCGGCCCCGGGCCTTGGCGTCCTGCAGGGTTCCCCTGCTGCCCGGCACCCGCATCATATCGCCGAAGGTGCAGAGAATCCGGTTGTCCTCCTCGGCCAGGCCGATCATGGCATCAATGGCGCTCTGATCCGTCACGCAGACGGGGCAGCCCGGCCCCGATACCAGCGTGACCGCCTCCTTCAGCGCCAGCTTCAAGCCGGAGCGGGCCAGTGCCATCGTATGCGAGCCGCACACCTCCATGAAGACGGGCTTGCGGCCGTATTGCTCCCGGAACGCCGCCGCCATCCGGAGGACCCGTTCCAGCAGTGCCCGGTTCAGACCGGGGTCATGAAGGGCGTTCCGATTGTCTCGCATCGATGAGCTTCCTCCATTCCTCGAGACTGTCCTCCGCCGCTTGGCGGTCGATCACGGAGATCGCTTGGCCGGCATGCACGATCACATAATCCCCGGCGCGCACCTCCGGGACGAAGAGAATGCCGACCTTGATGCGGGATCCCATCACATCCACCACAGCGGCAATCCCTTCGATTTCGATCACTTCCGCCGGTACGCCCACACACATCAGGCTCCGCCTCCTTTCCTCGCTGCTGCGGCGGCTGTCAGCTGGCCCAAGGCCAGACCGCCGTCGCCGCATGGCACCTTCCGGTGCGTATATACGGTATATCCGTTCTGCTCCAGCAGCTCCCGGATTCTCCTCCGGAGAAACCGGTTGTGGAAGGAGCCGCCCGAGAGCACCGCCTTATCGGGCAAGGTCGGGAGCTGATCCTGCGGGCCGGCTTCCTCTTCCTTCAGCATCCGCCGTCCCCGGTCCAGAAGCTCTGCCGCTCCTTGAGCCACCGTTTCATGAAAGCGCAGTGCCGTTATATGCACCGGCCGGCCGGACAGCCGATCCGACGCGATACGGCGGAGCGCTTCGCTCATGTCCAGCTCCCAGAGGCCGCCGTCCGTGCAGCGGAGCGTATACGGGTACGCCTCCGGTCCGGCAGCATGATCGGCAGCGTCTCCCGTGCCCGCGGAGTACGCCACGGCTGCGGCTGCGGCGAGCTCCGACAGCACGATGGCGGCTTCGCCGTCGTACGTCGATTCGGAGACAAGCCCCAGCACGGCGGACACCGCATCGAACAGCCGGCCGCAGGTACCCGCCATCGGGCTGTTGATGCCTGTCTCCGCCAGCCGGCGGATGACCGGCAGCTCCCGAAGCCGCTCCGGGAACAGCTGCTCTGCCAGCCCATAGCCTTCGCCGTCCGGCAGCAGCTTCATCAGCATGGCGGCGGCATTCCGCCACGGATGGCGGATGGCGGCTTCGCCGCCCGGCAGGGGCGTATACCGCAGGTGCCCCAGCCGCCGTACCGCCGAGGCGCTTCCGTAGAGAGCCTCGAAGCCCCACACGGCACCGTCCGTTCCGTAGCCGGTGCCGTCCAGGATCAGCCCGTACACGTTCTCGTACGGGCCCAGGCCGTTGTCGGCGGCGCACGACGCCAAGTGGGCATGGTGGTGCTGGATGGGCGCCGGCTTCAGGCCGTATTCGCGGGCCAGAGCCCCCGTGGCGTAGCCCGGGTGCAGATCGATGCCCGCAAGCTCCGGCCGGAGGCCCATCCAGCGCGACAAATGCCCGTATTCCCGCCGCCAATGCTCCTGCACCTCGACCCCCTCCATATCTCCGATATGGGGGCCGAGGAAGATCTGGCCGAAGCGGCCGAATGCGAAGGTGTTCTTCTGGCTGCCGCCGAAGGCCGCCGCCCCGTGAACCTCTTCCGCGGCCGGGCCGCCGATGGGGTCGGGCACATAGCCCCTCGACCGACGGAGCAGATCCACCCCGTCCGTGCAGACCTGGACGACCGAATCGTCCAGAGGATGCAGGATCGGACGATTATGGGTCAGCACCAAGTCCGCGATGCCCCGCAGATAACCGAAGGCCTCCTCGTCCCGGTACAGGATCGGCAGGCCCGACGGATTGGCGCTGGTCATGACCAGGTGCGGCAGCTCCTCCATCAAGAGATGGTGCAGCGGCGTGTAGGGCAGCATCACCCCGACGGTGGCCATGCCCGGCGCAATCCCCGGAGCCAAAGCCTCCGCTGCCGCCTTCTTCCGCAGCACCACGATCGGCGCCTCCGGGGAGGTCAGGAGCGCCTCCTCCTCCGGCGACACCTCGCAGACGCGCCGGCAATCCTCCAGGCTGCGGACCATCACCGCCAAAGGCCGGCGGGGGCGCTTCTTCCGCTGCCGGAGCAGCTCCACGGCTGCCGGGTCTGCGGCGTTGCAGGCCAGGTGGTAGCCGCCCAGGCCCTTCACCGCCGCAATGGCTCCCTGCCGCAGCAGCTCCGCACACCGGCGCACCGCGGCATCCCGCTCCGCCAGCACTGCCCCGTCCGCATCCGCCAGCACCAGCTGCGGCCCGCAGTCCGGGCAGGCGATGGGCTGCGCATGGTGCCGGCGGTTCCGGACATCCTCGTATTCCTCCCGGCAGCGCGGGCACATGGCGAAGCCCTCCATTGAGGTGTAGGGCCGGTCATAGGGCAATTCACGAATGATCGTATAGCGTGGCCCGCACTGCGTGCAGGTGATGAACGGATAGCGGTAGCGGCGGTCTGCCGGGTCTCGCATTTCGGCCAGACATTCGGGGCAGACGGCCACATCCGCGGGGATCACCAGCGAGGAGGTCCCCTCCCGGTCGCTCGGCACGATATCGAAGGAGGAATAGCCCTTCGCCTCCGTCTCCGAAGCCGACACCTCCTCCACCCGGGACAGCCGGGGCGCCTCCGACCGGATGGCCCGGAGTAGCTGCTCCAGCGCTTCAGCCTCTCCCTCGGCAACCATCCGGATGCCGTCCATATTGTTCTGTACCCAGCCCGTTAAGCCATGCTTCTCCGCCAATCCGAACAAAAAGGGCCGGAATCCTACGCCCTGCACCCGGCCCTTCACGGTGATCAGGAGCGCCGTGCAGCCTCTCTTCGCTGTCCGATCCATTCCAGCCACGTCTCCATTCCTTCCCGCGTGGTCGCCGACAGCGGGATCAGTGAGGATTCCGGATTGATGCCGGCCAGATCCCGCCTGGCATCCTCCACGCTGAAGCTCACGTAAGGCAGAAGGTCGATCTTGTTCAGGAGCACCAGCTCGGTGCGCAGGAACATGGTCGGGTACTTCGGAATCTTGTCGTTGCCCTCGGGCACGCTCAGCACCGCCACCTTATGATGCTGACCCAAGTCATACCCCGACGGACATACCAGATTACCCACATTCTCGATGAAGAGGATGTCCGTATGGGCCAAGTCGAACCGGGACAAAATCTTCGTCACCATCCGGGCATCCAGATGGCAGCCGCCTCCGGTGTTGATCTGCTCCGCCTGGACGCCCAGAGCGCGGATCCGGTCCGCATCCTTCTCCGTTGCCAGGTCCCCTTCGATGACCCCGATCCGGTAACGGTCCCGGAGCGACGAGAGGGTCGCCTCCAGGAGCGTCGTCTTGCCGGCACCGGGCGAGCTCATCAGATTGATGGCCAGCGTCCCGGATTGGCGAAGCTCCTCCCGGATATATGCCGCAGCGCTGTTGTTGTCCTTCAGCACATCTTCATTCAACACGATCTCCACGCGTGGTCAGCTCCCTTCATACGATAAGACGCGAAACGCTTCGCCCGACACCAGCTTGCCGCTCGGCAGCCCGCAGTCGGGACATACGGCGACCGTCCGGTCCGGCACATACTCCAATCCGCACAGCACGCATACCGCCTTGGCCTCCTCCGTCTCCACCGTCAGCTCCGCCTCCTCCGTAAGCGGAGTCTCCCCGCCGGCCCGGAACATCAGGAAGGCCATCTGCAGCGCATCCGGCATGGCATTGGAGAGGGTGCCCACCAGCAGACGGACACCGGTGATCCGTTCGAGCCCTCTCTTCCGGGCGTCCCGCTGCACCAGGTCCAGCACGTCCCCCATCAGTGACAGCTCATGCATGGGCCTTCTCCTTCGGGGGCAGGCCAACTCTCCAGCCTCCGCCCTCCCGCCGGAGCGGATAGCGGACCGGGCTCCGGTCCTGCTCCTCCCAGCCGTAGCTGGAGCCGCAGCCGAAGCAGGACGCCGTGTCCGAGTAGGCGAGGTAATGCAGCAATTGCCCGCAATCCGGACACCTGCCGCTGTAGGCCGCCCAGCCTTCATCGGAGCTGCGGACCAACAGCGTTTCTCCGTTCGCCCACCGGTCCAGCACTTGATCTTGGTTGGATGCCGCCGGAAGCTCCAGCGGCACGAACACATAGCCGCTCCAATGGTCCCGGAGCCGGGACAGCTTCTCCAGGTCCCGCTCGACGAACGGGCCGGCCACCTCCCGAACGGTCTTAAAGAGCCCCGTGCCCAGCTCCTTCATGAATTGCCTGCGGTCCATGGCCGCCGCACCTCCAATCGCTGATCTGGCGGCACACCCGCTCCATCAGGGGAACCAGTGCCGCTTCGCCTGCCGGAGACAGACCGATGCCGAATTCCAGCGAACCCGGCTGCACACCGAACAGCACCATGCGGGACGGCAGGCGGTCCCGGATCCGGGCGGCGAACAGCACCTCCTGGAAGCCCAGCTGATGGACCGACATCTTGGCCCCGCAGTAGGCCGGGATGGCCTCGTCCCGAAGCTCATACAGGCTGCCCGGGGGCTGCCCTCCGTTGACCGCATCCAGGATGATGAGGCATTCCGCCTCCTCCACCGGCCCCAAGAGTCGGATGCCGTCTGTGGACCCCTCGACGATCTCCACGCCTTCCGTCTCCGCCAGCGCTCCCCGAAGCAGGGGAAGGACGTGGATGCCGATGCCCTCGTCCGTATACAAGGTGTTGCCGATGCCGATAACCGTTACAGCCGGGTTTACATTGGATCCCATTCTCAAGACTCCTCATCCCATAAAAATACCTTTTGCGAGCATACCAATCGCCTTACTCCCCGCGTCCGTGCTCCGCTTCGCCCTCTTGCCCCTCCGGCTCGTGGGTTTCCACCTTATCTTTCTTCTCGGTCTTGTAGCCGGTCAGGATGGAGCTCAGAGTGCCGTTGCGCTCCAGCCAATCCTCTCGGAAGGACAAGTAGACGTGGACGACGATGAACAAGATGAAGCCCCAAGCCACCCAGTGGTGCCAGGACCGGACCAGGAAGCTGGACCCGAACACGGCGGGCACCCAGCCGAACAACCGGGCCCAGAATGATTCCGGCTGCGGCTCGAAGTACAGGTAGAAGCCGGTGAAGATGGCCACGATGGAGCCGCCGCCGATCAGGAGCCAATAGGTCAGCTGCGCCAGCGGGTTATGCCCCGTGTAGTGGGGCTTCCGGTTGCGGAGCAGCAGATAGAACTTGATGCATTCCCACGTCTCCTCCCAGAAGGCCCGCTTCAGCGGGTTGGAGGTGGCGTAGCTGTTGCCCTTGAACACCCAGTACCAGCGGACCAGAAGATTCGCGGTGAACGCGAAGGCCGCGAAGAAATGAATGTACCGCACCCAGCCCATGACGTTCGAGTAAAAAGCTTCCTCCGCCACCGTAGCTCCCACGATGGGATTGCCGATATACAGGCCGGTGGCGATCAGGATCATAATGGCTAAGGCATTGATCATATGGAACACCCGTACGGGCAGCTCCCACACGTAAACCTTGATATACGAGCCGGACTGCTCCCGCATCCGGACCCGCCTTTTGCCGGCATGGACGATCTTGGATTTGGGATGATCCTCATCATGGCCGCCGTGCCCGGGAATTCTGGATTCCGGTATTGCCATCGCCTATCCCTCCCTATCCGATCCGGATCTCGACGGCGTCCTTGTTCTCCAGATCCGTCAGATGCACCGCGCAGGCGAGGCAGGGATCGAAGGAGTGGATGATCCGCAGAATTTCCAGCGGCTGGCTCTTATCCGCCACCGGCGTGCCGGTCAAGGCCGCCTCGTAGGCGCCGACCTGGTTTTTGCCGTCCCGGGGGGAGGCGTTCCAGGTGGAGGGCACCACGGCCTGGTAGTTGGCCGTCTTGCCGTCCTCGATGCGGATCCAGTGTCCCAGCGCGCCGCGCGGAGCCTCGATCCAGCCTACGCCCTGGGCCTTCTTCGGCCAGGTGGATGGCTCCCATTTGGCCTTGTTGAAGGTGGTCTGGTCGCCGTTCTTAATATTCTTCAAGAGCTCGTTCATATCGTCTCGCAGCCAGCCTCCGATGATCCGGGCCTCCAGGGACCGGGCCAGGGTGCGGCCCAGCGCCGACTTCAGGGCGCCGAGAGGCAGCCCCAGCGTCTTGAGCGCACCGTCGACGGACTGGACGAACTCCTCCTTCTTGGAGGCATAGCCCACCATCACGCGGGCCAGCGGTCCCGTCTCCATGGGGCGCTCCTTCCAGCGGGGCGTCTTCAGCCAGCTGTATTTCTCCTGCGTGTTGAGCTGGGAGTAGGCGCCCTTCGGACCCGTGTAGTGGAAGGTGGTCTCTCCCTCCCAAGGATGGCGTCCGCCGGTGGTTTGCCCGCCGTAGGTGTACCACGAATGGTCGATGAATTCCTTGATCTCCTCCGGGTTCTTCGGATCCACGGGCAGAATCTCGTTCAGATTGCCGCCCAGGATCACGCCCCGGGGCATCCGGTACATGCCGACGTCGCGAATATCTCCCTTGGAGAAGTCCCCGTAGCACAGATAATTGTCCAGTCCGCCCCCGTAGGTCCAATCCTTGTAGAAGGACCCGATGGCCATGACGTCCGGCAGGTACACCTTCTCCACGAAGGTCCGCGCGTCATCGATGAGCTGCGACACGTGCATCAGGCGCTCCGCATGGATGCCGTTGTCGCTGTTAATGTCGATGGGAGTGGCCATGCCGCCCACAAGGTAGTGGGGGTGGGGATTTTTGCCGCCGAAGATGGTGTGGATCTTGACGATCTCCTTCTGCCAGTCCAGCGCCTCCAGATAGTGGGCCACCGCCATCAGATTCGCCTCCGGAGGAAGCTTGTAGCCCTTGTGCCCCCAGTACCCGTTGGCGAAGATCCCCAGCTGTCCGCTGTCCACGATCCGCTTCACCTTGTCCTGCACGTCCTTGAAGTAGCCCGGGGACGACTTGGGCCAGTCGGAGATGGACTGAGCCAGCTTGCTGGTCGCCGCAGGGTCTGCCTTCAGCGCGTTTACCACATCCACCCAATCGAAGGCATGCAGATGGTAAAAATGCACCACATGGTCATGCAGCATGATGGCCCCGTTCATGATCTCCCGGATCAGGTGGGCGTTCCGCGGGATCTTGATGTCCAGCGCGTCCTCGACGGACCGGACGGCCGCCAGAGCATGAGTGGTGGTGCACACGCCGCAGATCCGCTGGACATACGCCCAGACGTCCCGGGGGTCCCGGTCCTTCACGATGAGCTCCAGCCCGCGGATGGCGGTGCCGGAGCTGAAGGCGTCCTTAATGACGCCGTTGTCAATATCGGCTTCTATTCTCAGGTGGCCCTCAATGCGGGTCACCGGGTCCACAACGATACGTTCCGCCATTAGGCGTCACCTCCTACATGATGGTTCGGCTGCTCGGGTACGGACTTCTTCGTCTTGCCGTCCGGTCCTGAGGCCGGCCGCTCCTCCAGATGCTTCTTCACGGCGGTGGCCCCTGCGTGTACCGCCACGCCTGCGGCGGCTGCACCCAACAGCGCCAGGCCCACATGGTCCGGGTTGGCCGTGGTCTGGGTTCCCGGCAGCTTGGACAGGCGCTCCGTGAACGGCCCCTGGTCCCAGAAGGCGCTCTCGGCGCAGCCGATGCAGGGATTGCCCGACTGGATCGGATAGCTGACCCCTCCGTTCCAGCGCATCTCGGCGCAGGAGCTGTACGTGGTAGGGCCCTTGCAGCCCAGCTTATAGAGGCAGTAGCCCTGCTTCAGCCCTTCGTCATCGAAGGATTCGGCGAACAGCCCGGCGTCGAAATAGGCTCTCCGGTTGCACTTGTCGTGAATCCGGTGGCGGTAGAAGGCCTTGGGCCGGCCGTGGGCGTCCAGCTCCGGAACCGCACCGAAGGTCAGGATATGGGCGATGACACCGGTCATGACCTCCGCGATAGGCGGGCAGCCCGGAACCTTGACCACCGTCTTGTCTTTCAAGATGTCCGTAATGGGCATGGCCCCCGTCGGATTGGGCGCCGCCGCCGCGATGCCGCCCCAGGAGGAGCAGGTGCCGTAGGCCAGCACCAGCTTGGCGTGCTTGGCCGTCTCGATCAGGATGTCCTTGGCGGACATCCCTCCGATCATCAGATACTCGGCATGGGCGGGCACGCTGCCCTCCACCGCCAGAATATATTCGCCCGCATAGTGCTCCATCACATGCTTGCGCGCTTCCTCCGCCTGATAGCCGGAGGGGGCCGACAGCACCTCGCTGTACTCCAGCGAGATCATGTCGAGCAGCACGCTCTCCAGCCGGGGGTGCGTCGTACGGATGAAGGACTCGGAGCAGCCCGTACAGTCCTGCATCTGCAGCCAAATGACCGGCACCCGCTTGCCGGTCTCCATAGCCCGAACCACCTTGGGCTCCTGGGACAGATCCAATCCCATGACCGCCGTCAGCGCCGTGCACATCTTCAAGAAATCCCGGCGGCTGAACCCCCGGTCCATAGCCGCCTTCCATATCGATGGATGTTCCGCCATTTTCCGCCCTCCTCGTGATGCAGATCCGGTCTGCATCGGGTTCCAGACTTTGTGAAAACCCTTACAAATGTGTCTTTTCTTCATCTTCTCATATTGCACCTCCTTCCGGTATCGGAAAAACAGGCAATCTCCTGCCGGGAAATTCCCGGCAAACAAAAAAACGCGCAGGGAAATTCCCTACACGTTCTTGTCCGAAATGATATTGTGCTTCAGGGCATAGCGCACCAGCTCCGAGCGCTTGGACACGCCCAGCTTCTCCTTCAGCCGCGTCTTGTAGGAGTCCACCGTCTTGATGCTGACGCTGAGCATCTCGGCGATCTCATGCTGCGTATGGCCCATGGCGATATGAAGCAGCACTTCCTTCTCCCGGGGGCTGAGCGCATCCTCCCCCTGGTCGGACTCCTGGGTCTCCTGAGCGTTCCGGCAGAAGCCGCCCAGGAGCGTCGGGTACACGTAGGACTCGCCCCCGAGCACCGTCCGGATGGCGATCAGCAGCTCCGTATCCACAGCCCGCTTCAGCACGTAGCCGGAGGCTCCGGCCTCCATGCTCTCCCTCCAGTAGGCGTCGTCGGAATACATGCTCAGGATCAGCACCCGGACTCGCCGGTTCCAGGACTTGATCTGACGGGTGGCCTCGATGCCGTCCAGCCCGGGCATGCTGACGTCCATAATGATCAGATCCGGCTCCAGCTCCTTGGCGAAGGCCACGGCCTCATCGCCCCTGCTGGCCTCTCCTACCACTTGAAAGGCCGGGTCGGCTTGGAGCATGCTCTTCAGTCCCGACCGAAACAGCGGATGGTCATCCGCCAACAGCACCCGCACCGCTTGCATACGCCTCTTCCTCCTCCACCGGCACATTCATGAAGACCGTCGTTCCGGTCCCTTCCCCCGACTCGATGCGGAGCGCGCCGTTCAGCAGAATGGCACGCTCCTCCATGCCTCTCAATCCCAGATTGTGCTTGGACGGGTCCCGCTCCAGCACATGCTCCACGTCAAAGCCCACTCCGTCATCCTCGATGATGACCGACAATCTGCTGTTCTTCCGGTTGACGATGACGCTGACGTTCCGGGCCTTGGCGTACCGGGCCACATTGGTCAGCGCCTCTTGAATCATGCGGTACACGGAGATCTCGATCTCCGACTGCAGCCGCCTGCCCTCCAGACCCAGGATGCATAGGTCCACATCCAGCCCGTATTTGGCCTGGTATTCCTCCATATAGCGCTCCAGGGCCTTGCTCAGGCCGTATTTGTCCAATACGGTAGGACGCAGCTGCCATGCCAGGTCATGGACCTCCTCCAGCGTCTCCTGGACCATGGTCCGAAGCTGCCGGATCTGCTCGGCGCGTTCCTCCTCGGTTTTCTTGTCCGAGAGGATGCTTAGGCCTAGCAGGAGCGAGGTTAAGGATTGGCTCGTCTCGTCATGGAGCTCCCGGGCGATCCGCTTGCGCTCCTCCTCCTGGGCCTCGATCACCTTGGCCAGCAGCTTCAGCCGCAGCTCCTCCTTCATCTTCAGCTCATGCCACAGCCGGAGGTTCTCCGCCGTAACGGCGATCTGCCCCGACAGCGATTCCATGATCCGTACGGTCTGCTCGTTCAAGGGAAGGTAGCTGCAGATGGCCATCTGCCCGATCCGGGCGTCCGGCGGGCCGATGGGGAACACGAGGTAATGAATGGAGACGATGGAGCAGTAGCAGTCCTTGCCCTGCAGCCGGGCGCACCGGTCACAGGGGCATTCCACGATCTTGTAGGGAAGATCCAGGCTCTCGCCCAGCACCTCCATCTGGATGACGGCGGAGTGCAGCTGCAGCCCTTCCACGGCTCGCTTGATGAACTGCTGGAGCATCGCCCGCAGCTCCTCCAGGGAACGGACCTGGGCCCCCAGCTCGTTCAGCAGCGCCAGCTCCCGGTTGCGAAGCAGGATCTCCTGCCGCTGCTCCAGGCGGTCCTTGCCGAACGCCGCCCGGGACAGTGCCAGTCCGGAGACGTCCAGGAACCACTTGCGGAGCATCAGGAGCCGGTTGGACCAGGGAATGCCTTTCATTCTGCGAAGGGATTGGAACATGAACAAAGCCCGCCTCCAAGTTGGATTCGATTCACGTATGCAGCCGATTAATAGCCAGATACGTTCATCTTACCCAGCCCCGCCCAACGATGATGTGAGCAATGTCACTAGAGTCAATCCCCGGAGAAACATCCGGTTCAGTGCATCCGCAGCTTCCCACTTCTCTCCCGGTACAGCAGAACAAGCAGGTATGGCGCTCCGATCACCGCCGCCACGATGCCTACGGGAACCTCCCGGGGGAGGATGACGATGCGGCCGATCATGTCCCCCACCAGCATCAAGTCGGCCCCTATCACAGCGGAGAGCGGAATGAGCCACCGGTGTTCCGCACCAGTCAGTCCTCTGGCGATCTGCGGGGCCAGCATGCCGATGAAGCCGATGGAGCCCACGGCCGAGACCGAAATGCCGGACAGGAGAACCGACAGCAGCATGAGCCCGGTCCGCCAGTTGACGACCCGAATGCCCAGGGAGAGGCCGGTCTCATCGCCCAGGCGCAGAATATCCAGCCTGCGGTGCTGGCTCCAGGCCAGAGGCACCAGAATGGCGATCCACGGCAGCAAGGACGTAACGTGAACCCACCTTCGGCTCCACAGGCTGCCCGTCATCCACAGCAGTGCGGATTGAATGTCTCCGGGATGCTTGACGATCCAATATTGAATCACGGCCTGAAAAGCCGCCCCCAGCGAGATGCCGATCAAGGCCAGCACCGAAGGCGGCAGGCTCATTCTCCGGCTGAGCAGGTATAAGAGGACGAAGGCCCCCACAGCCCCGGCAAAAGCAGCCGCCTGCAGCGCATAAGCCGGCGACCCCGGGAACAGGAAAATGACTGCGGCGGCCGCCAGTCCCGCCCCCTTCGTCACGCCGATCACATCGGGACTGGCCAAGGGGTTGCGGATCAGGCTTTGCAGTATGGCGCCCGCAACGGCCAAGCCGAACCCCGCCAGGATCGCGGTCAGAATCCGCGGGAGCCGAACCTCGTGGACGACGAACCATGAAGGGTTCGGCCGGTGCAGCAGGCTGGCCCCGATATCGCGGAGCGGAACCGTTACGGCTCCGACGCGCAGGGAGGCTGCCGTGAGAAGCGCCAACAGCAGAAGGGCGCCCGCCATCGCTACCGTCTTCCTCATGCTTTAGCCCCTCCCTTCCTGCGTGCCAGATAGATGAAGAAGGGAGCCCCTAGAGCCGAGGTCACGATCCCCACCGGAGACTCGTACGGAAAAGACAGCCAGCGGCTCGCCACATCCGCCGCCACCAGCAGTGCCCCTCCGAGCAGGGCGGTGAACGGCGCCAGAATCCCCAGCCGCCCTCCGACCAGCCTGCGGGCCATATGGGGAACCATCAGGCAGACGAACCCGATGGGCCCGCACAGCGCAACGGCGGAGCCGGACAGGAGCAGCACCAGGACCACGCCCGCCCCTCTGACGATGAGGAGCCGTTGTCCCAAGCCCGCCGCCACCTCCTCCTCCAGCAGCAGGAGACGGAAGGACGGCAGAAGGAGTGCGAGAGCTGCACCGCTTAACATACTGAAGGGCAGGAGCACCCTGACCTCGGTCCACCCGGCCTGGCTGACCGAGCCGGCCAGCCAGAAGAGAATGCTGTCGGTGGAATGCTGCTCCAGGAGAATCAGCCCCTCCGTCAGCGCGGCAAACAGGAAATGGACGGTGATGCCGGACAAGGCCAGCCGGACGGCATGGCCGGTTCCGTTCCCCGCCATGGACCAGATGAGCAGGGAGCTGGCCGCCGCTCCCAGGAAAGCCGCTCCTACCAAGCCCATGGGGGCCATATGCGGCATCAGCGCCAGGCAGGCGACCACCGCCAGCGATGCGCCTGCGTTGATGCCGAATACATGGGGCGAAGCCAAGGGATTGCGGGTCAGCAGCTGGGTCAGGAGTCCGGCCAATGCCAGCTGGGCTCCCGCCAGGCAGGCGGTCAGAGCCCGAGGCAGACGGAGCGTCTGGACGTACAGATGCTCCTTGCCGGAGCCCTGGTAAGTGACCGCCTCATACAGCACCCTCCAGGAGACGTCCGCGGCTCCCCACTTCAGACTGGCGATCAGGCCCAGCAGGAGCGCGGATACGGCTGCACCAAAAAGAAAGAGCAGCGGCCGGAACCGGCCCTGCTTTTCCTTCGTAAAGGCTGGATTCATCGATCTATTCTCCCAGATGCTTGGCCACGTCTTCCGCCATCTTCTCCGAGCCGATCAGGCCCCGGGAGAGGGACCAGTCCCGCCGCTCCACGTAGAAGACCTTGCCCTTCGCTACGGCGTCGATCTTGCTCCACAGCGGGTTGGACGCCCACGTCTTCTCGATGTTCTCCTTCTCGATCGGCATCAGGAACAAGGCCTCCGGATTGGCCTCCGAGAGCTGCTCCAGCGTCAGCTGCGGATATGCAGCCGTATTCTTGACGGGATCGGTGAAGCCCATCATGGCCAGGAACGATCCGGTGTAGGAATGGTCCGAGTGGGCGAAGAAGCCCTTCGGGTTCACCACGGCGGGAAGAGCCCGGAGGTTGGCCGCCTTCAGCTTTTTCTTCACGGCGTCGATCTTGGTCTGGTGCTCGGCCAGCCGCTTCTTCCCTTCCTCCGTCTTGCCCACGGCCTGGGCGATCAGCTCGTAATTCTTCAGCATCTGGCCGTAGTCGGCCTCGTAGTCGTTCAGAACAAGAACCGGGGCGATGGACTTCAGCTGCGGAATCGCATTCTTATGCTTGTTCAGATCCGCAATAATCAGATCCGGCTGAAGGGATCCGATCAGCTCCAGGTTCGGCTCGTAGCGGGAGCCCACCGATTTGTAGTCCTGCAGCTTGGATTTGACCTCGTCCATCAGGAGGGCGGCATTCCCGTCGTCCGCGACTCCTACGGGGCGGATGCCCAGCGTGACGAGGGTGTCGGTGAAGCTGAACTCCATGGCGACGATCCGCTCCGGCTTCTTCGCCAGCTCCAGAGTGCCCGCCGCATCCTGGACCGTAATCTTGCCTCCGCTCTTCTCCGCTGCCGGCGAAGAGGAGCCTGCCGCTCCCGATACCGGTTCGGATTTTGCCCCGCAGGCGGATAAAGCAATTGCAAGAATCGTGACCCCTAAACCTATGAATGTACGCTTTCCTATGTGCAGCATGTCGGTTCCTCCTGAGAATGATAATTATTCTCAGTGATTATATCCTATTCGTCCCTTGGGGAACATATCCAATCCTGTGATCCGGCATGTCTTATTCTAAGATTTGCACCATTTCCCGGAACCGATGCGGAGCTGTGCCTGCGATCTTCTTGAAGGTGCGGCTGAAGTGGAAATAATCGTTGAAGCCCGTCCTCTGGGCTACCTCCTTGGCGGACCAATCGGTCTGCTCCAGCAGCTGCTTGGCCTTGGCGATCCGCAGGCGGTTTAGATAGGGAACCAGGGAGGTTCCCGTCAGCTTTTTGAAGAGAACGGAATAATGGCCTTCGCTGATGCCCGCCCTTCGGGCCAGCATCGGTACGGTCAGCTTCATCATATAATGCTCGTGAATGTAGGACAGGGATTCCTCCACCGTATGGCCGGGGGAGCTGTCTGCGGGGGAACGGACGGTTTCGTACAGATAAATGAACAGGATCCGCTCCAGCATGAGCCGAAGCCGGAACCGGCGGGCGGCCTCCTCCCCTGACTCAACCGGAGCCGGCAGCTCCTGCTGGGTCCTCTCCATCTCCTCCAGCATGTAGAAAATTTTGATCTCGCTGGTGCTCTGCAGGGGGCCTTCCAGGCTCCACTCCATCGTATCCGGCAGCATCCCGTATCGGATGATGACATACTCCGCATCCCGGGTGGCCGGTACCTGGATCCGGAACGGCCCCTGTGCCGGGTGGCAGGCGTAAGCCTGGACGCACACTTTCGGCGGACCGCCACCGAAGGAGATGCCGATATGCCCCTTACGGACGACCACCAAGGCGTAGGTGCCGGGGCAGCATTCTTCCACATGGGTGCCGGAGTGGACGGAGATCCGGCGGAAGACGGGGATGGCTTCGTTCAAGCGGTCAAAATAGGCACTCATGGCAGGGTATCTCCTTGTACGGATGAATATGGGGTGCCTTCGTATGGCTCCTCATGTAAATGATAATGGTTATCACCCAAACGAACAAGGAGGATGTTGCGTATTTGCGCGCCGACTGTGGGTTTTAGCCCTCCTCTTGTCCCTGCGTGCGTCCCTTCCTCCTCATATAGACGACGCAGACGACCGCCACGATCAGCGGTACCGCCACATGGGCTGCGGCGAACGGCACGATGGCGAGACAGAACACGGCGGCCAGCAGGGCGGAGATCCGCCCCAGCGGGTCCCTCCACAAGAGCCGGACACAGGCCAGAGTGGAGATCACGTAGACGAAGATGCCCAAGGTGGTGGGGATCATGATAATCCGGTCGACGGAGATGTGGAAGACCGCTCCCGCCGCCAAGGTCAGGGAGTTGGTGACGAACATGAACCCCATGCTTCGGACGGGGGTCCCCTGCGCGTTCATCCGCCCGAACCAACGGGGGAATTTGTCCTCGATGGCCATGGAATAGCCCAGCCGGGCTGAGCTGGCCAGGAACACGTTGACCGTGCCCAGGCAGACGATGCAGGCGATGAGGGCGGTGGCTACGGCTGCATTGAAGCCGAGGGAGTCGCCCATCAGCTTGGCCAGCGGAGCCCCCTGCCCGCCTATGCCGTAGGTTCCCGTACCCACAGTCACCACGGAGAGCATGACGTAGACCGCCCCGATGATGATGAGGGACGTCCACATGCTCCGCATGACGTCCCGTTCCGGATGGCGGAATTCGGGCACCAGGTGGGTCATGGACTCCCAGCCGAAGCAGGCCCAGAAGATCAGCACGCAGGCTGCCCCGATGCCCCCCATGCCGTGGGGCGCGAAGGGTGTGAATCGCTCCGCCTCCACATGGGGCAGGGCGAACAGGATCGTCAGCACCAGAATGAGCAGAACGGCCCCGCTCAGGAACAGCGAGACCCGCCCGCTGGCCCTCATCCCCATCAGGTTGGTCAAGAGCGCCGCCACCAGAAACAGGAACGCCAGCCCGTGGTAGGCGAACTCCGGCAGGTGGAACACCTGCACCAGATAGCCGGAGCCGGTCAGGCCCACCACCGCCTGACCCGTGGAGACCCAGACGAAGAAGAACCATCCGACGATGGCGCTCCAGGTCCGGCCGAAGGCATGCTCCACGATGGTGGACAAGCCGCCGTAGTGCTTGTAGCGGAGCGACAGGCGTGCGAAGCAGAAGGCGATGGGTACGCTTACGAGGGACAGGATCACCCAGGACAGGATGGAGGCCGGTCCCGCCAGCTCCGCCGTATATCCCGGCAGGATCAGGATGCCGGAGCCGAGCACGGCTCCCATATACAAGGCGACCCCTTGGCTGAAGGTCACCGTCTTGCTCGATTGTTCCATGTCCTAACTCCCCCATGCCGGCCGAAGCCGTTTTCGATACTTTGGTTATACCATTTTTGACCAGGGGTCTGAATGGGGGAATGTGATCTTTCCATGGACTAAGGGTATGCGCCGGCCCACAGCCTATACAGCCGGCTCATGAAATGCAGGCAGTTAATGCAACCCTTCTGCCAGTTACCAACTAAGTACAACAAATCCAGTTCGTTTAAAGGATGCGGTAAATGGTGCTTCGGCGCGTCGGAGAACGGTTATGTAGGATGCGATACGTTCAATGAAGTTCGGTGACGCGAAGTTACCCTACGGAGGCGAAGCACCGTAGGGTAGCGAAGCGCTGATGGAGAAGTACGTTATAGGGTGGCGAAACGCCGCCAAATGGCAAAACGCCGCCAGACGGCATATTGCCGGCGGGCGACGTTTCGTGATCGTGCTGCGTCTGCCACAAGCGGCAGGTTGTTCCGCCATCAAGCGGCGGTGCGTTCCGCCACCGGACGGGCGCCCGCTTCCGTGCGGACGACGCTCCAGAGGATCAGCGCCAGCACCAGAAGCTGCGGCAGCGCCGTCTCCCAGCTGGCGTAGAGCCCGATGGACGGCAGCTCCGGAAGGGCGGACGCCTCGTGGGAGGGCAATCGTCCCGCCACCTGCAGAGCATGGAGGCTGACGCCCACGAACTTGAACGCCAGGTAATACAGCATGACCCCGGCGACCAGGAAGAAGGGGCGGACCGGCATCCGGGAGCCCAGCGCAACGATGACGTAGCCCACCGCCGCCAGAATCGCCAGCGCCACGCCGATGCCCAACGCCAGCTGGGAGGCGGAGATGGACGGCGCCATGCCCATGAAGAAGATCAGCGTCTCCGCTCCCTCCCGCATGACGGCGAGGAAGGACGTGGCCGCCAGGGACCACAGCGTGCCGCGGGCCAGCGAATCGCCGATGGAGCGGCTGACGAAGCGGTTCCACTCCTGCAGATGGGACTTCTTGTGCAGCCACGCGCCCACCGTCAGCATGAAGAGGACGGCCACGAGACCCGTCACGCCCTCAATCAGCTCGCGGGAGCTGCCGGCCATGAGGCCGGACAGGGCCATCTTCAGCACGGCTGCGAGCACGACGGAGACCAGAATGCCGGCCCAGGCGCCGGACCAGATCCACCGGCGCTTGTCGGCGTGGCCCGACCGCTTCAGGAAAGTGAGCAGCGCCACGATGACCAGGATGGCCTCGATGCCCTCCCGGAGGAGGATGAGCGCCGCATCCCAAGCCGTATAAGCGGAAGCGTCCGCGTAGGGCGCAAGCTCCGTCCGCAGCTCCTCCAGCTTGGCGGAGGCCTCCGCCAGCTTCGGAGGCTCGGAGAGCAGGAGCGATGGGATGGCGACCATCCGCGTTTCGATGCGGCTGTAGGCTTGGGACGAGCGGGTGGACACCTCCCCCTCCACCGACGGCCAAGCCGCGATGAAGCGGTCCATCTTGGCACCGGCGGCGGCGGCGTCGCCCGCCGACACGTCCTTGGCGGCCGCTTCGGTCAGAGCCAGCAGATCGGCGACGGACCGGATGCCCGTGCCATCCGCGGCAGCCGCCTCGTCCCCAGCGGCGGTCCCCGAGGCATAGGCGCCCAGGGCCGCGCTCAGCTCCTGCAGCTTCTCCCGGGCCTTGGCCGCCGCGAAGGGCTCTGTGTTCAGCGCGATCCGCGCACCGCTGATCTTGACCTCCATGCTTCCGTAGAGGGACGCGTTGTCCGACCGGACGGCCCCCTCCGCCTTGCCCCACGCGCCTACGAATTCCTCGAAGGCGCTCTTGGCTCCGGCGGAATCCCCGCTTCCGGCAGCGGCCAGGCTGCGCTCCACCAGCGGAAGCAGGCTCTTGACCTTGTCGCGGGCTTGCCCCCCGGCGGCGGTGCCATTCTCGGCCGTCAGGTAGCCGTCGGCCGCCTTGGCCAGCGCCGAGATGGCCTCGGAGGCCGCCTTCGGCGACTTGGCCGCGTCCTTCACGGCCCGCTTGGCCTCGTTCAGCCGGTCGGTGACGGCCTTGGCCTGCGCAGCCTTCGCGCCGCCTCCCGTGCCTGCAGCCGTCCAGGCCGCCTCGAACCGGCCCAAAGCGTCCGAGGCCCCCGTCCAATCGCCGTCGGAGGCATGGATCAGAGCCGAGCTGGCGGCGGCGATCAGCTCGCTGCCGTTGTCCGCAGCCGACACGGCGCCTGCGGACCCGAGGGCCATCATCAGGGCGGCGATCAGCGTGATGAGGAATCTTTTCATAATGTACGCCCCCTGAGAATCTAGAATAAGGTGTCCCCGATATAGCCGCCTTCCTTCACACCGGGCAAGCAGGCATAGAGGCCGCTGCCGACATGCACGATGTACTCGTTCAGGGCGTCCATAGCCCCCAGCTTCGCCTGCATGGGAATGAATTGGGCGGACGGGGTCCGGTTATAACAAATGAATAACAGACCGGCGTCCAGCTGCCCGGTCTTCAGATCCACGCCGTTGGAGTACGAGTACCCCCGGCGGTGGATGCGAACCTTGCCGTCCATGTGGGCCAGGGCCACGTGGGAATCGGCCGGCATCAGCGGCTTGCCCTTGGCATCCTTCTTCTCCGGCTCCACCGGGTCAAATTCGTTGTGCGCGCCAAGCGGCGCTCCACTGACCCGGTGCCTGCCGAAGGTGGCCTCCTGGTCGGCCAGCGTGGTCCGGTCCCACACCTCGATCCGCATCCGGATCCGGCGCATGACCATGTAGCTGCCTCCGGCCATCCAGCCCGGACCGTCGGAGGGTTGGACCCAGACCACCTCGTCCGCCGTCTTCTTATCCGAGACGTCCGGATTGTTGGTCCCGTCCTTGAAGCCCATCAGATTCCGCGGCGTCGCGCCCTTCGGATCGGCGGCACCCGTGCGCTGGAAGCCCTCCTGCACCCAGCGGAGCACCGCCTTGCCACGGGCGATCCGGGTCAGGTTCCGCAGGGCGTGGAAGGCAACCTGCGGGTCGCCGGCGCACACCTGGACCACCACGTCGCCGCCGGACCACTCCGGGCGGAGCTCGTCGCCGCCGAAGGGCGGCAGGTCCGCCAGCTCCTTCGGCTTCTTGGCGGCCAGGCCGTAGCGCTGGTCGAAGAAGGACACACCAAGGCCGAAGGTAATGCTGGTCTTGGCAGCCAAGAGCCCCATGGCCTCCCCCGTATCGGCCGGAGGCAGCAGGCTGTTGCCGCTCTCCTCCCCGGCACCTTCTCCCCGGACCAGACGGGCCGAGGCCCGAGTCCAGGCCTGGAACAGCTGCCGGACTTCCCCGATATCGGCCGCCGTCAGGTCAAACGCCCCCAGACAGACGAAATCCTGAGCCGGCGTCACGATCCCTGCTTGAACCGGCCCGTAGAAGGGAATGACGTCTCCTGCGCCGCCCGCCTCCGGCTTCGAAGCCGTGGCGGAGCGGACGCCCGCCAGTGCCGCGCCGCCTCCGGCGCCCAGCAGCAGGCCCAGGCCGCCCATTCCCGCCAGCTTCAGAGCATCCCGCCGGGACAGAGGCTGCTCGAACATACGCTTCTCACCGGACTCTCCCATGGTCAACCCTCCAGTACCTTGCCCAGCTGAGACAGCGGCTCTGCCAGGGCGTCCAGCTTCTGGCTCAACGTCTTGGTGTCCTCCGGCTTCAGCTCGGTGTAAGGCTTATAATCGGTGCCTTGACGGTACGCAGCCAACGCTTTGTCCAGCTCGGCGAACTTGGTCTCGATGGACTTGGACAGGGCTGCATCCTTCTTGTCCAGCTCGCTGCGCAGCACCTTAAAAATCTGCTCCGCCCCCTGCACATTGGCGGCAAAATCATACAGATCCGTATGGGAGTAACGCTCCTCTTCCCCGGTCACCTTGCTGGAGGAGACCTCGTTCAGAAGCTCGACGGCTCCGGTGACCAAGAGGGCCGGCTCGATCTCCACTCCGTCCACCTTAACCCGAAGAAGCTGGACGTCAGTCAGGAGCTGATCGGCGACCTTCTCATAGCCTGCCGCTTTGCCATCCACCCACAGAGCCTTCTCCAGCTTGTGGAAGCCGCGCCATTCGTTCTCCGGCACGTCATTCTCACGGGCGTCAATCCACGGATCGAAGTCGCCCAAGGACTCCGCAATAGGTTCGATGCGCTCGAAGTGCATCCGGGTGGTCGGGTACAGCTTCTTGGCCGTCTCCAGATCCCCGCTCTTGAACGCCTTGACGAAAGCGTCCGTTTCCTTCACGAACTGGCTGGCTTCGTCGACGACATACTTCCGGTATTCGGCGATGGCCTTCTCCATGCCTTCGCTGAGCTTCACCGGGGCGGCGGACGCAGCGGCTTCATGCTCCTTATGGTCAGAGCTGCTCCCGCAGGCGGACAGCAGCAGCGCGTTGCCAAGAACAACGGTCAGAATAGCGGTTGTGGGGCTTTTACGGAACAAGACGGGACAACTCCTTCATATGTATGTAATTGATAATAAAAATCATTCTCATTCAAATGTAAAGGATGACCGCTCGTTACGCAACCGTTTTTTATATAAGAATCGCTCTAAGACTCCGTGACCGCACAAAAAAAAGCCCGCCTCCCCCTAAGGGCAAGCGGACTTCCTTCCTGCAACTCTATGTTATCCACGCTACCAGCGGCACCAGGAACGACGCTACCAGCACCGATGGAAGCAGATTCGCTACGTTGATCTTCTTGATCTCCAGCATGTTAATGCCGATACCGATGATCAGAATGCCGCCGACGGCGGTAATCTCAGCCGTAATGGCGTCCAGCATGGCTGGATCGATCCACGACGTGATGAAGGTAGCGCTGAGCGCGATCGTCCCCTGGTACAACAGTATCGGCAGCGAGGAGAACAGCACCCCTACCCCCAGCGTGGAGGCAAAAATAATCGATGCGAAGCCGTCCAGCACCGACTTGGTGTAGAGCATGTCGTGGTTGTGCCGCACGCCGCTGTCGATGGAGCCCAGAATGGCCATGGCCCCGACGCAAAACAGCAGGGTCGTGGTGACGAAGCCTTCGGCTACCCGCCCCTTGGCCCGGGAGCTGACCACCCGCTCGAGCCATTGGCCCAAGCGCTCCAAGCCCGCCTCCACCTTCATGAGTTCCCCCAGCACGCCGCCCAGCACCAGACTGCCGATAACGATCAGCAGGTTGTTCGTCTTCAGTGCCATCATGATGCCCTGTATGGCTACGGCCAAGCCGAGCCCTTGCATGACCGTGGTGCGGATGCCTTGGGACAGCTTCGGCAGGGCCAGTCCCAGAATACCGCCGGCCAGAATGGATAATGTGTTGACTATGGTGCCCAGTAGAACCATCTCGTATGCAGATCCTCCCTCCTGATCTCCCCATTATACCTTTTTCCCGGTAGTGCGGCACATTGGTAAAATGGCCATTTCATGATTTTTGAGCTGAAGGGGAACTCTAAGTGCTGACGCCTGTCCGGTCTGGCCGCCGCAGGCGGAGCAGTTCACTTCCCAATAAGGAGGGTTTCGCCGTGTCCGAACAACAACGCATGGAGCCCATGTCCGGAGAGCCTGTGGAAACGGACGGTGTGTACCAGAACGAATGGGGCCGCGAGGTATACCTGAGCCGGGGCGAGCTGTTCCCTGCCGATCCGCAGCTTGGCACCACCGAATGGAAGCTGGTCGGCTTGGCCCATGACACCCACACCGGCTGGACGCCGGACCCCCGCTACCGGGAGACCGTCACGCGGAAGGATGACTATACCAAGCACTTCAATTACCGCCGAGGGGATCAGTAGAACGATCTCTTCTTCCAATGAAAAGGAGCTGAGAACCATGGGGAACGGATCCCATCCGTCTGACCGTAAGTTGAAGGCCTAGGAGCTCCAGTCCAAGGCCGATGAAACCGGCAAGGGCACGGAGCAGGCCCGCGAGGCTCAATCCAAGGCCGACCGTCTGGACATGAAGAAGCACTAATCCTTACCGGCCTCCGGTCTGCATATGCAGTCGGAGGCTCTTTTTCCGCTTGTCGGAAAATCGCCATGCTCCCCCCTTCCCTCTACGTGCCTATAACGGTATAATCGGGGCATTGCTAGCTTACGAGAAAGGGGATCCGATCATGGATTTGTTGAAGCAGAAGATTACGGACGAAGGCATCGTGCTGTCCGACCAGGTGTTGAAGGTGGACTCGTTCCTGAACCACCAGATGGATCCCGTCCTGATGATGGAGATCGGCAAGGAGTTCGCCCGCCTGTTCGCCGAGGAGGGCGTTACGCGGATTCTGACCATTGAATCCTCCGGCATCGCCCCTGCCATTATGGCCGGCCTGGTGATGCATGTGCCCATGATTTTCGCCCGAAAGCAGAAGTCTCTGACGCTTCGGGACGATATCTTCGTCGAGAAGGTCTTCTCCTTCACGAAGAAGGAAACCAATGAGATTACCGTCTCGAAGAAATATATGAAGCCCGGAGACCGCGTGCTTATCATCGACGATTTCCTGGCCCATGGAGAAGCCGCCTTCGGCCTGGCCAAGATCGTCGAGCAGGCCGGCGCCAGCGTAGCGGGCATCGGCATTGTCATCGAGAAGTCCTTCCAGCAAGGGGCGGACAAGCTGAAGGAAGCGGGCTACCGCGTGGAGTCCTTAGCCCGCGTCGCCTCTCTTGAGAACGGCACCGTCCGGTTCGCGGAATAAGTCGAGCCGAAGCAAGCCCTCCCGGATCCGGGAGGGCTTTTTTCCTATGGATGCGCATGACTCCACTGCCCCATCAATATGTTCTAGGGAGAGGAGTGATGCGAAGGTGAAGTCTTACGGAATCTATCCGCTGCAGCAGATCATCTGGTCCAATCCCCCGGTGAAGGAAGCCCCTTGTCCGGTGGTTCCCAGCATCAGCGGCACGGCGGTCTTGGGCGCAGGATCCCTGGTGGTCGGCAATGTGACGGTGTGCGACGACGTGTTCATTGGGTTCCACAACATCATCCGGGCCGATGCCTCCATGGGGCCTTATTGGATCGGTCCCCGCACGAACATTCAGGACTTCGTCCTGATCCACTGCCATCCTGGGGAGACCATCGAGGTCAACGGCTTCCCTTATGGGGTCTACATCGAAGAAAAGGTGAGCATTCTTCACCACGCGGCAGCCCATGGCCCCCTGTTCGTCGGCCGCAATACCTTTATCGGCCAGCACGCCTCGATCTACGGAGCTTGGATCGGGCGGGACTGCGTCATCATGCACGGGGCGGTGGTCACCAATAAAGTGGTCATCCCCGACGGGCGGTTCGTGGCTCCCGGGCAGGCCGTCTGGCAGCAATCGGAAGCGGATGCCCTCCCGCCCGTACCCGAAGCCTTCCGGGGCTTGAATGCGCAGGTCGTCGATTTCTATGAACGGGTGGGCAAAAGCTATCAAGCGTGTACGCCGCTTGCCTTTTGACCCCTCCGGAACGGCACAAGCCTCCGCCCCCGCGGAATACGGGAGCTGGAGGCTTGCTGGCGTTCGGAAGCTGCCGGCCCATCGGGCGAATCAGTAGCAGTAGAACTGGTCGATGAATCGCAGGTCCAGGCCGAAGTACACCCAAGTGAAGCCGATCCAGCGATAGCCGGCTACGGAGTTGCGACCTACGAAGGTGAGATAGGCCCAGTAGCTGTCCCCGTTGCTCTGCCAGATGTACACGTAGCGGAACCGGCAGGCGGAGATGGCGCCCGGGTTCACCGCCTGGACGGAGAAGCCGGTTCCTCCCGGCTTCGGGGGAACGAAGCTGGGCGGCGCGCCCGTCGGAGCCTGGCCGTGGACACCGCCGGGACCCGGGACGCCGGGCCCAATCGGGCCGGGGCCTACCGGACCTGGACCCGGCATCGGGCCGGGTCCGGGAATGCCGGGAAAGCCTGGGTAGCCCCCGCCAGGGAAGACTCCGCCCGGAACGCCGCCGCCGGGGAAGCCGCCCGGAACACCACCGGGAAAGCCGCCCGGCTGCCCGGGGGTCGAGGGATAGCCGAAGAGGTCGCCGATCAGGTTCTGAATAGGGTTTTGACGGTACATATCATCATCGTCCTTCCTGTGCGTTTGACTCATTTCCCTCCCAGTATATGACGGCATCTACCCATGGGCTGGGCGTTTGCCCCTGTGCCTGAAAATATTTGCCAGTGCGCAAAGGGAACGATGACTGAATGGAGAATCCATTAATTATATGAATGATTAACGGGGTAGACGGAGGCCCGAATTGGGAGTTGGTGTTGTGAAAAAGGCAAAAAAAGCCGTCCTTGTCATGGCGGCTCTCTTGCTGCTGCTATCCCCCTTCGCCCCTTGGATAACGGAGAATGCTGCGGAGGCCCGCGCCTTAGGCGCCTTCAAAGCCCAATGGAAACATACCAGCGATGGCTGCGGCTTCAACTGTGTGGACTGCGGGGCCAAGCGCACCCGTCGGGTCTGGTTCGGACGGAAGATCGAGATCGAGTACGCATGCGGCATGCTGCCCTCCGATTCCCCGGAGTATCACAAGAGAAAGGAGCTGTTCGTATCATTCCTCGGCACAGTCCATGGAAAATAGCCCTATACCCTATATGGGATGTTCACCCTCCCCTTGGGATAAACTAGTAGCATTCTTCGTACAAGGAGTGCTGCGGCGGTGGATATCAGCTGGGGCTTAGTATGGAAGTGTGCGGTGACCGTTCTGATTGGAATCACGCTGATGCGGCTGTCGGGAAGAAAGTCCATCGCCCAGATGACTGTTTCCACCACTGTCATCATGATCTCCATCGGCGAGCTCCTGTCTATGGGCATCATCGAGCACCGGATCTGGAGATCGGCTGCCGCCGTGGCCTTGTTCCTGATCACGCTGGTGCTGCTGGAATGGCTGGAGCTGAAATTCACAGTGGTTCAAAAATGGCTGTCCGGAGACCCCGTCGTGGTCATCCGGGACGGACAGGCTGATGAACGGATGCTGCAGAAGATGCGCATCACCTACCACCAATTGAATATGCGCCTGCGCCAGAAGGGGATCTCGAGTCTGTCCGAGGTCCGCGTCGGCACCATTGAGATGAACGGCGAGCTGGGCTTCGAGCTGTATCCCCACGCCAAGCCCCTGACGGCCGGCGAACTGGAAAACCTGCTGGTCCGGTATAACCTGCTGCCCGCCCGCCCCAATCCGGACCCTGCTGACCATTCGCAACCACAGCCTGACGCCCAACCGGAGCAAAATAATGGAGCCCATGCCTAAAGCATGCGGCTCCATTGTACTTACCGGCGCCCCCGGAAAGTGCGGCTCAGATCCTCCACCCACAGGTCCGGAGCCTCCCAGGGGATGAAGTGCCCGCCTTGTTCATGGGCTGAAATATTCACGTGGTTATACCAGGGCGCTCGATCGCTCTCCAGAAAATGCTTCACGCGGTTCTCCGTGATGACTCCCGGAGGATTCTCATAACCCACAAAGGTGATTCCGGCAGGCGCCTCCACAACCGGCCAGCGGTCATGGGCCGGGGTCCAGGGATAACGGTTGTTGTTGGCATAGATGCGCATGGAGGTTTCGATGGCATTGTTCACCCAAAAGATGGTGGCGTGCGTCAGGAGGTCATCCTTCGTGAAGACATTCTCCACATTCCCCTTATGATCGCTCCAGCGGTCCCACCGCTCCAGGATCCAGGCCAGCATACCGACCGGCGAATCGCTCAACCCATAGGCCAGGGTGCCGGGATCCAGCACGTGGACGGCAAGGTGTGAAGCGAACTTTCGGTCCATCTGGAGAATCTGAGACCGTATGCTCTCGGGAATGCCGTCCGGTATGGGACGGCCCGCCGCCAGATCCCAGCCGCGTTCTCCATTGAAGAAGCTCAGCTTCAGGGCGGAACCGATATGGATGCCGTAGAGCTCGCTGCCGTATTTGTGCCCGAGCTGCCCTGTGACCAGCGCGCCTACGTCGCAGCCACCGGCCGCATACCGGGTATAGCCGAGAATATCCGTCATCAGGGTATGCCATAGATCCGCGATCTTCCAGAAGTTCATATCCGGGTGATTCGGCAGCGGCGCGGAGAATCCGTAGCCCGGAAGAGAGGGCACGATGACGTCGAAGGCATCTGCCGCATCGCCTCCGAATGCGGCCGGATCCGCCAAGGGATCGATGACCTTGGACCAATGCCAGAAGGTCCATGGCCAGCCGTGGGATAGAATCAAGGGCACGGGTTTGGGTCCGACCCCGGCCTTCCGCATGAAGTGCACCGGAACGCCGTTCACCTGAACCTGATAGTGCTCATAGGCATTAATCGCCTGCTCGGATCGCCGCCAATCGAAGGAGTGGATCCAATATTCGACAAGCTCTTGGAGCTGGCTCCGCTTCACTCCGTAATACCCGTCGCCATTGCCGGCGTCCGCCGGCCATCTGGTGGAAACCAGTCTGCGGTGCAGATCCTCCAGCACCTCCTCCGACACCCGGATCGGACGGGGCTCCAACGAAAATCGGTCGGTTATCTCCACTAACGATTCCTCCTAACATGCAAGATAGGCATTCAAGACTGCGGAACGCTTCCGCGTTCAACCAGGTGCTTCATGGCGGGTAAAGCGGCGGCAATGGCCATTTTCTCCTCTTGCGAGAGTCCCTCCATGAATCTGGAGAGCCCGGCAATCCGGTCCATCCGCCGCGAATGCACGACCTCGAGCCCTCGCTCGGTAAGATGGACTTGAACAACCCTGCCGTCAGTTGGATCCGGCCGGCGCTCCACAAGTCCGTCCCTCTCCAGGCGGGTGACCAATTGTGTAATGGCGGACTGCGTAACCTGCTCGTTCGCCGTCAGCTCCGTAAGCCGCATAGGGCTCTTGCGGGACAGGGTGTGCAGAACGGACAAGGTCGTGAAGCTGAGCTTAGCGGTGGACGGCAGTCGGATGATGATCCGCGTCAGCTCCTCAAATATCAGGGCGAATTCGGCGACATTCAATTCGGTTGGGTTAGATTGTTTATCCATGCAACCATTATATTATCAACTTATATAAATGTCTAATATAAATGCGGATAAAAAAACCCCCGGCCCTCTCCGAGCAGTTGCGCTCGGCCGTCCGGGGGTTGTTCGGGCTGGAGATTATTTGGCTTTGGCTGCTTGGAAGGCAGCGACATACTCGGCAGCCTTCTTGGTGATCAGGCTGTAGTCGCCGGTCTTCACGGCGTCGGTGGTCAGGTCGGAGCCGATGCCCACGGCGGATGCGCCGTTTTTGATCCACTCGGCCAGGTTGGAGAGGGATACGCCGCCGGTCGGCATGACGTTGGCTTGGGGCAGCGGGCCCTTGATCGCCTTGATCATGGACGGGGAGTAAGCGTTGCCCGGGAACAGCTTGACGATATCCACGCCCAGCTCCAGCGCTTCCTGGATTTCCTTGATGGACATGACGCCCGGCATTACCGGAACCCGGTACCGGTTGCACAGCTTCACGGTTTCGGGATTCAGGCACGGACCGACGACGAACTCGGAGCCGGCCAGGATAGCCGCGCGTGCGGTTTCCGGATCGAGAACGGTGCCTACGCCGATGATCGCGTACTTGGACGGGTCGGTGGCGGTGCTGGAGTATTTGGTGGCCAGCGTCTCGATGGCGCGGAGCGCGAACGGCACGGTCATGGTGATCTCGATGACCTTGATGCCGCCTTCGATGGCATGCTCGGCCATACGTACGACATCTTCCGCTGTATCGGCACGGAGTACGGCAACGACGCCCTCTTGGCTGATTTGCTGGATAAGTTTGATCTTCTTCATATTCGATTCTCCCGCTTTCTTATGGCGCCCCCGTAGAACGAGAGGGCTTGCCGTTTATAGTTACATGCCGGAGGCATTCCGTTCGCCTTCCCTAGAATTACCGCTCGACATGGCCTTTATTCTGGAGCTTCGCTTCGGCTTCCTCCCACGTCGGGAGCGCCTCCCAATCGCCTTCCATCTGCACGACCATAGAGCCCATCAGGTTCCCCAGGCGCACAGCCTCCAGCAGCTCATAGCCCTTCAGCACGCCGACGAGGAAGCCGGCGCAGAAGCCGTCGCCTGCACCTACCGTGTCGACGACCTTGTCCGCTTTGAAGAACGGTACGGCCGTCACCTTGTCCTTCTCCACCAGATACGTCTCGTCTTCGCCTCCCTTGACGATGGACACTCCGGGGAGCTTCTGCAGGCGGGCGATGATCTCATCGAAGCTCTCGGTTTGATAGAGCAGCTTCAACTCGTCCAACCCCGGCATGAAGAAGTCCGCTTCTTCGGCCAGAGGCAGCAGAGTCTCGCGCGCTTCCTCGATGGTCCACAGCTTCAGACGCAGGTTCGGGTCGAAGCATACCTTCACGCCGTTCTTCTTGGCCAGGCGCACCGCTTCGCGAAGCGTCTCGCGGGCGGTCAGGGACAGCGCGGCGGTGATGCCGGTGACGTGCAGGATTTTGGCCTGCTTGATGTATTCTTCATCCAAGTGTTCCGGGCGCATGTGGCTCGCCGCAGAATTCTTCCGGTAGTAATAAACCGAGGACTTGCCGGATACCACCTCGCGGAACATCAGTCCCGTCGGGGCTTCCGTGGTCAGCTCCACCCGGGAGACGTCCACGCCTTCGCCGCGGATCCGCTTCTGAATCATGCGGCCCAGGGGATCCTTGCCCAACCGGCCGAACCAGCCGGAGCGGTGGCCCAAACGCGCCACGCCGATGGCTACGTTGCTCTCCGCACCGCCGAAGGATTTATCGAAGGTGGCGGAATACTCGATCCCTTTGGTGCCGACCGGCATCATGAGCGCCATGGACTCTCCGAACGTAATCATTTCCGGTACAAAAAGCTGTTGCTCGTTGGCTTTTGTCATCTCGTTATCTCCATCCATTTCCGCGTCGGCGCCGGTGCGCGACGATGATTATGACCGCCGGTTTACTGACGGAACACGTGAACAATCCTTAATTCTAAAGGCTTGATGCCAAGCCCAACATGTATTGTACCACACTTTTCCCCTCCTGGATGGAGAGATATTGAAAGGTTTCGTTTATTGTAATACTTTTTACCGTTTGCAACAATGTCCCCCTCCTCTATCCGACAAAAGCTTCCCCATCTCTCCGGCGGGTATGGTATCGTAAGAAGACGTATCTTGGAGAGCAGGTGTTTCGATGAACCGAACGAATATTATGACGCTGCTGGTCGCCTTGGCGGGCGGCGGCGTTTTTCAGCTGCTGCACATCCCGCTGGCCTGGATGCTGGGCCCGATGACCTCGCTTCTCTTGTGGCGGGAAGCCTTTGGCCGCAAGGCTGAATGGCCGGGCAGGCTGCGGAATGCAGGCTTGGCCCTGCTGGGCTACATGATGGGCGGCACCTTCACGGCGGGAGTCGCCATCCAGATTGCCGCCCAGCTGCCATCCATGGCGGCTGCTACGTTGGCGACGGTGGGCATGGCGCTGGCCTTGGGCTGGATCACCTCGCTGCGCACCGGCATATCAGCGGCCTCCGGCCTGATCGGCAGCATACCCGGAGGGCTGTCCCAGATGGTGGCCTTGACCGATGAGATCAAGGACGCCGACCTGACCGTCGTGACTTTCATGCAGACCGTACGGCTGATGGCCGTCATCTTCATCGTGCCCTTCCTGGCCGTACACGGCCTAGCCTCCAGCGGAGGCGCGGATGCAGCCGGAGTAGCGGTGCATGCGGCGGGTGCAGCGGTGGTAGATACGACAGGTGCTACGGCGGGTAGTCCAGTTGGGGCGGCGGTGGATGCGGCAGGGCTGTGGCTCACCGCCGATGCGGCATGGATTGTGCTGGCGGTTGGCCTCATGCTGTGGCTCGCCCCACGGATTCATCTGCCCACCCCCTACATGCTGGGGCCCATGCTGGCCACGGCCGTCCTCTGCGTCTCGGGCATGACGGCCCCCAAGCTGCCGGGCCTGGTCATCATTATGGCCCAAGTCATGGTCGGAGCTCACATGGGCGTCAACACGAGCCTGTCCTCCCTGTCCAATTGGAGGAAGCTTCTCCCCTACGCCATTCTGGGCGGAGTGGGGATCGTCGTCTTCTCCATGGGAGTCGGCTATGTGCTGACGCTGTGGCATCCCATGTCCTTCGCCACTGCCTTCCTGGGTGCAGCACCGGGCGGCATGACGGAGATGGGGCTCACGGGCGCCCTCGTCCATGCGGACCTGTCCATCATCGTGGCGTATCAGATGTTCCGCATCCTCTTCGTGCTGTTCATCGCCCCTTACATCGTCAAGGCGGCGCTGCGCAGACTGGAACAGCGGACAGCTCCCGGAGAAGCGAATACGTAAGCGTACCTACTCGACAGATAGGAAGCGATTATGACTCCGGGCAAGCATACAGGGTGTAGGCGGAAACAACCCGGCTGCGACCCCCACATATTAGTGAAAAAAACTCCGCTATTCCTCCTCCTATCGGAGGATTTGCAGCAAATAACGGATAAAACTCCGTTAATGAGGGCTAAGAGGACAATCATGCGATAAAATCGCTGGAATAGCGGAGCTTTTTCCCTTATTCGCCCAATGGAGCAAAAGTAACCGAAGATTAACGGAGTGCTTTCCCTTATGCCGCTGATGAATCGAAAGTCTCTTTACTCCTCCTCCCTCCCCCTGTATCATCTAACTAGCCGGCTTCCAACCAGAAATACCAAGTATCCGGCCGCCGCAATACCAGCTATGATGACTTCAGCAAGATCCTAAAGAAGAAACCGGGGTTGACGTTCCATGAGCCGCACCTTAATCATCGCCGAAAAACCGGATATGGGCCGCAACATCGCCTCCGTCCTGGAGCCGAAGGCCAAGAATAACCGCACTTATATAGAAGGCGAGCAGTACATCATCACCTGGGCCATCGGCCACTTGATCGGGCTGGCGGAGCCGGACCATTACGACGACCGCTACAAGAAGTGGAATTTCGGGGACCTCCCCATCATTCCGGACACGTTCAAGCTGCTGCCGAACTACAAGACCAAGGACCAGCTCAAGGTCATCGCCGAGGTGGCCAAAAAATGCGACCGTGTCGTCAACGCCTGCGATGCGGGGCGCGAAGGGCAGCTGATCTTCAGCTACATCCAGCAGCACCTGAAGCTGCGCCAGCCCGTCCAGCGCCTGTGGATCTCCGACCTGACGGCGGAGACCATCCGCCGGGGCTTCGCCGAGCTCAAGGACGGCTCCGAGTACGAGAACCTGACCCAAGCGGCCCGAGCCCGCAGCGAGGCGGACTGGCTGATCGGGATGAACGGCTCCCGCGCCTTCACCACCAAGCACAACGAGCTCCTGTCCGTCGGCCGGGTGCAGACGCCCGTATTGGCCCTGATCTATGACCGTCAGAAGCAGATCGAGGCTTTTTCGTCGGAGAAGTTCTATGAGGTGGAGGGCTCCTTCGCTCAGGGGGATACCGCCTACCGGGGCATGTGGCAGGGGGACCGCTTCAACCAGAAGGACAAGGCCGAGGAGGTCGTCCGGCGCGTCAAGGGCAAGACCGGCAAGGTGGCCTCCTACGAGGTCAAGGACACGAAGGAGTTTCCCTATAAGCTGTACGACCTGACGCTCCTGCAGCGGGAGGCCAACGGCAAATACGGCTTCTCCGCCAAAAAAACGCTCGACACGGCCCAAGCCCTGTACGAGAAGCACAAGGTCATCAGCTACCCCCGGACCAATTCCAACTATGTGAATCCGGAGAACATCCCGGAGATGCACAAGTCCTTGGAGGTGCTGAAGGGCTCCACCGATTACGGGGACTATGCCCGGCAGGCCAACAAGGGGCTCGTGCACCCGAACAACAAATTCGTCTGCAATCCTGCCAAAGTCGAGGATCACCACGCCATCCTGCCCACGGCCAAGCGGCCGTCGGGCTTAACGCCGGACGAGCAGAAGCTGTACGATCTGGTGGTGCGCCGCTTCCTGTCCCACTTCTATCCGGCGGCGGAGTACAAGGTCCACACCGTCCTGACCGAAATCGGGGAGGACCGGTTCAAGACCACCGTCAAGGAGCTTCTGGCTCTCGGCTGGAAGGTGCTCTACCCGGATATGAAGAAGCCGAAGGAAACGAAGGGCAAGGGCGGCAAGGCCAAGGACGGCGACAAGGAAAAAGAAGACTCCGGTGACGCCGACGCGCCCGGAGCTTCGGGAACCTCCGATCTCGAGGTGGAGGTGGATACCCCCTTCCGGATCGATCCGGAGGCGCCGGTTCTCTGCTCGGATGCGGCCGTGAAGGAAAAGGAAACGGCGGCGCCCAAGCATTACACCGAGGGCACCCTGCTGAAGGCCATGGAGAGCGCCGGCAAGTCCATCGAGGACGACGAGCTGCGCGATGCCATGAAGGATTCGGGCCTCGGTACGCCGGCCACCCGGGCGGCCACCATCGAGCGGCTGAAGAATGTCGGCTACGTGACCATGCAGGGCAAGCGGATCATGATCACGCCGAAGGGCCGGTCCGCCGTGGAGCTGATCCGCGGCGCCGGCGTCGATCTCCTGACCTCCCCGGAGATGACCGGGCAGTGGGAGCGGCGCCTGAACGAGATTGCGAGAGGGAAGGCGTCGAAGGATGCGTTCATGGAGAAGGTGCAGGCCTTCGCCCGCTTGATCATTAATAAGGTGCGGGTGCAGGCCCGCGCCGACCGGGCGCTCTTCGCGAAGCCGGAGGAGCCGGCGAAGAAGGGCCGCGGCAAGCGCGGAGCGGCGGCTGGCGACGCGGAGGGCGCCGAGGGCGCAGCGAAGCAGCCGGCGCGGACACGGCGCAGCAAGGCCGCTGGCGACGGCGCCGCGGAGCCGGGCTCAGCCGCAGCCGCTGGCGAGGCGCCCGCGCGCAAGCGGCGGAGCGCCGCCGGCGGTGCCGCTGCGGCAGGCGGCGAGGCAGCGGCCAGCGGTGCGCCCGCCGCCAGAGCGCCGGCTCGCGCCGCGGTGCCTGCGCCGGCGCCCGCCGAGGCGCCGCGCCCCGCCGCCGAGCGCGCCGCGCTGGGCGCCTGCCCGCGCCCGGGCTGCGGCGGCCGCATCATCTTCGGCCGCACCGGCTACGGCTGCGCCCACTTCCGGCAAGGCTGCGGCTTCGTCCTCTGGAAGGAAACCCCATTCGGGTTTCCCTTGTCGGACGACATGGTCCGCAGCCTCCTCGCCCGGGGCCAGGCGGAGCTGGGCCCCGCCGAGGGCGGCGGCCGGCTGGTCCTCCGGGACCCGGCCGCCGGCACGCTGGAGCTGGTGCGCGGCTAGTCCGCCGCCGACGCCAAAAAAAGCCTTGAATCCCACGGCCCCAGCCGGGATTCAAGGCTTTTTGCTCCACTCATGCGGCAGCAGGCCCAGCACCCAGCCCTCCAAGCGCACCCGCTCCCGCTCCTCCGGCGTGAAGACCGGCGTCATCAGCCCGGCCAGCTCCCCGGAGCGGTCCGCCGTCCGGAGCCATCTCACGCAGGCCAGCGCGTCTCCCGCATCGGTCCGGGGGCCGTCCTCCCTGGCATGGTGCATGGACGGGTACACCTCCGCCAGCACATGATGATCCTCCGGAACCTCCGTTCCGTCCATGGGCCATACGTGCAGCGGAACTCCTTCGGCCCGGCACCGTTCCAAGAGCCCGTACAGGTGCAGCTGCCCGTAGAGCGACTGCTGCCCCACCGTCCCGATCCCGCCCAGCTGATAGGCCGGCTTCAGCCGCCGCAGGCGTTCCTCCGCCAGACGGCGCTCCCGCAGTCTGAAGACCGTTCCGTCCGGAAGCCGGTAATCCGGAGCGAACAGCTCCGGCCCGGGCCGCCGGGCGAAGAGCGTACCCCAGAAGGGACCGGCCGCCGCCCCCAGTGTCAGGGCAATCCGCTCGTTCATGTCCCTTGCCCAGTCCCGGGCTTTCCACCGCTCCAGCTCCTTCGGCTCCCACCGTCCATCCGGCCACACCGTCCGGACGAAGCCATCCAGCATCTGGCGCCAATCCCGGGGCCGCTCCCCGTGAACCGCCTCATGGAACCCGCACGGAAATCCGTAATTGTGATCGAACCCCAGGATAACCCGTTTCCCCTCGCGATCCGCCCGGAGCAGGAACGCTGCGGCAGCCTCCGTCAGCTCCGTCCGGGTCATGCCCTGCACCACGCGCGGAGCCTCCAGGCCATCATCCACGGCCCAAGCAATGTGCTTCCGCTGCTCCGCCGGGCTCATCGCTCCGGAATAGTCCGCGAAGGCGATCCAGTCAAACCGATTAGCCTGTTTCCGGCTCATTTTCCCGTCCCTCCTATGTCCGCTTGGGTGCGATCCTTCTACCCAGCTCATGACCCAACAGCACCAGCGGGATAACCAGCAGCCCTGCAGGCAGGCTCCGGTAGATGTCCCCCCACCCGATCAGCCCCTCCTGCAGCAGCCGGTAGAAAAAATAGACCGGATATGGAATTCCCAGCAGTACCGCCGTCACCACGCCGGGCGTATAGCGGCCGAGGTACAGCCATTGCCCGACATGAGTGAAGACGTGAAGGAACAGCACCGCGTTTGCGGCAAGCAGCAGATAGAGCCAGCCCCGCTCCACCGCTGCGTACGTGACCGGGATAAAGCAGATAAACTCCAGCAGCACCGCTACGGCGAACTGGGCCGAGGTCATCTGCGCAATCCTTAAGAAACGGGGACGCAGCCGGGCCGGCAGCTTCGGAAGCACGGCGGAGCCATGCCGTTCCCACCACCCGTCGATAAAGATAATCTCCTCGAAATCGTGCAGCATGAACACCACGGGGAACAACCACATCAGCGTTGCCGTCGATATTGCTCCGTTAACCGCCTCCAGCATGCTCCACCTCTCCCTCCCTCAGTACCCGGCACCACGCGCCGGCTTTCGCAAAACAGAAGCCTCCATTCCACCGCGGGTGGTCTTGGAGGCTTCTGAATCTCGATGCGCTTATTCTCCCGTGCCTCCGGCTTCCTTCAGCACGTGAATCATCTCATCATGGACGCTGCCGTTGCTGGCCACCACATGGCGGACGCCCAGGTGGTAAGGTCGGCCTTGGGTGTCCGTCACTTTACCCCCGGATTCCTGCACGAGCAGGGTCCCGGCCGCCATATCCCACGCGTTCAGGCCAACCTCCCAAAAGCCGGACAGCCGGCCTGCCGCCACATACGCCAGGTGAAGGGCTGCGGATCCGCCGGAGCGGATGTTCCGGACCTGCGGCACCATGGCCTCCAGCCCCTTCATGTTGCTGCGCAGCGCCGTGCTGCGGTCCGGCGGGAAGCCGGTCGCCACCAGGCTGTCCGACAGCTTCTCCGCCCGGTCCACCTGCATGCGGCGTCCATGAACGTACGCCCCCTTGCCCTTCTCCGCCACGAACAGCTCGTCGCGGTTCGGGTCATACACGACCCCTACCACCACCTCGCCCTTATAGGCCAAGGCGATGGAGACGCTGAAGAACGGGAAGCCATGCACGAAGTTGGTGGTGCCGTCCACCGGATCGACGATCCACAGGTACTCCGCTTCGCTGGCCTCCTCCAAGGCTTGGATCGAGGCCGCCGCTCCCGGCTCCACGCCTTCCTCCCCCAGGAAGGAATGATGGGGGAAGTGGGTCAGGATCAGGTTCCGAATCATCTGCTCGGAGCCCTTGTCCACCTCCGTCACCAGGTCTTGGGGCGAGGTTTTTATATTCAGGCTGGAGAAGTCGCCCAGTTTGCTCTTGATCCATTCGCCGGCTTTGGCTGCCGTGTTGATGGCAACTGCCGTGAAACTTTTGCTGCCCACGGTAAAAGGCTGTTTTTCTTCATTGGCCATTGTCATCCACTCATTTCCTTATCTATCGTTTCTTAGATTCAGTATAAGTGATCCGGCACCCGAAAAGCTACTTGCGAATGCACCAAAAATCCTCGTCACTTCTGACAAAAGCGCTTACATGCCCAGCCTTTTCCTTCGCCTTATCCGCGAATGTCCGTTCGCAATTCTTGAAGTCTCTCCTGATTCTTAAAAGCTCTGAATTCTCTCCACTTCATATAACCCACCCCGACGGTCAGAATAGGATGGCGCAGCAGCTTCCTCCAATTCCGGACGAAGGCCATTAACCGGTACGGTCCGAACTGCTTCCTTGCAAGCTCCGGGTACTTCCGCTTATAGGGCTCGAAGGTGCCCCCATAATAGCCTTTCTTCTTCACCGTCCGGCTCAGTTGAAGATTACCCTCATCATGGAGAATGATGGAACCGGTTCTTCCCACCGTTCCGATGCCGAGTATGCGGTTATGAAAATCCATATCCTCCGCCGCTATCATGGCCGGGTCATAGCCGCCGATCCGCTCGAAGTCCTCCCTGCTCACAAATCTTGCGGATTCCACCAGCGGGTCCCCCCAATAACAATCCCGCTCCAGCCGCTTGCAGCGGGCCCAGAAGCCCTCTCCAACGGAACGTTCGGGAATGATCACTCCCCTGTGGCCCTTCTTCCATTCCCTTAGACATTCTTCTACAACGCCAGGCTCCAGGTACATGTCCGAATCGATGAACAGGAGGAAATCCCCTTGCGCCAGGCGGGCCGTCGCATTTTTCTTTTGCGGGAACGTAATGCCCTCCCCCATATCGGTATAAGTGACCAGCGGGTGATAGTCCGCGAAGTAAGATCTGGTTTCGTCCGTTCCCCCGTTATCGGCAAGGATGATCTCGCACACAGGACGGCTCTGCCCGAGAATGGAATCCACACACCGCTTCAGCGTGCGCATGGAATTGTAGACCGGAATAATGACACTTACCCTATCCATGTGTGTTCCTCCCGTGTCTCTCTAGAGTCTGCTGTAGAAAACCATCAAAAATATCCACGGTGCGCTCCCATGTATACTCCCCCGCCAGTTCATAGGCTTGTGCGGATAGAGCGTCCCGGTAGGACGGATCGCCGATGATGCGGAGCACGGCCTTCGCCATTTCCTTCGGGTCCTCGGGGACGACGATTCCCGTTCTCCCGTCCTGCACCGCATCCCGAAGCCCCGCTACCCGGTATACGACGGATGTCGTGCCAACGGCAGCCGCTTCCAGAACCATACGTCCCCACCCCTCCCTTACACTGGTAGCCACACAGCACCAGGCTTCGGCAAGCAGGCGGTTTCGTTCCCCGTCGCTGACATTCGGATAAATCGAGATCCCCGGTGTCTCCCGCACGTATGCCGGCGGCTCCCCTCTTCCTATGATTCGCAGCTCTGCATCGGGGTACTGCTCCCGAACGGCGAGAAATGCTTGAACGGCATGCTCGAGCCGCTTCGCTCTCGCACCGAACCGCGCCAAAAACACCAATGTGGGATGGGCCGTCTTCGGCATACATGCGCCAAGCTCCACTCCGTTGGGGGCCACCTCATGCGGCCCTTTCCATCCTGCTTGAAGCAGATCCTCCAGTGTGCTGGGTGATACGGTGAGGAAGGGGACCTGGCGGTAGGCGGCGATACACGCTTTCTCCAGCGGTCTGCCGATCCAACTCAGAGGAGGCGTCGTCTCATAATTCCACACCTCGTAAGCAAGCTGGTGGATGAAGGCCACTCTGGCTGCCTGAAGAGGCACAAGCGGCGTCATAAAACCAAAGGTATTGATCTGATCCAAGATCAGGTCATACTTCTTCCTTGCGAGCCAGGAATGCACATAGCCCGCCGGATACACGCTCATCCCCTGTGCGCCATACTCCAGCTTAATGCCGCCGTAGGAATCAGGCCTGCTGCCCTCCATACCCGCACTGTACCAGGTCACGTCATATCCTCTTGCGGCAAGCCCCCCTAGCACTCGCTCGGTATAAATTTCGGCCCCTCCTGCCTTAGGATGCTTCGGACCGCGCCAGCTCATCATCAATAGTTTCATCCCATTGGCTCCTGTAACCGTAATTCGATTAATTTCGACTTTATTATACCATTTTCGCCCATTCTCTCACTGAAAAAAATGATATAATGTGTGAAGATGGTCCTTCCATTCTAAGCCCATAGGGGGAACTCCCAATGCATCGAGCAAGCCGATTCATGCTTCTCGTCCTATTAGCCGTCTGTATCGCCTTAGCCTATCAAGCCCTGGCTGCCTATGCCGGAGGAGGCAACTCCTCCAGCAATATCATCGATAAGCAGAATCCGATTACGAATGTCGTGAACGTTTACGGGGGCAAACCCTCCAATCCGGGAAACTGCAGTAAGAAATCATGCCAATAACTCGAATGGCGGGTATGGGAAGACGGCTCCGCATGCTCCTTGCGAACCATTCGTTGTATGTGGCTTTGGACTGGGGAACAAGCCTGTTCACGTTCTCCTTTATGGTTCTGGTCTATCGGATGAGCGATGGAGGCGGCGACCTGAGCCATAATTCCTGGCTCCTGAATCTGATTACGACTTCCCTGTTCATCTCCATGGCTGCCCAATACCTGGCTATGCTCAAGCGGTATTCGGTCCTCCATGCCTATTGCTCCATTCTGCCCGTATGGGCCGCTGAATCGGCGCTGCTGCTCCTGCTCGTGCCGCTTGGACAATGGATCCTGCTGGTCTATCTGCTGGCAGCCAATCTCTTCTATCAGTGCGTCAGGGGCTATTGGATGTCCAGCGGGCGCCTTGCTGCCGCCGCCTTGGCCGGCTTGACGGAACAGGTGCTGCGCTTATCGGGTCTGCTCGTGCTCTTAACCGTGCTCGAATGGGACGTTTCCCAGGCGATGATCGGAAGCACAGCCATCGCCTACACCCTGATGCTTCTTTTCTCACTGGCTGTGTGGTTCCGTCAGCGGTCTCCAATTGCGTGGAAGCCGGACTTCACCGGCGCCTGGAAGTATGCCGCCTTCTACCTGGGCGTCTATCTCATCAGCTCCGCAGATATACTAAGCGTCAGACTCCAGCATGGAAACGGAGATCTGGTTGCGCTGCTGAAGCCATGGGGACAGATGATCTATACGCTATCCCTGCCGTTCATCAATGTCCTCCTGAGCTTATGGGGCCAAGGGCGTCCCTCCGCCCGGTGGATGCTTCGAATTGTCCTGCTGTATGCCGCTTACTGGTTCGGCACCATGCTGTTCGCAGGCTCCGTGAATGCTCTGGTGTTCCATCATGCTTTGCCGTCACGACTCTTCATCTCCTTGACCGTCCTGGAGCATATCTGCATCTCGGCCTTCTCGGCGGTGGCTCAGCGCCTGCTTCAGGAAGACAGGAGCATCCGGGCCGTCCTGGCTCTTTTATTTTCGTCTGCCGCAGGGATTGCCGTGATCTCCTACAGCACCCAAGGCGTTCTGATGTATACGTGGTTTACGATTCTGTTCGCCTTAAGCTTCGGGTTGTCCCTGAGCCTCTACTTCCGCAAATGAAGGAACACCGCGATGAGACATTCACAATCCCCTTCCGATAAGAAGGAACGCCTTCTTCATCTCCTGGTCCAGGTCTGCATCGGCGTCCTGGTCGCGCTGGCCACCTGGAACGTATGGTATCCATCTGGTTATTTGGTGTTCAGCGATTTTGACTTTGGGATCAACGACCGTACGTATATCACCCGGATTTTCGGGCTGTTCAACGAGTATTTTTCATCCACGAACTTTTTCAATTTATCCCGGCTCGATTTTATTTTCCCCTTTTACCTGCTATCTGTAGGCTTCGGCTCCCTGCTGCCGCATTTCCTGCTTCGAAGCCTGATTCTGTTCTGTCTGGTCTTCTCAGCCCTGAGCATGTTCAGGCTATGCCGCACGCTGCTTCAGCAGCACTTCGGTGACTTCCGAAGCCCGCTGCACCTGGCCGGACTCATGATTCCCTCCCTGTTTTATGCCTTGAATCCATGGGTGATCATCCGGCTTCAGCACATTTTTCTTGTGGTCGGTTATGCCTTCTTCCCGTTGGTCATCCTCTATTTCCTGAAGCTTCTGAACTATAAGAGCCCCGAGGATGCGCCCCTTCCGGAAGCCACGATGGAGGAAACAGGGACTAGGCGGGGGAAAGCACGCCATCGCCACTTCCGGCGCAAGCATGCGGTGGGAGAGCATATTCTTGCCGTCAAGCTTGCATTTGTATTCAGTCTGGGCTGTGCGGCCATCCATTACTTTTTTTATTACTCCATCACCATGGGACTCCTATGGCTCGTTTTCCTGTGCAGAGATCTAATGAACCGTTCCGGCCCGGCTCTAAGCGTCTGGAAGCATTATTGGCGGAAGCTGCTTATTATGGGACTGTGGGTTGTTCCCTTCATTTCCTACTGGCTCATCCCTTATTTCGCATCCACCTTCTTTTTGTCCATCGAACCGCAAAACGTCAATGTTTCGGATACGCTTACTCTTTTCTCCCGATACAGCGACATTCCACATGTGCTCTATCTGGCTTCCTATTGGTGGCCCATGTTCAATACCCAACACTATTTGGATACGGGCTTCTGGATCGGAGGCGGCGTATTCCTGGCCCTTATCGCCTACACCGTCTTTTACCGGTACGGCTGGCACTTCTATATCCGCTTGTTCACTTGGTGCGCCGCCGTCAGCCTGTTAATCGCTCTGGGAGTGAATACGGCCGTCATTCGTGATGTCAATGTCTTCGTCGTGACCAAGATTCCGATTATCGGGCATATCTTCCGGGACCCGAACAAGCTGATCGGGCCGATGGCTCTCTTCTTCGCCGTCCTCCTCTCCTTCGGCATTGACCGGTTCGTTCATTTCCTTGAATATTCCGGCTACCATGCCCTGGTCCGCATCAGCTTCATCCTGCTTCTCCTGCTGTGCCTCGTGGGATATTACCGTCCTTACGAATACATATTCGCCGACAACTACTATGCCGGACGGAGCGTGCCCAAGGCCTATACGGAGGTGCAGGACCGCTATCTTCCAGGGGGCAAGATTCTGTGGAATCCGACCATGGAGAACATGCTCGTCTCCAACGGCATCTCCAGCTATGACTGGAACACGACGGACACGGAGATGAAGATGAAGTCCAGCGGAGACTTCCACATGTACTCCAGCCATAAGCCCACCATCACGCAGAACGAGGGAAACTCGGGGATTATATCTTACCTCCATTCCTTCATCCAATCTCTCTTGGATACGGGGGGAGCACAGCATCTGGGTTCCCTCCTCTCCTGGTCCGGGTTTAATGAACTGGGCTTCCATCAGGATGTGTACGGCCAAGACGAACGGCAGCAGTACAATCTGAAGGTCCTGGAATCCCAGCCCGACTTGTCGCTTCACTACAGGAACGACCCGATCCGGCTGTATCGCACCCCCGACACGCAAGCGGATTTGTCCGCCTCCAACCGTTTGGTGTATGCCACCAATGGACTCAGCAGCCTTATGGGGCTGCTGGATTACCGCGCCCGGCTGAAGCTGGAGACCAAAGAGACCGCTCTCGTCTGGGCCCCGCAGAGGCTTCAGCAGCCCTCCCTCGCCGATCAAGACTTGATCGTGGGCGACAGCTGGCATGATATGGCCTTCCCCTTATTGGACAGGAAGTTCTTCTCCTTTCCCTTCCAGGTCATTAACACGGGAAACCCCTACAATGGCTGGGCGAAGACCTATATGAAGACACCGGACTGGAGCTGGCTCATCAAATCCAACCATATTCAGACCAACGAATGGGATTACGACTATGGAGAAGGAATTGCTTATACCTACACCTCCAGCCGGGTAGCGGAGCCCTCCTACAAAGCCGATCTGATCAAGGGAAAGCCGATTGTCACCACAAAAGACCTATGGGACAACTTCTTCGTCCCGGATAATCCGAGTCTCTTCTCGCTCCAATATACTCCGGACTCGGGCCAGGAGGATGCCGTGCTGTCCGGAACCGTCTCGAAGTATTCCGGAGGCTCCGCCATTTGGCAGACGGCCCACTCCAAACGGATTCACTTTGACGGAGCTGCGCCGCAGTTCCTTCGTATCGAAGCCGTGGTTTCCGGTATTCATGCCGGGAAGATGCATTTTAAAGTCAAGTTTCTAAACGAGGCTCTGGAGGAGCTCCAGGTGGCCTACATCAATAAGGACAGCTCGGATGCCAATTTCACCAAGGCCCGGATGTACAACGATACGGCCGTTCCGGAGGATACCCGGTATATGGAGGTTCAGCTTCTCAGCTCCGATGATACCAGTCAAAATATTTACTTTACCATCCATGATTTTCAGATCAGCGACATCTCCGCTTCCGTCGTGCCGAACCGGCTGACGGTGGCCGTTCCAACCGCAGCCGCCGATAGCTCCTCCAGCTATCGCACCTTTATCCGGCTGTTCCGGTCCGTTTCGGGGGGAAGCCTGTCCGTTGCCGATTCAACCGGGCGTTCGATGAGCTTGAATACCCGCAGCTCTGAAAACCGTCTGGTATGGGTGGATCTGGGGGAACTACCCTTGAACGGCAAGCTGGACATCACCCCCATGAGCGGTTTGAATGTGGTCAACGCCGTCATCACCATTCCTGCAGCACAATATGCAACGATCCGTGAAGACTTGTCACAGCGTTTGCGAGGCTCTCAGGCGGACATCAGTCTGGTCTCGCAGCACTATACCGTGGACTCCCCAATCCGCTTGGACACTATGTCCGATATACGGACTTATCCGAATACCTTGATGGAATCCTTCGTCCCTGTCACGTCCGGCACGGTCTCGAAGACGATCGATATCCTGCGGGAGGGCAAGTATTCCTTCTTACTGAACGGTTCAATTCCAGACGGCAGCCGGGTCCGGATCTCCTTTCTTCCTGAGACCGGAGGGGCTCCCGTCGTTCTGGAGCCTGCGGCGGCGGCACCCGTACAGGTGAATCGCAGCATGGAGGGCCTTTACAACGAGGTGAAGGTTGAAGAGAACCACTACTTCCTTCGTCTCCGGAATCAGGCGCTTCCCGGCTGGGATGTGAAGGAATATGCCTTCAAGCCCGTCCTGCTTCATCAAGGATCCTATAAGATCGAGATGTCCGTGCAATCCGCAGCACCCAATCAGGCACAGCTGAAAAGCGCTCACGTGCTAGGTGACGATGAGATTCGAGTTCCGGAGAATCAGATTGACCTGGAACAGAATCTGCTGACCTACTACATGATGAATCATGAGACGCTTTCCTTGAATTCCGCCGGCTTCAACGCAGACGGTGCCCGCTTCCGCAGCGCCCGCACCTCCAGTCCCCGCTGGTTTATCATCGGCTTGAACCGCATTCCCGTGAAGAAGGGGCAGCTTCTCGTTTTCCAAGCCGAGGCGGGCTTCGAAAACCTGAAGAATCTGCATACCAAGCTCATGTTCTTAGACGGGAACGGACTGTTGGCGGAATCGAAATATACCGAGCTTATCGAAAAGCCCGGCTCCACCCGGTTCTATCTGATGACGGAAGCACCCGTAGACGGGTGGGTGCAACCCTGCTTCTTCTATAACGGGAACAAGGACCTCGATGGGATGCTGACCGTGCGCAGCTCCCAACTCTACATCGTGGATGATCTTGTGAAGCTGGAGAGCACCGCGATGCTTCCCGCCGAGGTGCAGCAGCCCTCCGCTGCCCCCGAGCTAACCGTTGATGCCGATGGCTTCCGTGCCCGCAACGCCCGGTATGTTATTTCGAACGAGGCCTATCATCCGATCTGGCAGCTGCACGGTGACGGTATAGCCACGCCATTCTCCATGAACCTGCTGCACAACGGTTTTCAATTGGAATCTAACGACGCGTCCGGAAGGATCTCCATTCACCCCGTGTTAAACGGAATTTACATTCTGTTTCTCATCGTCTCCGTTCTCTTTCATCTTGCCGGGGCCGGACTGCTCGTTTACCACCGTCTCATCAGACCGTCAACCCCAGGAAAATAACAAAGCCCTCTGCCATTGGCAGGGGCTTTGTCGTTTTTCTGGCGCAGAATCTCTTAACGGGGATCATCGCGGTGCAGCGGAGGTAGAGCAAGCCTTCCGTAGGCCTCCTCCAGCAATTCAGGCAAGCTCCGGCTGTCGGGCGGGCAGTGAATGGCAGCACAGGACCATTCGATGTCCACAGGAAGCCGCTTGATCGCTTGGAAGATGTGGTGGCAATATTCCGGCACACGGTCCGCACCCACATCCGGTAGGAGCAGGATGAAGTCGTACCCGGACAGCCGGCAGACCCGATCCTCCTGCTGAAGCCCCCATTGAAGCTCCTTGACGAACCTGGAGAGAATCATATTGCCCTTCGCTCTGCCGAATCTCTCCTTCCACCGGTGGAACCCCCGGAAGTCAATTAAGAGGATCGTTAGCTGCTTCCCGCTTCTGCGTGCCTCATCAGCCAGTTCCGGGAAGATCTTCTCGGCATAGTGCCGATTATAGGTTCCGGTCGCTCTGTCGAAGATGGCGGTTGCCGGCCGCAGTCCGAACAGCTTGCTCCATATCCGCCGCATTACTTATGCTCCGCAACCGGCAGAGCGGTAGTGGGGGACCGCAGGCTCTTGTTGATGGCTCTTCTCTTCACAAGAGCATAATCCGCAAAGCCAATCAAGGACGACCATACCGCCCGCAGATTGACGCTGCTTTCCTCCGATAGATGTGTGAGCCGGACGGAGCATTCTTCGATCAAGTAGCCGGACATCTCAATGAGATCGGTCATTTCCAGCTCATAGAGAAATCCCGTCTCCGTTAGTCTGAGAAAGAGACGGCGTGCCAGGTCCCCATGATACAATTTACAGCCGAATTGGGTATCCGATATCCGGTGACCCAAGACCAGCTTGCGCAGAACGAATAATCCCAGCGTCATCGCAGATCGACCGAAGCCCCTGGTTCTCGAACATACCTTATCTCCAAATGCGGTTACATAGACCGCCCCTACCTTCTCGCTCTTGCTTAACCAAAGCATGATCCCCAAATATTTCTCCAGGGGGACAGGCAGGTCGGCATCGTTCACGAGAATCATCTTGCCGCTGCTGGCCAGTACGCCACGGCGAACGGAATAGCCTTTGCCGTAGCACCGGTCATTGTCCAGTACGGTGACGCAAGGATTCGAAGCCGCAAGCTCCCGGGCGACCGCCAGGGTGTCGGACTCGGATTTTTCCACGACCAGAATGATCTCAAAGGTTCCAATCTCCGGCGTATGCTCCGCCAGCGTCTTGATATACCGTACCGTTTCCGACAATACCCGGCCTTCCTTGTAGCAGGGGATAACAATGCTGAGATCCATGTACACACACCCTTTGGTTAAGTTGTCTGGTGCCCATCCGTACAACGGTTCGGTTCAATCAGCTGGTAAAGCCGGGTCATCCCATTATTTGGTTAAAACGCAGCAAAAGGCCATTCCAAATAAGGAAATGGCCGGTTGCACTAGTTGCTCCATTGAAGCCAAGTGCCCAGATAAGGCTTCAATCTCATCGCATCCATCTACAGTAATCTACATTTATTTACATTATATTTCATGATTTTCCCGGTTCTCAATAGACCTTTTCTACTATATGTCCGAATATTTGGACAAAAAGCCCCACTGTTTTCACAGTGGGGCCATAATTTACGTGACTATCGACTCATCCGAATCGATACGTGATCCCGTACCCGCCCTTCGGGTAACGCCATTCGATGTTGTCCGAGGAGCAGGCGATGCGGCACGTGCCGCACTCGACGCAGTTCTCGTAAGCGACCCGGTTCACCTTGGCCGCCGCATCCCACTCGTACACCTCGGCGGGACAGACGGTGGTGCAGGTTTTGCCGGTGCAGCGGACGCAGACTTCCGCGCTCTTCACGGCCAGGTGGGACGCATCGTCGCACTTGTACCGGATTGAAAACAGCTTATCCGTAATGGCAGCTTGGCTCATCCGTTGATCGACCTCCATCCTTTGACGCCCAGCTTCACCAGGTTCATGGTGCCGCCGGCGGCTTGCTTGATCAGCTGCATAGCCTTCTTCTGCTTCTCGGCCTTGGTGGCGCCGTCCACGAGGAACATCTCATACGCCGCCTGGTTGACTGCCCGGGGCAGCCTCTCGAACAGCAGCTCCGGATCCTGCTCCTTCAGGAGCTTATGCATGCCCTTGTACTTCTTCAGGTCCGCCATGACGAAGGAAGCGCGGATCGCCTGATCGTACTGCTTCATGGCGGCGGCGCTGAAATCCCCCTTCGCCTTGCAGGCGATGACGGCTTCAGCGGCCAGACGGCCGGATACCATGGCCAGGTTCGTGCCCTCCCGGTGCACGAAGTTGACCAGCTGGGCGGCGTCGCCGGTAATGCACCAGCCGCTGCCCGACATTGGCGGGATAGAGTGGAAGCCGCCCTCCGGAATGAGATGCGCCGCATACTCCTTCACTTCGCCGCCCTGGATCAGCTTGCGGATGGACGGATGCTTCTTCACCTCGTCCAGAAGCTCGTGAGGCTTCACCTTCTTCTCCCGCAGGTGGCCGACCATGACGCCGATGCCGAGCGAGATCGATTCCTTATTCGTGTACATGAAGCCCATGCCAGCCATCCCCTTGGAGGTCTCGCCCATAAACTCCACGGTGACGCCTTCGTCCCCCTCCACCCCGAAGCGGTCCTCGATCTTCTCCTTCGGGAGCATGATGATCTCCTTCACGGCCAGAGATACCTCGTCCGGATTCCATTCCCGGTGCACGCCCATGGCTTTGCCTAGGAGGGAGTTGACCCCGTCGGCGATGATGACCACATCGGCGTAGATATCGCCGTCCTCCCGGTCCGTCCGCACGCCCACCACCCGGTCGCCTTCCCGGATCACGTCGACCGCGCAGGTTTCGTAGACCGGCAGTGCGCCTGCCGCTACCGCCTTCTCTGCGAACCATTGGTCGAACTTGGCCCGCAGGCCGGTGAAGCAGTTATATGGGCTGCTGTAAGCCGCATTCCGGTGGCTCAGCATCGTGGAGGAGTCCTTGCCCATCATCCACATGCGCTGCTCCACGATATACCGCTCGATAGGCGGATTCTTCTCCGACAGGAAATCCGGCACCAGCTCCTCGATCTGCTGGCGGTAGAGGACGCCGCCGAAGACGTTCTTGGCGCCCGGGTATTCGCCCCGCTCCAGCAGGATGACCTTCAGCCCCGCACGGGCCAGCGTCAGCGCCGCCGCACTGCCCGCAGGGCCTGCGCCGACGACGACCGCATCGAATTTCTCATTCATGGTTATACCCCTCCCGCTGCTGCGGTCTCCAGCATGGACAAGCCGCCCCGCCGCGCTTTAATCTCGGCCGTTATGGCCGGCACCACCTGGAACAGATCTCCTACGATGGCGTAGTGGGAGATCTGGAAGATCGGCGCCTCCGGGTCCTTATTGATGGAGACGATGATGTCCGAGCTCTGCATGCCCACCGTATGCTGCACCGCTCCCGAGATCCCCACCGCAAAAAACAGCTTCGGCCTCACCGTATGCCCCGTCTGCCCGATCTGCCGCTCGTGGCCCACCCAGCCGGCATCCACCGCCGCACGGGTTGCCCCGACCTCTCCGCCCAGCGCATCCGCAAGCTCCCGGAGCATGGCGAACGCCTCCAGTCCGCCCATGCCCCGGCCTCCGGCGACGATGACCTCCGCCTCCTCCAGGTTCACGTGGCTCACTTCCTCGATGAAGTCAAGGACCTTGGCCGCGATGGACGCCTCCTCGAAGGTCTCCGTCATCCGGACGATCTCGCCGGTCCGCTCCGGTGCCTTGGGCAGCGCCTGGAACACGCCCGCCCGGGCCGTGGCCATCTGGGGCCGGTACTGCTTGCACAGGATCGTCGCCATCATCTTCTCGGAAAAAGCTGGTCGGCTCGCCATCAGGAGCCGTGAGGGATGTGGCTCCACGTCCAGCTCCGTGCAGTCTGCCGTCAGACCCGTGGGCAGGTGGGTCACGATGGCCCCCGCCAGGTCTCTTCCCGTCGCCGTCGCTCCGTACAGGACGATCTCCGGCTTCACCTCACGGAATACCTTGAGGCAGATCTCGCTATAGGGCCGGGTCCGGTAATCCAGCAGCTCCGGCGCCTCCACCAGATAGACCCGGTCCGCTCCGTAAGCGATGGCCTCCTGGGCCAGATGCTCCGCCTGGTGCCCGATCACCAGCGCCAGAAGCGGCGCCTCCAGCTTATCGGCCAGCTTCCGCCCTTCCCCCAGGAGCTGCCAGGATACCTTCTTGGCCGTTCCCCGCCGGTGCTCCACTACGATCATGACGCCGCGGTATGCCGACCAATCCGGTGCCGCCGTCTCCAACCGTTCTTCACTCATCGCATGCCCCTCCTCTTATCTCCCGTTATCCATGCCGCTTACCAGCCCAGCCGCTTCGGCAGCTCCTCCGCCCACAGCTTGCCGGCCAGATCCGTTGCAAGCTCCTGTGCGGTGGCGCCCTCCACCCGTACGGTGTTGGCCTTCTTCAGCTCCGGCACCCAGGTCTTGCCCACGATGGTTGGGGAGCCCTTCAGACCGATCTTCGTCTTATCCAGCTCGGGGAAATCCGCCGCCGTCCAGACCGCCGCCTTGTATCTCGCCGCCCGGATCATGCCGGGGAGCGTGGCCCGCCGGATCTTGTTCAGCTCCTTCAGCGCCGTCAGCAGCACCGGCATGGAGGTCTCCGTCACCTCTACGCCGTCCTCCATCTGCCGGTGAACCCGGACCCGCCGGGTCTCCGGGTTGACGTCCGCCACCTTGCATACATACGTCAGCTGGTCCATGTTCAAGCGGCACGCCACTCCGGGACCAACCTGCCCCGTATCTCCGTCCAGCGTCTGCTTCCCGCAGAACACCATGTCTACGGGGCCCCAGACCTCTCCGATCTTCCGGATCGCCAAGCCCAGCACGTAGGAGGTGGCCAGCGTATCCGCACCGGCGAAGCCCCGGTCGGTAACCAGCACCGCCTCATCCGCCCCGAGGGAGATGCATTCCTTCAATCCCTTCTCCGCCGGCGGAGGGCCCATGGTCACTACGGTCACCCGGGCCCCGAACTGATCCTTCAGCCGCAGCGCCTCCTCCAAGCCGTGCATGTCATAAAAATTGACGATGCTGGGAACGCCCTGCCGGATCAGCGTGTTGTTCTTCGGATCGATCCGGATTTCCCTGCTGTCGGGCACCTGCTTGACACAAACAACTACATGCAGCAAGTGAAGCACCTCCGTTTTTCGTTGTTCCGCCGGAACCGGGAGTAAGCGGCGGACTTTATAATGATTTTTACATTAGAAATGATAGCGCTTTCATAAATCTGTGTTAGAATTTCGCTAGTGCTGTATCTCCCCCGCTATCACCATATTCCACGAATTCCACAGCCTGAACACAATTCCTACATTGTGAATAAATTCATTTGTTGCAGACCCCCATTTTGCTTATCAGCTGTCAAACTTTTGACATAAATTCATAAGAAAGCGCTATTTTAACCCCTTTCTACTCCTGATATGGGTGCGGATGGATAGATTTGTTCACCAGTTCGGCATGCAAGCCCCATCTGGCCCTATGCTTACTGCTATGGACTTCTGACTGGAGCCACCCCATGCTGCCTTTTCCATTCGTGAATTATTTCACTAGTACAGTGCCGGCATTTTGATTTACACAGTTTCTGGAATACGGTCCCACCTACACCCAATAAAATGAAAAACCCGCCAGCAATGACGGGTTCTTAATAACCATATGATTCCTGTCAGCATGCAGGCGGTTTCGACCTAGAGTGCTCCGGTCCGGAATTGCTGATGAGTGTAGATCGTTCCGAGATGCTGCATCAGGTCCTGAAGCTCCACCGATTCCAGTCCCAGCATGTTCGCCAGGATGCTTTCGGCCACTTGCCGACTGCCCAACATTTCACCCAATTCCTGCACATTGCTCTGAAGCTTCGTCTGCCGCTGGAGCGACATATACGATTTGGCCAGCATAGCCCCCATTGTTGCGCGATCTCCTCTCTTCCTTTCCACAGGAAAAAAAAGAACCCCCGGGTGCTTCCCGGAGGAGGGCATCCCTTTGGCGGCCCGGCTGTCGTGGTCCCCGTTCGGAGACCTTAGACCCGCGGCTTTGCGTCGCTGCCTTTCGGCAGGTTTGCCTTTTTCAGTGGAAATGGTTCGTTGGTATTAAGTTAACGATACCGTGACTCGCAGATTTTGTCAAAGGGTAATTCCAAATGTCGGAAAAATTGAGTCTTAAGTCTCAATTTCCACACTGGCCTGATCCAATCGCCTTACTCCTTCCAGGCCGGGCAGCTCCTCCATCAGCTTGAACAAGGCTCCGTCCTTCATCTTCGCCTCGATCATCACATCCAGAGCGGGCGTCATGGGGGCGACGGCCCGTAGGAAGCCGGCCAGCGGAGCGGCCTCCACATAATCCGCATGGGCCCGGACATCCTTGTCGTTCTTCGGGCTGGAGACATGGATCTTGGGCGGAAGGGCGGGGAGACCGACGGAAGCCTCCGGATCCGTTCCGGCGCCCTCCCAGGTCTTGCCGATCCTCGGCCACAGCTCCGCGGCATCCTCTCCGGTATGGTTCACCATATGATGGTGAAGATCCAGCACCATCGGCGCCCCCACTTCCTCGCAGACCTCCAGGGTCTCGAGAGCTGTGAAGGTCTTATCGTCGTTCTCCAGGGTAATGCGGCCCCGAACCTCCGGACGCAGCTCTTCGAAGTGCCGGATGAAGCGGTCCCGGGCCTTCTTTTTGTCGCCGTAGGTGCCTCCGATGTGGATGTTGCACTTGGCGCTTCCGTTCAGGCCCATGGCCGTTAGCATGGCGTGGTGCCGCTCCAGGTCGGCCATGGAGGACTTCAGCACCTCCGCACGGGGCGTCGACAGCACGGTAAAGTGGTCGGGATGGAAGCTTGTCCGCATCCGGTGCTGCCGGACATATTCCCCCAGCTCGGCGAAGTCATCCGCCAAGGCGGGCATCGGATCCCAGCCGTTCAGAAGCTCGTGGCCGGCCAGCGGGATCAGCTTGGAGGAGAACCGGTACAGGCGGATGTCGTGGGCCCGGTTATGGCGAAGCAGCCGCAGCGTGTTGCGGATGTTCTCGGAGGCCAGGCGTTCCAGCTTACGGATGGCGGCCTCCCGGTCCTCCAGCTTGGCGAAGCTGGTGGCGGTCATCGTTTTGGACGGAGAAGCGTTGCTTACGGAGGTGGACATGGCTACGTAACCGAATCGTACGATCACACTTTTTGCCTCCCGCGCAGTATAGTCCGTTATACCGTACCCGGGTTCCCGCCGTTTCATTCTCCGGCAGCCTTCCTCTCCGTGCGGGACATGGGGTGCTTGGGAGATGAAGGCCATAGATGGCCTTCATTCCGCCGCAGCCCCCTGCTGCATCAAACGGCTCCGCCCGCTTCGTGCTCTCCGAAGAACATCTCGTGAGCCAGAGCGGTCTGAATGCGGGCCTCCTCCTCCGTCAGCAGCCGGATCAGCTCCATCTCTACTTGGGTAATCTCCTCCCCTTGGAAGTTGATCTCCGCGATGGACGCCAGAATCTTCACGATGGCGATCGCCTTGTTATCCGGAGAATAGGCGATGACCTTCTGGCCGGCCGGAAAAACCCGAAAGCCGGATTTGACCATCTTGCCGCGGCCGTATTCCAACAGATCGTACAGCTCCTGCGTTCGCTTGAACTTGCATACCGAATTGAACTCCGTCGCGAATCCCATATGTCCGCCTCCTTCTATCCTTTCTCTTAAGGATACCATAGGCTCATCCCCTTATTCATCCGATGCCGGGCTCCCCGTTCCTTTCCCCATGGCGTAATCCACCAGCCTTGCGGCCAATTCCGGATACGGTATGCCGGAGAGCTCCCACAGACCGGCGTATGCCCCACCGGGGCGGAGGTCCGGGGCCAGCTCGACGGCATCGACCAAAAGGCGGCCGTCCTCGGCCGCTTCCACGAAGCGGATCAGCACCGCGCCGGATGCATCCAGCAGGTCGGCGGCCTGACGGGCCAGCCGTCCGAGCTGCTGCGCCGTCTCTTCCGGCAGCTTCGCTGGAGCCAGCGGCTGTCCGGGTACTATGCCGGCCCCATTAGCGGAGTCCGCCGCCGCATCGGGCACCGGGGTCCCCTCTCCGATGGCGCTCTGAAGCGGCACCTTGCCGGCCAGCAGCGCGACGAACAGCGCACGGCCGGGGACTTCCTCCTCCGCCATCACCCGGCTATCCGCCGAGAATGCCGCTTCCATAGCCGCCTCTAGCTCAGCGCGGTTCCGGCAGATGATCCCGCCGCCTCTGCAGGAGCGGGCGGGATAAATCCGGCAGGGATACCCGACGGCCATTTCGATCTCCGCCACATAGTAAGCTCCGTTGCCGGCATACCGCTCCCGCGTGAAGGTACGGAAGAGGCCCTGCGGCAGACCGCAATGGGCCAACAGACGCCGGATCACGGAGCGGTCCCTTCCCAGAGCGCACTGGCGAAGATCCGGCCCCGCCATGGGAATTCCCATCAGCTCCGCCAAGCTGGAATAATGCCTCTCCACCCCTTCTGCCCCCCCGTCTCCACAGAGCGGCAGCACCGCATGGAGTCCCGTCAGCACAGCTGGATCGGGGAAGCCGCCGGACGGAATCTCCGGCAGCACCGACACCTCATACCGCTCCGGGTCCAAGAAGGCGGCCCTGCCGGCAGCATCCCCGGTAAGGGCCGGAATGCATCCGTTGATTCCGACTCTGATCTTGCCGTCTCGATTCCCCTCCATCAGCCTTATTCATCCCCTATATGAAAAAATTTGTACTTCGTTCTCTCCGTCCATGCATAGGAATCGGAGTAGTCCCAATACCGGTGCCGGCTGTTGACGGTATGGGCATTGACCAGCGGCATGCCCTGCGGATCGAAGGCCGTGACGATGGTGCTGTGCCCGTAACGGCCGTCACCGTCCCAGCTGTAGCTGATCACGTCCCCGATATCCAGCTTCTTCGGGGAATCGACCGCCACGGCTCGGAGACCGGAAGGTCTCGTGCCGCTCAGATAGGCCTGCAGCGCGTTGGCCACCGCCCAGCTGTAGCTCCAGAGCTCCTGGCTTCCGCTCCTCCCCCGGTACCACCAGCCCGTCTCCCGGCGGCCGGTGTCATGCATGGGAATTCCGCCGGCTAGGATACATTGGGACACATAATTGGAGCAATCCACATCGAATTGGATGAATTTGGGGTTGCTTGAATTCCAATACCGCTCCGCATACTGCCGGACGAGCTCCCGGTTATAACGGCCGCCCGTCTTCCAGGGGGCCAGCTTCTCCCGGACTAGAAGCGGCTGGACGGACGGCAGGGTGATGTCCTCCTCCCCTGCCTCCAGCGCCGTCGGAGAGGAGGCGGCTTCCGAGCTTTCCGACAAGCGGGGTGAAACGGACGCGATCATCCATTTGCCGCCAGGCTTGACGGTCAGCAGTACCGTTTCGATCTGCTGGGTTTCGGTCTCGCAGGGGACGCCCCGGCTCTCGCCCTCCAAGCGAGTCTGCAGCATGATGCCGGCACAGACCTGAGCTTCCTCCTGCCGCACATCGAGGATCCGCAGCCGGGTCTCGGCGGAGAGGGGAACCAGCCCCCGTTCCCGGTGCTGTCTGCGGCGCCGGTCCTGGAGCAGGCGCAGCCGCTCGGCATACGCTTCGTCTCCGGTTGCCCGGACGGGTCCGCTCCAATCATAGTCAACCTCCATTTGGTTGCGGGCATGGATGAAATCGTACAGAGCCACCCTCCAGGACATGCCGTTCCCCTCCCCTTTCATATGATGGCAGGCGGCAGCAGGCCGGATCGGACCGTCCGCATGCGGTTAAAACGGAAGAAACTCCGGTACAATATATGAAAAAAATGGTTCGCTCATGTATACATAGCTATTTACGAATAAGGGGTCAGACGTTATACTGAAGGTAAGCGATATTTTGAAATCGCGTTTCACTCTGTGAAACGACAAAAAGAACCCTTAACGGGGTACAGGAGGGTAACAACGTGTCCAACAAAGACCAGTATGGGGTGCGCGCCAGCCTTGACGTTGGCGGCAAATCGTATGCGTACTACGACCTGAAGGCCTTATCCAAGCAATTCGGTTCCATCGACCGTCTTCCGTTCTCCATTAAGGTGCTGCTGGAAGCCGCCGTACGCCAATTCGACGGCCGCGCCATTACCGAAGAGCATGTGAAGCAGATTGCAGGCTGGGCGGAGAGCCGCGACGCCAATAAGGAAATTCCGTTCATTCCCGCACGCATCGTGCTGCAGGACTTCACCGGCGTACCGGTCGTCGTCGACCTGGCCGCCATGCGCGCCGCCATGAAGGCCTCCGGCGGGGATCCGAAGCGGATCAACCCTCTCGTCCCCGTGGATCTGGTCATCGACCACTCCATCATGGTCGACGCCTTCGGCAGCAAGGAAGCCGAAGAATACAACACCAAGGTCGAGTTCGAGCGCAACAACGAGCGTTACCGGTTCCTGCGCTGGGCGCAGACCGCCTTCGATAACTTCCGCGCCGTGCCTCCGGGTACGGGCATCGTGCACCAGGTCAACCTGGAGTATCTGGCTTCCGTCACCGCTACGAAGACCGTAGACGGCGAAACCGTCGCTTATCCGGACTCCCTCGTCGGCACCGACTCCCACACCACCATGATCAACGGCCTGGGTGTCGTCGGCTGGGGCGTGGGCGGTATTGAAGCGGAGGCTTGTATGCTGGGGCAGCCGCTGTATTTTGTCACGCCGGAGGTTATTGGCTTCAAGCTGACCGGTACGCTGGCTGAAGGCGCAACCGCCACCGACCTGGCTCTGACCGTCACCCAGATCCTCCGCAAGAAGGGTGTCGTCGGCAAGTTCGTCGAGTACTTCGGACCGGGCCTCTCCGGCATGAGCTTGGCTGACCGCGCGACCGTCGCCAACATGGCTCCGGAATACGGCGCTACCGTCGGCTTCTTCCCGGTGGACAACGAGACGCTGAACTACCTGCGCCTGACCGGCCGCGACGAGGACCAGATTGCTCTGGTCGAGGCCTACTACAAGGCCCAGGGCATGTTCCGCACCGACGCCACACCGGATCCGGTATTCACCGACGTCATCGAGCTGGACCTGTCCACCGTAGTGCCGTCCCTGGCCGGACCGAAGCGTCCTCAGGACCGCGTCGAGCTGACCGCCATGAAGGAAACGTACAACACCATCGTCCGCAACCCCATCGACAAGGGCGGCTATGGCCTGTCCGAGGATAAGCTGGGTGAAGAGGTGGAGGTGGCCTTCGCCAACGGGCAGAAGTCCGTCATGAAGAACGGCGCCGTCGTCATCGCCGCCATCACCAGCTGCACCAACACCTCCAACCCAAGCGTTATGCTGGGCGCAGGCCTGGTGGCGAAGAAAGCCGTCGAGCGCGGCCTGACCAAGCCGGCCTACGTCAAGAGCAGCTTGACTCCGGGCTCCCTGGTGGTGACCGAGTATCTGAAGAACGCCAACCTGCTGGATTCCCTGGAGTCCTTGGGATTCCACATCACCGGCTACGGCTGCGGCACCTGTATCGGCAACAGCGGCCCGCTGCCGGATGAAGTGAGCAAGGCTATCGCCGACAACGACCTGACTGTCGCCGCCGTCCTCTCCGGCAACCGGAACTTCGAAGGACGCGTCCACGCCCAGGTGAAGGCCAATTATCTGGCCTCCCCGCCGCTTGTCGTCGCTTATGCGCTGGCCGGTACCGTGGACATCGACCTGACCACGGAGCCCATCGGCTACGACCAGAACAACCAGCCGGTGTACCTGAAGGATATCTGGCCGACCAATGCCGAGATCCAAGCTGCCGTGAACAGCGCCCTGAACCCGGCCATGTTCCGGGACAAATACAGCAACGTGTTCCGTGCCAACGAGCGCTGGAACGCCATTGAGGTGCCGGAAGGCGAGCTGTACGAGTGGGATGCTTCCTCCACATACATCCAAGAGCCGCCGTTCTTCATCGACCTGGCTCCGGAGCCGGGGCACATCACCGACATCGGCGGCGCCAAGGCTCTCGCGCTTCTGAGCGACTCCGTCACCACCGACCACATTTCTCCGGCGGGCAACATCAAGGTTGACAGCCCGGCAGGCAAGTACCTGATCGACAACGGCGTGAAGAAGGAGGACTTCAACTCCTACGGCTCCCGCCGCGGCAACCACGAGGTCATGATGCGAGGCACCTTCGCCAACATCCGGATCCGCAACGCCGTCGCTCCGGGCACCGAGGGCGGCGTCACCACCTATCTGCCGACCGGCGAGGTGGAGTCCATCTATGACGCTTCCATGAAGTACCAGGACAACGGCACGAATCTGGTCGTCATCGCCGGCAAGGAATACGGCACCGGCTCCTCCCGTGACTGGGCGGCCAAGGGCACCTTCCTGCTGGGCGTGAAGGCCGTCATCGCCGAGTCCTTCGAGCGGATCCACCGCTCCAACCTGGTAGGCATGGGCGTGCTTCCGCTTCAATTCGTAGACGGCGCCAGCTGGAAGAGCCTCGGCATCACCGGCACCGAGACCTTCGACATCTCCGGTCTATCCGATCAGGTCCAGCCGGGCCAGAAGGTCACCGTGAAGGCTACCCGCACCGACGGCACCAGCTTCGAATTCCCGGCGGCCGTCCGTCTGGACAGCATGGTGGACGTAGACTACTACCGCAACAGCGGAATTCTGCAGACCGTTCTGCGCCAGCTCATGGCGTAACACGAGCCGGTCAAATGTGAAACTCCTGCGAACTCGCAGGAGTTTCTTTGTTTTTCACGAATGAGTATAGGTGGAAACTCATACATTTTTTGGATCCCACTAGAGAGTAGACTACAGAACAACAGAACAGGAGCGGATGAGAACCATGAAAGTCAGATTCATGAAAGCTTGTGCCATGCTCGCCTTAATCTTCGCCGTCGTCGTAACGGCCGGATGCCAAGCCGTCGGAGGCGTGGACCTGAACGGCGCCTTCCAGCGTATGATGGAGGTGCAATCCTCGGAGGGCAGCGGCGCCATCACCATAGAATTCAAGTCAGACGGAGCTTCCGGCCCCGAAGCGGACCTGCTGAAAGCCATTAATCCCCTGACGATCCGTATGGACCAGGTGATCAATGAAAGCCCGGAGCGCGCCTCCCTGAGCGGAGCCCTGGTGCTTCCCCGCGGTTCCGTTCCTTTCAAGATGTCCGTTACCCCCGAAGTAATGGTTCTCCAAGTGGACGGAGCCGCCAAGCCCATCGTATTCGATCTGCAGGAAACCGGGGCGGGAAGCATGGCCCTGGGAGCGGCACCCGGCCTGCCTGGTCAGGATCAGCAGCTCATGACTGAGCTGCAGAAGAAGCTGCGGGATCCGGCGCTTCTGAAGCCGGTCTACGGCTATCTGTTCAAGAACATGCCGAACCCGAAGAACACCTCCTTCACCTCCGTGAAGGAGAAGATCCACGGCGAAGACCTGAACCTGGTCAAGGTTGGAACCGAGTTGGACGGCAAGGAGCTGATCCCGTGGATCAAGGGCTATCTGGTGAAGCTGATGCAGGATGACCAAGGGCTGAAGGCCGTGGTCGCCCAGCTGTATGATGCGCTGAAGCCTGTCCTCGACGAGGCCGCGAAAAAGGCTGCAGCAGCCGGCGAGCAACCGAAGCCGCAGCCGGCTCTGCCCGGCGCGGACGGCTCGGTACCGATGCCGATGTCCGGGATGTCCGGTGCGGCTGGCTTGGGACTGCAGCAATCGTTCTCGTCCATCGTCACAGGCCTTCTCTCCGACCGGGATACGGCCATCGAAGTGCTCCATACCGAATCGAAGCAGGTCATGGTCGTGCTCCTGGCCATGCTGGGACAGCTGGAAGCGCCGCAGAACGGAGCCGGCACCTTCTTGAACGATCAGAACCGGTTCAAGGGCGCCATCTACGTGGACAGCAGCCTGCAAGTCCGTCGCACCGACATGGAGCTTAACTTCCAACTGCCGCAAGGAAGCGCAGAAGAAGGCTTGTCCGGCCTGAAGGTCGTCTCCAGCTTCAGCAATTGGAACCAGGGCAAAGCGGTGAAGGCCGATATTCTTTCCACCCAGGATGGCATTCCGGCTAACGACATGACCCGTGCCGAAGATCTGCTCCGGATCGTGGATCCGCAGTCCACCCTGTACAAGGTCCTGAAGCAGGACTTTCACGTCACCCGCAAGACGGCCCAGTTCCCCGTATCCGAGCGTTATCTGGAATATTTCCCTGCCTATTCCGAGAACGGAACCGCCATGGTAAGGGCTAATATGCTGGCTCCCATGCTGGGGCTCAAGACCGAATGGAACGCCCAGGATGAGAGCTTGACCCTGCTGGCCCCTGCCACGGGCAAAAAGATTACCTGGACCATGGGATCGTCCACCGCCCAGGCCAACGGCGCAGCCGTAGAAGCTCCCGCTTCTGCCATGTTGAAGGGCAATGCGGCCTACGTCCCGCTTCGGGCCACAGCCGATGCGCTCGGCGCCCAGATTACCTGGAACGAGCAGAAGAAGATGGTCACGGTCACATTGGAATAGTTCGTCCCAAAAAAGAAAAACTCCGGAGCCGCCGTCGGGCGGTCCGGAGTTTTCTTACGTCTAATGGAGCATCTTGCCCATGCGTGCGGCGAAGGCCATCAGCACCGGCGCCTGCTCCCGCATCTTCTCTGCCGTCAGGCGGTTGGAGGGGCCTGACACGGCCAGAGCCGCCGCCAGCTTCTGGGAGCGGTTGAAGACGGGCACCGCCACGGCGGCCGCTCCGACCTCCCGCTCCTCAATGCTGATGGCGAAGCCGCTGGCTCGCACCTCCTCCAGCTGCTGGACGAAGAGGGCCCGGTCCATGGCCGCCGGCCAATCGGCGGAGTCCAGCACCTGCTGGAGCACCGATGCGTCGGCGAAGGCCACCAGCACCTTGCTGGAGGCTCCCACATAGAGGGGCAGCCTCGCTCCGACCGGCGCCACCCGGCGGATGGCCTGGCTGCTCTGCACGGCCTGAATCCGCACCCGCTCCAGCCCATCCCGCACATACAGGCTGACCGTCTCCCCCAGCTCATCCCGCAGATGCTCCATCTCCGGCAGCAGCACTACCTCCGGATCATCGCTCTGGGACAGATTCGCGGCCAGCTCCCACAGCCGGAACCCCAGCCGGTACTTCTCCGTGGACGGGCTCCGGAGAATGAAGCCCTTCCCTTCCAGCGACGCCAGCAGCCGGTGCACCGTGCTCTTGTGCAGCCCGACCTTGGCGGATATCTCCGTCAGGCTGAGCTCTCCCTCCTCCGTGAAGCATAACAAAATATCAAGCGCCCGTTCCACGGCGCGCACCGTCATTTTCCCGTCGTCCATCCGGATCTCCTCACGATCGATGTTTCATCCTGCGAAACAAAGTTTCTACTACTAGTATATGCCATCCGGCTCCGGTCGTAAAGACTCCCTCGTCATAGTCCAACCTACTTGAAGAATATAGTGGGAATAATAGCTGCATTCCTGAGTATGCGGGAGGTTATGCCATGTTAACGGTATACGGCGCCTTGATGCCGCTGCGTCTCTTGGAGGAAATCCGGTTCTGGAAAATGCAGGAGAAGGAGCATACGGTCGTCATCCGGGAGCTCACCCGGCATCTGGAGCCGGAATATGTCCGGCTGCTGAAGGAATGGGAGCCGGTGTTCGCCCGTTCCGAGAGCGATGCGGGAACCTGGATCGAAGCCGTGCTGCGCTCCCCTGCCGGGGTCACCCCTTACATGCAAATGCAAATCGAAGGCTTGCTGCACGCATCGGTCGAGCAGTCCCAGGCGTTCATCAGCCAGCTGCTCTATCTCTTGTCCCACAGTGCGGCGGTCGGAGCCAATCCCACCGCCCAGACCGTGATTCGCCATATTATCAGGGAATCGGAATATTTCCTCGGCGTCCTGCAGTCCTTCACGTCTGGAGCCGCTCCTTACCGTCAGCCCCCCGCCCTGGAGGAAACGAAGCCGTCCGAGCAGCAGGGGCAGCCCCTGTCGCGTCTGGGGCAGTCGTTCGCCTCCGCCACGTTCTTTCCGTTGAAGCAATCGCTCCGCAGTCAGACCGGCGTCGGCAGGGAGCCCCTTACCCGCAGCGAGACGCCCCGGGAACCGGCGGATGCTTCCGTTACCCAGCCAGAGGAGCATACCGCCACCGGCGAGGGAACCTGGTCTGCCGCAATGGCTCATGAGCTGTTCCCCGTTCCCGTCGGCGGCCACACCCTGCCCCCGCTCCCCTATGCTTATGATGCCCTGGAGCCCCATATCGACGGAGAGACGATGCGGCTGCACCACGACAAGCATCACCAGGCTTATGTCGATGGTTTGAACAAGGCCGAAAGAATGCTGGCCGAAGCCCGCAAGACCGGCGATTATGCGCTGGTGAAGCATTGGGAGCGGGAAGCGGCCTTCCATGGAGCCGGCCATTATCTGCACACCCTGTTCTGGCTCTCGATGTCTCCAAGGGCCGGAGGCCGCCCCTCAGGCGCCATCGCCTCCCAGATCCAGAAGGATTACGGGAGCTTCGATGCCTTCCGCAGCCACTTCTCCGAGGCTGCGGACAAGGTGGAGGGCGGGGGCTGGGCCCTGCTCGTCTGGAGCCCGAGAAGCCACCGTACCGAGATTCTCCAGGCGGAGAAGCATCAGAACCTGTCCCAGTGGGACGTGATCCCCCTGCTGGCGCTGGACGTCTGGGAGCACGCCTATTACTTGAAGTACCGGAATGAGCGCTCTACTTACATCGACGCCTGGTGGAACGTGATCCATTGGAAGCATGTCAACGACCGCCTGGAGGCGGCCCGCCAGCTGAAGTGGATGCCGTATTGATGCGGAATGGCCTCTCTATCCCTTCAATCCGTGGTATTCACTGGCGTGGCTCCGGACCTCCTCCTCGGCATCCGCCTTGGATCGCTTGGCGAGAGCCCAGAGCCAGCGGAAGGACGAAGCTTGCGGCGGCCAGCAGCAGGACGGTCATAGCTCCCCCTCCTCTCCCGACGGAGGCGGAGCCTGGAGCAGGCCCGCTTCCCGGTCCCGCTCCAGCTCCTCCGCCAGCTCGATCCAGAGGTGCTCCATGCCCGGCTCCTCTATGCCTTCTTCCACCCGCCAGTACTCCCTCAGCGGCCGGATATCCTCCAATCGGATGTCCTCGGCCACCACCCGCATGTGGCAGACGTCCGGACCGAACCGGGGGTACAGGAGGACCCGGAGCTCGAAGCCACCCTCTTCCGGCACGTCCACCTCCCCGTACAGCCAGCTGAAGCCTGCCGGATCCTCCGGCAGCTCCACCTCCCGAACGCCGGTGAATACGATCGTGCACCAGCCGGTAAAGTTCATAGCTCCCCTGCAGTCCAGGAGCAGATGCAGCGTATCCGTGCCCTGCAGCTGCAGGGCCGCCACGATCAGCGCATCGTGGAACGAATAATGATCCAGCACCTCTCGCAGCCCGGGCGGCAGGCGAGGCTCGATCCGGCGGAAATGCTCTTCGTAGGTGTGGTATAGCTCCTCCGAGCGCAGGTTCTCCTCCTCGAGCCACTCCCGGATGGGCGCCGCCTTCTCTTCGGGCGGGACGATGCAGCGCAGCCTTCCCCCGTCCATCAGCTCCAGCAGGTGCTCCGGCACATACTTGCGCAGCTGGGGCAGCGCCATCCGGAAGCCGGCGGTCATTTCCTCGTCATAGTCGCGCCCGTCCCGCCGCCAGCCCTCCTTGATCTCCTGCAGCGACGCTTCATCGTCATGGAGCAGCAACAGCCCCCACGTCTGCATCCGTTCATACCATTCCGCCGTGAAGTATATCATCCCGGACCTCCGTTCGCCCAAATGTTTCCACCCCTTAGACGGACCTGAGCGAAAAAAGTTCCGCGGCCAGCGCCGGCCGGGCGAAACAAGAAAAATCCCCCGCCCCGGATGAACCATGGGCGGAGGACCGATATGAGCTTATTCCTTGATCAGCGACATGAACTCGGCGCGCAGGGGAGCATCGTTGCGGAAGTAGCCGCGGACCGCCGAGGTGATGGTCTTGCTGCCCGGCTTCTTGACGCCGCGGGCGCACATGCACAGATGCTCGCCTTCCACCACGACCATAACGCCGTGCGGCTTCAGCTCCTGATCCAGGATGTCGGCGATCTCCGAGGTGATCCGCTCCTGCACCTGCAGCTTGCGGGTGACCGCCTCCACCAGGCGGGCGAACTTGCTCAGGCCCGCGATCTTGCCGCTCGGAATGTAGCCGATGTGGATCTTGCCGAAGAACGGCGCCATATGGTGCTCGCACTGGCTGTAATAGACGATATCCTTCACGATGACCAGCTCCTCGTGCTGCTCGTCGAAGGTGACGCCCAAGACCTCGCGGGGGTCGGCACTGTAGCCGGCGAAGATCTCCTCATACATCCGGGTAACCCGGGCCGGCGTGTCCAGCAGTCCTTCCCGGTCCACATCCTCTCCGATCAGCCGAAGAATCTCGCGGACATGGTGCTCAATCTGCTCCCGGTTCGCTTGAACCTGTGCGTTCTTGTATTCCTTAGCCATGAAGTACATCCTCCTGTGTGCCGGGATTGCTTCCCGTATGCTCGTTATGGGTGACGCCTCCGATGAACCGGATCAATAAATGCAGGCCGCTTGCAAGCGGCGAGGTATCCTTGTACCCTCTCGTCAGCAGAATGCCGCCCTGCAGCAGCGAGACGACGGCCGTAGCCAGCTCGTCCGCCGGCATTCCCTGAAGCGCGATACCGCCCGTACGGGCGCCCTCCTGAAGGGTATCCCGAACCCGGGTCTCCAGCTCCCGGAAGAACACCACCAGACGGCTCCTGATGCCCTCATGATGGTCCGCCAGCTCCAGAGTCATGTTCCCGAAGATGCAGCCCCGGCTGCAGCCGTTCTCGTCGCAGAAGCGGATCATACCCTCGAAGAACCGAATGAGGCGCTCTCTCGGCGGAACGCTGTAATCTCCCAGCGCCGGCTCGATATAGTCCCGCTGCATCTCCCGCATCTTCTCTTCCAGGACGGAGAGACCCAGCTCGTCCTTGCTTTTGAAATGATAATAAAAATTGCTCTTGCAGACTCCGCTGGCGCTAAGAATCTCCTCCAGCCCCGTGGACTGGAACCCCTTCCGGTGGAATAGCTCCATCGCCGCAAGGACCACCTTCGCTTTGCTGCCGCCCGCCAAGCCCTTCCCTCCAAACTCTAGATAGTACCGGTAGGTTCTATTGGAAGCCGGACTCTGCCGGCCCGATGCCCGCGCCCCAAGGGCACGCCCATCCGCCGGTACCGAGCCGGAAGATTGCCGTTATCTGAGCTTCTGGTTCTTCATCATGCTTTGGGCCTTCCGCATCTGCTGGTTGTTCAGATTATACCCCATCTGCTTCGCCATCTTCTGCAGCATCTCCGGGTTCGACTGCATCTTCTCGATCTGCTTCCGCAGGTAGAACACGCCGCCGGCAAAACCGCCCGCTGCTCCAACAATCAGCGTGATTATGGGCAGGATCACATTCCACATCCGTCCGTCACCTCGGCTTCCATCGCCTGTTTCCCAGGCCGTCGTTCTCTATCATAGCATGTTGCAAGATCGCATACAAATGCCGCAATATCTGTTATTTTTCCATGGAAAGCGCTATGCTATGATGGTCCGTTCCTACCAAATACCGTCCATTAGGAGGCTCCCGCCATATGCTGACGCGCAGAAGCCGGCAGGCTCGGGGTTCCCTTCCACGAGTCTTTTGGAAACGCTTCTCGCCGACAAGAAACCTCATCCCGTACCCTTGGAGAGACTGCCCCTCCAACGGGTCAAGATGAGGTTTCTGTTCTTCAAGCCCGATATCCTCTGCGGAGCCTGACATCCAGCCGGGCTTCGATCTTGTCCATCGGGAACCGATCCGCACAGCCCCTGATCTGGAAGATCTCCTCGATCAACGCGACGAATTCCTCCTCGGTCTCCAACAGGATCGCATCCACGTACAGTTCCAATAAGTCATCCTCTTCCAGCTCGTCCAGCGCCGTCGGCCGATGATGAGACCATGCCGCCTGCTCCTTTAGGCTGAGACACTGGAGCCTCTCCGCTATGGTATCCCGCAGTGTGTCAAGATGACCGTATCCGAGCTTCTCTGAATGAAGGAGATCGCCGCCGCTATCTGTGGAGCCCCTCGTCTGCTCCAACCCATCCTGTTGTCCTTCCAAGCCGCTTCCCCCTTGTCCGTTCGGGACCTTATACCCACATGATAACACGGGTTTAACTTCCAGTCCTTCCCTTTTCGCGGGGTAAATGGGTATTTACAACTCCCGGCCACCTATGATAAATTGATAAGTTTTCCCAGAAGTCGAGACTTAAAAAGAGACCTTGTCAGGTCTCCTCCCGCTCCCGGTCATTCAGGAGCTTCTTGATCTTGCGTTCATTGGGCTCGGACACCGGGGCATAGCTGCCCGGGCTTCCGCGGAACATCACGGCCTTCCGTTCCGGGTCATATTCGGAGACCTGCCGGGTGTTCACCACATTGGACCGGTCCAGTCTTTCGTAACCGACGGGCCGGTATGCGGCGTACAGTTCCGAGAGGGAGATGGGATAAATGAACTCGCCTTCCTCCGTATGGACGTATAAGGTATTTTGATAGCTGGAAAAGTAAAGAATCTCCTCCTCACGAATCTCGTGAGGCGTTCCATCCGGCTTCAGAACCCGCATTCTCCCATCTCCAAACTCTCGGCAATTACTTCAATTCTTCCGGCAATTCGGGGCTGTTATACAAGGGCTTCAGGATAACGGCGAACACTCCGGCACAGACCGCCAGCATTGCAGATGCGTGGCGCGCGGCATAACGTTGAATACGCTTCATGCAGGCTCCTCCTTCTTCCATGGGATTATTGTTACAGACTGTACCAGGAAGGCCAGTCCCATAACCTGGGATCCGATCAGCAGGTTGGCGGCGGCCATGCCGGCTGACAGAAGCTTCAGCCGCGGATGCCATGAGACGGGCATTCGCGTATTGGAGTCGGGACGCGGAGCGAGGAGCAGCATGATCAGGAGGGTTGCCGCGTTCAAGACCAAGAGCAGGCTGGACGGCAGAGCGGGCACCATCGGGATGCCCGCACACACCGCGGTGGAGAACAGATTGCAGCCCCATTCGGAGCGGATATGGGCCCCTCCCGACGACATGCGCAGCAGCATCAGGCTGACCAAGGTCAAGAGGACGGCCTCCGTCCTCCCCGCCAAGCTTCCCAAGAGCAGGGAAGCCGCCACGATGAAGGCCGTATTAAGCAGAATCCGGAGGGCATAATGCATGACCCCTACGGAGACCGGCCCGTCCGGATCAGCGCGCTTCAGGGCCGACGCGATTTTAAAGGCCAAATGATTCATCCTGGTTCCAATCCTTCTGATGGGAGATGTACAGATAGCCGAATAGAAGCAGCGCATACAGCACCGGAATGACCATGTACCCCTCCTGCCCGAAGTACCCGGTCAGGAAGAGAGTCAGGATGATGACGGCCGAGGACGGCACATTCAGGCCCAGCAGTATCCAATCGTGCCGGACGAAGCGCAGTCTGCCGCGGGGTTGATCCGGGACGAAGTCGAAGCCCTTGCGCCTTCTGGCCAGCAGCCAGCCGATGAAGACGGCCGACGCCGCAGAAACGAACTGCAGGATGTAGGTCGCGCTCTGGGTGACCGCCGGAATCTTGGACTCGAAGAGACCGGCCTCGGAGAAGACGAAATAATAGACGGTCTGAAGCACAAAGTAGGCCTGGTAGGTCATCCCGGTCATGATCACCGCATAGAAGACATGGATCCGGAAGAGCATCCAGACGAACAGGAACATCAGCAGGAACTGTGCGATCACATCCACGGTGCTGAAGCCGTAAACGACCCGAAGCGTATGTGAAACGAAGGACATGACGACAGCGGAGAACAGCATCTCTCTTCGCAGCAGATCGATTTTGAAGATTCTGAACATCAAGATGAACATGGCCCCGGTTTCCAAAATCGAAAAGAGCATATAGAGGATAAAGTCAGCCAAGTCGAACACTCCCGTTTCTCGCAAATAGTGACAAATCTCTCATGTAGTCTACTATATCGGATAGGAATGTCGAACTCAACAGAAAGTCATATAAACGCTCTACTCTTCTCCCAGCGGGGGAAGCTCCAGGGCGAAGCGGAAGAGATGCTCCCCGGAAGAACGGGTTGGCTTCAGAGAGATTCGGTACACCGTCAGAGGGGCGCCTTGGTGCGCTTGGGTGTCGATTCTCTCGAAGGAGACCGACAGCGCGTCCTGGTCGTACCGTAGCAGCACCTCGCCCCGGCTTCCGGCAAGGCGTACGGTGCCATCGGCCATCTCCGGAGCCACCGGGCTCATGAAGACCTCCTCCAGCGATTGGGTAGAAAAGCGGAACCGGAATCGGTCCGTCAGCTCCAGCCGCGCTACGCCGGACTCCGGATCTCTGCCCCAGTCGAAGGTGCGGTCGAAGCGCTCCAGATTGGGCACGCCGTAGGCGCGGGTCAGATCCAGGGCAAGCCGGATCCGGTCCTTCTCCACCCGCTTGTCGGTCACCACGGCCTTGGCCTCTGCTCCGGGCAGCTGCTCCGCTCCCTCGATTACCGGCACCGAGTGTCCCCGGGACGCATTGTGGAGAATGGCATACCGTTGTGGTCCGAAATACTCGCGGGTGTAGACCCCCGCTCCCAGGTCCATCAGCAGGCTCTCTCCCCCCGTATGGAGGATAAAGTGGCCCAGGTCGTTGTGGTTGTGGGGCTCGTTGTTGTGCCCGCCCTTGGCGGAGAAGGAGAGCAGCTCCTCCCCGTCCCTCAGCCGGCCGACCACCCAGACCAGGTCCTCGAGCTCCGCCGTTTCTTCCGGCACCGCCTGCCGCAGAAGACCGGGGTCCGTCCAGAACAGATTCCGGGAGGTATGCGGGAACCGGTAGCAGTGGTCGTGGTGCAGGGAGGGAACCTCGTCCATATAGGGCGCACCGGTCCCGCAGCGGTGAACCAGACGGGATACCATGCCCGTGTGAAGCGTACCCTTCTCCGAGGCGTCGGAGAAGTTGACGAAGCGGTTCGGCGACAGGGTGATGGACAGCGGGAAGGACGCCATGCGGCGGATCTTCTCACCGTCCAGCAGCCGCAGGCGGCCGGCCGTGAAGTGCTCCAGCATGTCGGCGTAATAGGTGTAATAGCCGAAGCCATAGACCCAATAGCCGATGCCTTCCGCACAGCCCCCGTCCGCCCCGTAGCCCTCCAGGAAGCAATCCATGGCCCGCAGGACTCTATCCGTCATGCCCGCAAGGCGCTGCGGATCGTCCACGGCCAGAAGGGCCGCCATCCCCACCGCTCCCGCACAGACGGAAGCCCAGTTATGGGTGGCGGATTCCCAGGAGAACGGAGCCGGATCGTCGAACAGGGGGCGGAAGGTCCGATCCTCCAGCTCGCTGCGGATGCGGTGGGCGATCCAAGGATTCAGCCGGTCCTCCAGCAGATAGAGGACCTCCGCCAAGCTGTGGGCCGTCTCGGCCGCGAACAGATCCACCGTATGAGGCGGCGTGCGCCGTGACTGCTTCGCCGCATCCAGCCCGACGGGGATGTGGGCGGGCAGCGACCAGGTATACTCCCCGCAGATCTCCCAGATCAGATCCTCCAGCGCTCCGATGTACCGGTCGGTCCCGTCCAGCAGCGTGGCGAAGGTCAGGCCCAGCAGCCGTCTGCGGCGGTCAAAATACGGCCGCTCGAATTCCAGGCGCGTCCCCTCCTTCTCGAAGAGATGGAACAAGGAGAAGGGCAGCGGCTGCACGGGCTCCCGTACGGCGCGCTCCGCCTCCTCGCGGATCTCGCCCAAGAGCGGCTGGAGCTCCGGCACACGCTTAGCCGATTCCAAGGCGGCCCTCCAATCGGTTCCGTAGGGAAACGCCGGAGAGCTGCGGCCCGCATCTGCGGCAGTGACGGCTTCTAAGATCTCGCGGAAAGTATACTGCATATGAAAGTCCTCCTTGTGGATGGAAGGTAGATTTAAACGTTTTAATAAGAGGCGTCGAGGATAAACGCCTCTTAAGCGTCTTCAAGACGCCGTGCGTTTATCCGAAAGCCGAACCCGCCACGTATCCTTCGTAATTCCTTATGTGAGAACCGCCTCGATGAACACGGTCGTATGCTTGGCATTGGCCAGGTCGATCTCCTTGACCGTGATCTCCTCATCGTCCTTCTTCACGACGCGGACCACCGGACGTCCCGGAAGTCCACGGTGCTGTCCCACCACCACGCCAACCTCCTTGTTGGAGAGTCTGACGCTGCTGCCGGTCGGGTAGATGGACACCGTACGCATGAACTGAATGACCGCATCCCGGTCCAGCTTGCTGCCCGCCAGTGCCATGATGGTCTCGCAGGCCTCGTGGGGAAGCGTCCTCTTGCCGGTGACCGGATCGTAGAGCAGATTATCGTACGTATTGGCCACGGCTACGATCTTGCCGTAGAGGTGCAGTTGCTCGTCCGTCATCCCTCTCGGAATGCCGGAGCCGTCCGGCGCCTCGTGGTGCTGGAAGGCCACGTGGGCGATCAGAAGGCTGAATTCCCGCTTGCTCTTCAGGAGCTCGAAGCCCCGCCACGTATGATGGCGCTTCGGATCGGACGAGCTGTCGTCCGTGATGAGCTCCACCTTGCCGATGTCGTGCAGAAGCGCCCCGACGGATAACTCCTTCACCTGCGTCTGCGTCATGCCCATGTTGATGCCGATCAGGGCGGACATGGTGCAGACGTTCAGAGCATGCACGTACTGCTCGTTATCCTTGGTCCGGATATCGGACAGCTGGAGGAGCACCTCCCGGTTCACCATGACGTCCTCCAAGAGACGATCCACACTGATGCTGATGTGCCTGGTGTTGAATTCCTTCCCCGACTTGACCGACTGCAGCATCTCGCCCAGCTTCTGCATGACAGCCCGCTTGTTCTCCTCCGACACCATGTCCACGATCTCCACATCCTCGAGATGGGGATCTTTGATGTACAGCATCGTCACGCCGATCCTGCGGAGGGTCGTAATCATGTAGACCGTTAATTGAACCCCTTCGGATAGCAGCACTGCCCCGTTGGAGGAGAAGATCGTGCGCCCCAGATATTGGCCGGACTCCACCGAATCGATATGAACATATTTCATGGATACCCTCCAAGCTGGCAGATTAAGTTGCCGGAATCCCTTCGTGATGAAGCAAAAATTGCTTGATGGGCAGCCCTCCGCCGTACCCCACCAGCGCTCCTCCCGCCCCGATGACCCGGTGGCAGGGAATGATGATGGGAACCGGGTTCCGATTGTTCGCTCCTCCGACGGCCCGGACGGCCTTCGGGGAACCGATGGCCTCGGCGATCTGCTTGTAGGAGCGGATCTGGCCGTATGGGATCTGCCCCAGTGCCCTCCATACCTGCAGCTGGAAAGGAGTCCCCCGAAGATCCAAGGGCAGGTCGAAGGAGGTGCGGCTCCCGCCAAAATAGTCCTTGAGCTGTCTGGCCGCTTCCTCGATCAGGCTGCCGCCCTCCCGCAGCCTGATGCCGGCCCCAAGACGCTTGGCCATCCACCCTTCCAACGCTTCCCGAGCATCCTCCGAAGCTCCGTTAAATTCCACATTGCACAGCCCCTTCTCCGTAGCGGCCAGAAGCAGCCGTCCAATGGGAGAATCAGCGTACTGATAACATACGACATCCATGGGTCGAAACCCTCCTTCATCGAGCCGTTTTACGGTTCACTTCGCTTCCGTCAGCCGGTCCAGCGCCAGACGGATCTCCTGAGCCGCGGCATCGTCCGTCTCCCGGAGCAGCGCCGCTTCCAGGACCCGGACTGCCTCCTCGCCGCCGATACGCCCGATGGACCACGCGGCGGTAGCCCGAAGCTCGGGACGTTCGTCCTCCGCCAGCACAAGCGCAAGCCGCGGCAGCGCGCTTCGGTCGCGGAAGTGGCCCAGAGCCAGCACCGCATTGCGCTGAAGGGGCTTCTTACCCCGCCAGGCGGCCGCGCTGGACCCGAAGAAGGCCTTGAACTCCTTGTTGCTCATATCAAGAATCGGCAGCAAGAGCGGCTTGGCCTGCTCCGGATCCGGGACGAGCTCCCGGTGGTGCGTATGGTTCAGCCCTCTGTTCTTCGGGCACACCTGCTGGCAGGTGTCGCAGCCGTAGAGCCGGTTGCCCAGCTTCTCCCGGAATTCCTCCGGGATGATCTCCTTCGTCTGGGTCAGGAAGGAGACGCACCGCTTCGCGTCCAACTGGCCCGGACCCACCAGGGCTCCGGTCGGGCAGGCGTCGATGCAGAGGGTGCAGTCTCCGCAGCCGTCCACCACCGGAGGATCCGGAGGCAGCGGCAGGTCCGTGATCATCTCCCCCAGATACACCCAGGAGCCGAACTCCGGCGTGATGACGGCGCAGTTTTTACCAGACCAGCCGATGCCGGCCCTCACCGCCACCGCCCGGTCAGACAAGGCCCCCGTGTCCACCATGCTGACGATCCGAGCGTCAGGCACCCGCTCCCGCAGGAATGCCTCCAGCCGCTCCAGCCGGTCCCGCAGCACGTGGTGATAGTCCCGCCCCCAAGCGGATCGGGCCAAGATGCCACGGTAGGCTCCCGGCTCGGATCTCGGCGGGTCCGGCAGCTTGGACGGGTAGGCCACGGCCACGGACAGGATGGAGCGGGCTCCCGCAAGATGCAGCTCCGGATTGACCCGCTTGTCCAGATCCGGCTCCTCGAAGCCGGACTCCCGCCCGGCCTTCCGGTGGGCCAGAAGCCGCTCTCTCAGCTCCCAGAAGGGCTCGGCGGTCGTGACGCCCAGCTTATCGATGCCCAGGGCGGGCAATGCCTGCAGCAGCTCCCGCTTCAGTGCCTGCCAATCCTTCGGGCCCTCCGGCCTTCTACCCTCATCCACGTCGGAATCCTCCTCCCCTTACGCCGTTCATCGCAGCTTCCTGATATAAAAAAAGAACGGCTCCCCATCCTCCTGGCTCTGGCTTGCCGGAACATGCGCCGTCCGTATAATAGGTGACTTCCTTCACCTTATGGGTTCCTTCCCTCATCTGGAACGGGCTCTTCCTGCCGTCCGCATTCCTTCCACATCTGATAATAGGCCAGCACGGCGGAATCACGGAACGGCTCCTCCCGCCCCTTCACCGCGGCAAGCAGCTCCTGCAGCCCGGCCTTTACCTTCTCCTCCACAGCAGTGGAATAATGGTAGAGCTTCTTATGCTTGTTGTATTCGTCCTCGTCCAGCACATGGACATCGCCCCGCTGGTTCAGGATCACATCCAGATCGTAATCGATGTAAGTCAGCACGTTGCCGCTGTGGTAGAACGGCGAAGCCACGTTGCAATAGTAGCGGATGCCGTCCCCTTCGATCAGGGCCACCACATTGTACCATTTGTTCGGTATGAAAAAAGACACCCCGGGAATCCGGCTGGTCCACTCCCGACCGTCCGCTTCGCGGATGCGGGTCTGGCAGTTGACGAACACCTGAATGGCTTTGGCTTGGTGGTCCGAAATCAGCTTGTCCGGAGGAACGCGCCAATTCTCGAGCCATACCCGGTGCAGGTGTCCGTCGTGTTTGAAGCTTTTGATCATGGTGTACTCGCTGCCCGCCGCCATAGCCGTCCTCCCTCTGCACGTCGTTCCCCAAGGTTCCGATGGATTGCCTTTTATATAGAAAAGCATATCTTTCCGGTAATTGCAACGGGTTCGGAAAGATATGCTCAATGAGATTATTGGAAATGCTGCTCTGCTCTTAAGAACCCACAAGAATGCTGAGCTTGCCGTAGGTGCGATTGAAATCGTCTCGGCAGCATCCTGCCTTCTCATAGACGGGAAGGAGCTGTTCGTTATATTCGTCCACGGGGACCATCACCCGGGCGATCTGGCGCTGCTGGAAGCGAAGCTTCATGGATTGGATCAAGGCGCTGCCGATGCCGCGGCGCTGGTGCTCCGGATGGACGGCGATGCGGTAATAGTAGCCTTGATTACGCTGAATGGTTCCGATCATAACGCCTAACACCGTCTCGTTCTCCACCGCTACCAGGACCAGCCCGCTGTCCCAGTTGATCTGCCGCCCCAAGGCGGCCATGGTGTCCTCCAAGGTGTGATCCTCCAACACCTGCTCCAACAGTTCGGTAATGTGCACATAGTCGGATAATTGGAACGAACGAACTAACATATGATCCCGCTCCTATACCATATAAAATGATTGGTCAGACTTTCTAATTTCGACACGGAAACCCGGTTTCCTGCCGAATCTGCCGAAAAACTCAAAAAAATCTTAATAAACCCCCAAAAATCTCGGCTTTTCTTCTGGAAGCGCTTTATATAAAGCGTTTACATCTTTTTAACTGAATTGCCCCAATCCCTGATGCATAAAAGCTGGCTGCATGACCTATTTTATGTAAAGGAATCATGCAGAGGGATGTGAAAACCTGACCATGCAGCCAAGAAGCCTGCTGGAGCTCTCCGAGCACAAAGCAAGAAGCTGGAGCGACGACGAGCTGTGGCATCACCACCGGATGCTGAGCGACGTTTCGCCCTGGCTCAACGCCCAAGGGACCTCCATGCACCACCAGATTATCGATGAAATCAAACGCCGAAACGGGGATTCCGCAACTTTCTAAACTTAAGTGTTGCATTATTATCATAATTCGTGGATAATAATGGTTGTAAACAATAGCAACCAAATTGAAGGAGGATTTTTACCATGGCCCATCAATTACCCCCTCTCCCTTATGCGAACAATGCGCTGGAACCTCACATCGACGAAACGACCATGATGATCCATCATGACCGCCACCATAATGCCTACGTCACCAACCTGAACGCCGCTCTGGACAAACATCCGGAGCTGCATGACAAGACCCTGGACGCGCTGATCGCCGACCTGAACAGCGTACCGGAGGACATCCGCACCGCGGTCCGCAACAACGGCGGCGGCCACCACAACCACTCCCTGTTCTGGGAAGTCATCGGCCCGAACGCCGGCGGCGCACCGACTGGCGCACTGGCTGCTGCCATCGACTCCGAGCTGGGCGGCTTCGACAAGTTCAAGGAAGCCTTCGCTGCTGCGGCTGCAACCCGCTTCGGCTCCGGCTGGGCTTGGCTCGCCGTAACCAAGGAAGGCAAGCTGAAGGTATACAGCCTGCCGAACCAGGACTCCCCGGTCATGGAAGGCGAAACACCGATCCTTGGCCTGGACGTATGGGAGCATGCCTACTACCTGAAGTATCAGAACAAGCGTCCGGACTACATCTCCGCTTTCTGGAATGTCGTCAACTGGACCGAAGTCAACAAGCGCTACGAAGCAGCGAAATAATCGCCGCTTGACGAAGAAACCCCGGAAACTCCTTAGGAGTTTCCGGGGTTTCTTGTGCGATGCGGTGCTGCTCCTTTAAGGAACCTCCACCTGAAAGCTCCTCTGCCAATGGATCTTCTCTCCGGCCCGCAGGACCGCCGTAACCGTATGCTTTCCCGGGGACAGCCGGAGCGCCGCTGTCAGATCGAACAAGCCGGAATACGAATCCAGCGAGTAGAGCAGCTTGCTCTTAGCAACAGCTTCCGTCGCGTTCCCGTCTCCGCTCTGCAGGGTAAGCGAAGGCCGGAGCTCCGACTCCCCTTCCGCGAAGGCCCTCCGGTCATAGAGCAGCGCCGGAAGCTTCCATTCCCCGCCGGCGGCACCGACGGAAGCGCCGGGCTCCGTCACCCGATAATCGGTCCGGTGCAGAATGATCCACCCGCGATCCGGCGGCGACTCCACCGTATATCCGAACAGCCGCTCCATGTCCTCCAGGACCAGTCCCGGCCCCGCCATCGGCAGAGCCGGTTCCCGGGGCGCCTCCTTCAGCTGCACCGTCCCGGACGGTGTCCCGTTCCAGAACGTTGCGGCCGTTCTCTCGCCCGCCTTCACCCGGAACGCGTACCCGCTCCCATCCGAGAAGCTCCACCAGCCTCCGTCTTGCGCCTCCGCTTGATAAGGACCGTAGGTTCGGGCCAGATTGGCGGAATGGAATACCAGCCCGCCGTCCTCCAGCTCCGCCAGGCGGACGCCGCTAAACGAATAGCCCCCCTCCTCCAGCGGGTAATAGAAGCCCGTTCGCTCCTCCGCATGCACTTCCAGCCCGTTCTCCCGGCCGGGAATCAGCACCCGGTCCTTCTGGCCGTCCAGTGCGATCCAGGCCGGCCCCAGGTAGGTGGGGATCCGATACCAGCGGGTTCCCTCCTTCCCCGTCCAGGAGGCGTCCGGGTGCACCGTCTGGGGACCCAATCTGCCGTAGTTCAACGTAGCCTGGCCTCCTGGGTAGCGGAACAGCTCCGTCACCTCCGCTCCCAGGTCCAGGGCAACCTTCTCCGGTACGGGATCCTCCGGCTGCGAATAGAGCGGGCTGAACCAGCCCTCCGCCTCTCCCGCACGGACGTGGAACCAATCGTCCAAGTAATAAGCCGGCGCTATCTTCTCGAAGACCTCTACCGTCTGCGGCTCCAGCACTGCCGACGGCTCCTCGTCGAACCGGGTCATGGGGAGCTTGTACAAGGAGATAGGCGCCTTCCGGGTCAGCTTCTCCGCCGCAGGCGTCACCTTCTGGCCGACGGACCAGGTCCAGAGACGAACGTGGTCATCTTCGTCCTCCACCCGGTACAGTTTCCCCGCCGGCCCCTCGAAGACCGCGTCCGTCTTCAGGAACACCGGTCCCTCCCGCCGGACCTGCCGGTTGATACCGTCATAGGCGTAAGGCAGGCCAAAAAGCTCCGTGTACGAATAAAATTGGGTCTCCGGCCCCATCGGCTCCACACGCCCAAGGGCATAATAAGGAAGATGAATCCATTGATCGCCCAGCCAGGAGGTCTCGATCTTGACCCACTTCATCCGGTCTTCCCCGGGACAGACCGGTTCGCTGCAGAACCAGCGGGATCCGGCATCCACCACCCGGACATCCTGAGGCGAGAGTCGCGCCGAAGGCCCGCTGCTCTCATCCGGAGCCGGGTAGATCGGCGTCTCCTCCAGCAGCGTCACCGTCTCCGGTGCCGGCGCAGCGATGCCTGCCGGGCGGGTCTTGACCCACCGGGAGCCGTCCGGGGTCTTGATTTTCCACCAGGCGTCATTCCAAGCCCATCCCGTCTCCGCTTCAAGCACCTCCACGGTTTGCGGTTCGAGATCACCCTCCGCCTTGTTCTTCAGGGCATTGGGGATGACATAATACGGCGTCCCCTCCAGCAGCGTCAGCGTCCGGGGAACCAACCCTGTACCGGCGGGAACCGTGGGGGTATCCTCATACTCGGACGCCATCGCTGCCGATCCCGATCCGAGCCATAGCGCTCCCGCGCACAGCAGGATGAAGATCCGTTTCTTCCCTCGCATTTCACCATCAACTCCCCATCCTTGACATCTAGAATTACCTTATCATGGAAGCCGCGGACCGGCAATCCCGAGACCGCGCACTCCTTAGGAAAGCCAAGAGGCCGGATCGCCGGGTGAGCTCCTCCGGGATCCAGCCTCTTATTCGCATTCAGGACGCCTTCGTCTTGCGGACGAGAGCAGTCTGCTTCTTACGCTTCTTCTCCTGGGCGATCGCCGTCATGATGCTGTCGAAGCCCCGGGTAATGATCCGGTAGTGGAATTCGTTCTTCGCCCTCTGGTATCCCTTGGAGGCCAGAGACGCCGCCAGCTTCTTGTCCTCATGGAGGCGAATCACCGCCTCGCTGATGGATTCCGTGGAACGGGGGTCCACCACCAGCCCCGTCTCCCCGTGCAGCACGGCTTCCACCACGCCGCCGGAATTACCGCCGATGACCGGCTTGCCGCAGCGGGACGCTTCCATGTACACAATGCCGAAGCCCTCCACATCGCCTTCGGCTTCCAGCATCCGGCTTGGCATGATGAAGACGTCGCACAGGTTATAATACTTGACCATCTCTTCATCCGCCACCCGCCCGGCGAATACCACCGAGTCCGCTACACCGCATTCGCTGGCCAGCTTCTCCAGCGCCTCCCGTTCGGGGCCTCCGCCTACGATCAGATACACCGCTTCGGGGATCTTCGCCTTGATGGCCGGCAGCGACCGGATCACCATGTCGAAGCCTTTGCGCTGGACCAGACGCCCCAGGGTCATGAGCACATGCTTGCCCTCCAGGCCGTGCCGCTCCATAAGCTCCGGGGCCTTCTCCGCTTTCTCGAAGACCTCCTCCACCCCCGGATACACCACCTCGATCCGTTCGGGGTCCACACCCAGATCGGCCATCAGTCGTCCGGTGAAGGCGCTGTTCACGAGAACCGCCGAGGCATGGCGGAGGATGCTCTTCACCACCCAGCGGGTCAGGAAGAACCGGGTCAGCTTCATAACGTCCATGCCGTGTACGGATACGGCGTACTTGCGGCCGCGGAACCAATGAAGAAACAGGCCGATCAGGCCGTACAGAATGTACCCGTACACCGTCACGTCGATGGCCTCTTCCTTGATGGTCCGGCGGATCTGGGGAATCATGCGCAGGGTGTGGAGCACGCTGACCTTCTCATCCTTAAGGAAGGGTCTGCGGATGATCTTGAACGGCTGCTTGGCATCGAATTCCGCATCCTTCGTATAGGCGGAGGCGAATACGGTGACTTGATGCTTGGAATGCTTGCACAGGTTATAGTAGTAATTCTGCATGCCCCCCACACCGGGAGGGAATACGCCAGCCACCAGCAGAACGTTGCGCTTCTCCATGTCAGGCCGTCATCCTTTTCCGAATAAGATCGATGCTGTTCAGCAGGGTGAACAGCACCAGCTCGCCCATCACGTTCCAGATGCGGGTGATGATCGAGATTTGCGTCGCCACTTGCACGGGAACCTGGAACGACAGTAAGAAGACAAGGGCACCCTCGCGGATTCCGATGCCTCCCGGCAGCGGACTGATCAACCCGATGAGCCAGGATACGGCGAAAATGCCTGAGGCGGTAACAATGCCGATGTTCTCCACACCGAAGGTTCTAAGGAGCAGCCAGAATGCGCAGCCCTGCAGCAGGTGGCTCAGGAAATAGTAGGACAAGTACAGATAGAAGCGCTCGCGGGGAAGCGACAGCTCCATGCCCCGGAACTTCTTCGACACCTTGTGGATCAGCTTCTGGGTCGTCGACCGCACCGGCTCATAGAAGTAGTAGCTTAAGGGCAGCAGAACCGCCAAGCCCAGCAGCATGGGCAGGAAGATGAAATGGAACGTATAGAGCAGGATGATGCCATAGATCGCGGAGACGATACCGAGCATCATGTTCTCATACAGGATGGCCGTCATCTGGGTGCCCAGCACGACGCCGTGCTTGCTCGTCAGATAGACGCGTCCGACCAGATTCCAGAAGCCGCCGGGCAGATACTTGGCGAACTGGGAGGTCATATAAATGACGAGCCCCCGGTACGACGAGAGCTGCCGTTCTGAATCGTTCAGGATCTGCACCCAGATCCACGCTTGTACACTTAGGAAAACGACGAAAATCGAGAGCGCCAGATAAAAAAAGCTCTGCGCATTCAGCAGATACTTGGCAATGTCCATCAGGTTCATATTCAGATTCGTAACCATAAAATAGACGGTTGCGCCAAGGACCGCGATCTTCAAAGCTGTAAGGGACAGCTTCTTCATACCCACATCCTTCCTGCATCCGACAGGAGACACTTGGAGTTTTCGACTCTTACAGGAACCATTTTACACATCTTCAAAAGCCCCTGCAATGTGCGGACGCTCCGGAGGGCCAGGCTCACGGGAGCCTGCAGGCCGATTGTTAAGGAATGATTATGTGGGAAAGCCGCATTTTATGCCCTCTTGTACAAGCTGCCGGCAAGCCGCCGGCTCCCATTCTTTAGGATCTTAATTTTTCCTTAAGGACCGCTCCAGACGCCGGAACAACGGCAAAAAGCCGCAGCTTGCGCCGCGGCCTCTTCCCCTCGGAGGATTATTCCTCGTAGATTACGACACTTTCCGTCTCGCCTTCCCACTTCACCGTAGACTTCAGCGCCTCGCTCACGAAGCGGACCGGAACGACGGTTCTGTCATTCACGATCTCCGCTGGAATCTGAAGCTGAGTCTCCACCCCGTTCACATAAGCGGTGGTCTGGCCCACGTAGAGCTTCACCGTTACGTCCCCGCGAACCACGGTGACGGAGTTCTCCTCCTCATTGTAGCTGACCTCCGCCTTCAGAGCCTCTGCAATGGCGCGGAAGGGAACCAGGGTGTAGTCGTTCTTGATGATCGGAGCTACATCCATAGCCGGCTCATCGCCGTTGACGTAGAGCTTGATGCCGGTCTTGCCGACCTTCTCGTAGAGCTGTCCAAGCTTCTTGTAAGACTCCAGATTTTTCACGTTGGCTTTGACGGCTTCCTTCTGAACATAGACGGCATCCGTCACGCTGCCCTGCTGAGCCAGCATATCGGCGGTCAAGGACAGCGCTTCGTCCTTCGCCACGATGCCTTCCAGCTTCGCCTTCATCTCCGCCGTCAGATGAGCGTCGTACTTGGTCAAGAGCAGATCCGCGATAACGGCGCCTGCCGGCTTGTCCTGCACATGCTCGATGGCGTTCAGCAAACCTCGGTAGCCTTTACCGTATGTATCGCCGGTTACGGTCGTACTGCCGGTCTCCAATTGCAGCTTCCATTGGGGGCCTTTTCCTTGACCCGGACCTTGGTCCGCTTCTTGAACGGCAGCGGTATCCTGGGCCTTCTTCCCGTTGCCTGCATCTTCCTGCTTCGCGTATACCGCACCGGATGCGCCGCCGAACGCCAGCAAAGCTACCATCAGGGCCATCACATTCTTCTTCATCATAACTAGTCCTCCTTGGTGTATGAAGATTCTTTGTTAACGCATTCGAAAGAAGGGCCGATTTTAATGGGGTACTCGCCAGAAAAGGACAAAATTCCTGCAAAAAATGTACAAATTTCTAAAAAAATCTTAAGAAGTTCTTAAATTATACAATTGAAATTTTATTTTGTCGAATTATGATGGAAGTATATAAGTATCATGGGAGGAGTTACTATGTTATCGGTACCAATCATCATGTACGCAGCATCTTACGCACTCTTTAGCAAGTCGACCTCCTCCTCGACGCTTGGGGTCGGCCCGCTCCCGCCGCATCCGACAAACGGACCTTCCATCCTCCATATCGCTGGAATCTTGCTGCTGCTGGCTACTCTGGCAGCCACGCTCATCTTCCTAAGCGTATCCTTGATGAAGGCCAACCGGATGAACCGGGAGCTGACCGCCAGGCAGGCGGAACTGATGAAGTTGAACAAACGATATTCCATGGCGAAGCGCAAGCTGGAGAGCCAGTTCGACAAACTCCGCCAGACCCAAATGAACCTGACGGCCAGCGAGGAGAAGTATCGGCTTCTATTCGACAGGATGCTCAACGGCTTCGTCATCGCAGAACCGATCTTCGGAGACGGCGGCGAACTGGTGGATGTTCGATTCATCTCCGCCAATCCCGCCGTGATCAAGCAGTCTGGACCGGACACGCCGGACCTGACCGGCATGACTTTCAGCCAGGCCTTTCCCCAAGAGGAGCTTCATCTGGACATTTACCGGAGGCTTCTGGAATCCGACGGGCCTCTTTGCTTCGAACTTCACGAGACTTCGAAGGACAATTACTACGTGGTCCACGCCTTCAAGATCAGCGACAACCTGTACGGCGCCATGTTCGAGAACATTACGCGCTATAAGCGTGCCGAAGGAGAGATCCGGCGGCTGAATCAGGATCTGGAAGCCCAGGTGGATGAACGGACCCGGGAGCTGCAGGAAGCCTTGAAGGAGCTGGAGGCCTTCACCTACGCGGTCTCCCACGATCTGAAGGCTCCGCTCCGGGCCATAGAAGGCTACACGACCATCCTCCAGGAGGATTATGGAGCGAGTATGGAGACGGACGCCCGAGAGATGATGCTGCATATCCGTCGTTCATGCGGCGACATGATCGGCTTGATCGATCGACTCCTCCAATATTCCACCGCTGCGAGGGCCGAGCTCTGTATGGAGCCGACGGATCTTGGCGGCATGTTCGATTCCGTCTTCCGGGAGCTCTCGCTGTTGTATCCCAACCGCCGCATCCGGTTCCAGCTGGACTCCGGCATGCCTGTGGTATACGGCGACAAGATGATGCTGAGAGCGGTTGTCGTCAATCTGCTCTCCAACGCCTTGAAGTATACGCAATACCGCCTGCAGACCGTCATCGAAGTCGGATACCGCCAATCGGAAGGCGAGATCATCTTCTTCGTCAGGGACAACGGGGTCGGCTTCGATCCGAAGGAAGCGGATCAGCTGTTCAGCCTGTTCCGAAGGCTTCACAGTCCCGTCGAGTTCGAAGGTCACGGAATCGGGCTGGTCACCGTCAAAGCCATCCTCCAGAAGCATGGCGGCAGGGTATGGATAGAGGGTGCCCGGGATGCCGGCGCTACAGTCTATTTCACAGTCTCCGGAACGGTTGCGGAAGCCAATCCGAAGATGACAGCGGGAGGTCAATATGCATAAAGTCTTGATCGTCGACGACATGGACATCGTCCGCATAATGGCGAAGCGCTTGAAGCTGTGGGGCCGGGAAACCGGCTTCGAGCTGGCGGCGGAAGCTTCAGACGGCCGGGAAGCATTGGCTATTCTGGAGGAAATCCCTATCGACCTGGTCATTACGGATGTGAAGATGCCCGGGATGGATGGCTTCGAGCTGCTCCGGCACATTCTGGATCGTAAGCTCTGCCCTTGTGTTGTGCTCTTAAGCGACTTTGCGGATCTCGCTCACGCACGCCAGGGCTTTCTCTCCGGAGCCTTCGATTATATGGCGAAGCCGCTGGAGGAAGCCAAGCTCAAGGAAGTTTTCGGCAGAGCCCTGCCCCTTCTCGGCAGCCTCCGTGCGAACAGATCCGTGCAAGCGCTACCAAAGACCCGGATCCTGGAGGAATTGTACCGGGAGGGAATGACCCGGATCCAAGCGGTGCTTACCGAGAGCTACCTCCAGCTGCCCAACGCAGCGTTGGAGCTCTTGGAGCGGCTGGAGACGGAATGCGGGCATGATCAAAGCACCATGGAGTTCATGCTGCGGCGCCTTCATAAGGAGATGCTGGAGCTCGCCGTTCAGCGATATGGCTGGCTGCGGTATTTTGTCAGCTGCGAGCTGCATCCCGATCCCGACCTCTTCCGGACCTCCCGCTATCAGGCCTTGCACCGTGCCTTTCTGGAGGAAATCAGGCGGATGACCGAGCTGACCGGCATGCTGCTGATCGACCGTCTGCCCGGCAACGACCTGGTGGACCGGGTCTGCCAATGCTGCCTCGAGCACGCCGACCGCGACCTCTCGGTGGCGTTCATCGCAGAGCGCTTATACATGAACAAGACGTATATCAGCGAGGTCTTCAAGAGAAGAACCGGAATCCCCTTGAATACATACCTGACGTTCGTCAAGATGGAACGGGCCCGCAAGCTGATGGATGACGGCAGGCTGAAGATTTATGAAATCAGCGACTCCTTGGGCTTCCGGGATGCGGAATATTTCAGCAGGCTCTTCAAAAAACATACGGGTGCCACCCCTGCTCAATACCGGAATATTCGCACCTGACGATATCTGACATTTTTTCGACATAATCCGAATTTTTTCCGGGGTTTTCCATTGTAAATTCCATTCATAAAAAATGGGTGGCTTAGTACGATATTCCTATACGAGAACCCATACTGAGTACGGTCAAAGCAATGGACATCAATGGAAAGGAGCCTTAGGAAATGAAGATTCGAACAAAGCTGTCGGCAGCCATGGTTCTGATCACGGTCTTATCCGTCGGACTGATGGGAATGTTCCTGCAAGAGAAGTCCAAGTCCACCATCCTGACCTTGACCCAAGCCAACATGCTGCAGCAGAACAGCGACAGCGCCCTTACCATCCGGAATGCACTGCGGCACGAATTGCAGTTCGCCGAATGGATCGCGGGAGAGAAGGACGTGGCCGATCTGCTGGCCAAAGCGGGAAAAGGCGGTCTGGCCCAAGGGGACAAGCTGCAGGAGAGCGTCTCGCTCACCTTAAAGCGGGAGGCCGACGAGGCCGGCAATATGGAGCATGTCTTCGTATTGGACCGCAACGGTGTCAATGTGGCGGACAGCGATGCCAAGCTGATCGGCCAGAACTTCAATGATCGGAATTATTATAAGATGGCCTCCTCCTCCGGAAAGCCTGTGATCAGTGAAACGCTTAAGTCCAAATCCACAGGGGCTTATGTGGTCGCCTTCGTACAGCCCGTCATGGCGGACGGCAAGCCCCAAGGCTATGTGGTGACTGCGGTATTCGCCGAGAAACTGACCGGCTTCCTGGCCGATGCCAAGATTCATAATTCTCCTTCCAGCTATGCCTACCTTGTGGACGCCAGCGGCACGATGCTCTTCCACCCGACCAAAACCAAGATCGGGGCGCCTGTCGAGAACGCGCAGATTAAGGAAGTCGTCGCCCGTGTCCAGGGTGAAGAAACGGTGCAGGATGCTACCGTAGAATACGATTACCAGGGCAAGCTCAAAAAAGCAGCCTATACCGTCATCCCGGAAACGTCTTGGACCCTGGTCATTACCGGTGATGTCGCCGAGGTTCTGGCGCCGCTTACCAGCATGACCCATTATATCCTGTGGCTCTGTGCGATCTGCACCGTCCTGACCGCGTTGGCGGGGCTCGCCCTCGCTCACTTCATCGCTTCACCCATCATGAAGCTCACGGAGCTGATCCACAAAACCGCCGAGCTGGATCTCCGGTATGATGCCACCTACGTTCACCTGCAGAATCACCGGGACGAGACCGGCACCATCGCCCGCGCCACCATCCAGACCAGGCAGGTGCTCCGCGAGATGGCGGGCAAGCTGACCACCGTCAGCAGCCAACTGCTGAACAATGCCGAGTCGCTGGATGTTCTGGCGCTCCAGGTGCGCGAAGGCGCGCAGGACAACTCCGCCACGACGGAGGAGCTGTCTGCCGGCATGCAGGAAACGGCCGCCTCCTCCGAGGAGATTACCGCCGCCGTATCCGAGATCGACGGGCATGTCGGCAAGATGTACAGCCGCGCCAATCACGGCTCATCGGTGGGAGAAGGCATTATGGAGCGGGCTCTTCAGCTCCGGCAGGACGCCCATCAATCCATTACGGAAACCAACGCCATCTACACCTCGGTTCGAAGCAGCCTGGCGTCGGCCATTGCAGAATCGGACAGCATCACGGAAATCGCCGGGCTGACCGAAACCATCACGTCCATCTCCAAGCAGACCAATCTGCTGGCGCTTAACGCTTCGATCGAGGCCGCCCGGGCCGGGGAATCCGGCAAAGGCTTCGCCGTCGTAGCCGGGGAGATCCGCAAGCTGGCCGAGCAGGCCGGAGATACCGCAGCCGGGATCCAGGAGATCGTAACCCGGGTCTGCAGCTCCGTGCTCCGGATGCGGGAGCAGGCGGAGGACATGCTCGGCTTCATCGACCGCAACGTACTGGCGGATTATGAGAAGCTCGCCGAGGTAAGCGAGCAGTACCACAACGATGCCCGCACCGTCCAGGAGCTGATGCGTGATTTCCAACAGGCTGCCTCCCAGTTGGACCAATCCGTCGGCAGCATCTCCTCCACCATCAACGATGTGGCCGTAACCATGAACGATAGCGCCAAGGGCGTGCAGGATATCGCCGAGAGAACGGCGGATATCGTGGAGAAGACCTATGCGGAGGCCCAGATGGCCGAGGAGAATATGAACGGCGCCAAAGAGCTTCAGCAGTTGGTACAACAATTCAAGATCTAAGGAAGGAAGGGACTCCATCAATGTATCAGTCGGCACTCACACAATTTTCCCACGAACATCAGCTGACCCCCCGTGAGCAGGAGATCCTTCATCGTATGGTCATCGCAGGGATGACCAACAAGGAGATCGCAGAGCTCATGGTCATCAGCGACAAGACGGTTAAGAACCACATTGCCAACATGTACGCCAAGTGCGGCGTAGGCAACTTCAGGCAGCTGATTGCCATGATTTTCAGCAGGGAAGCCTCCCCCGAATGGACGGAAAGCTTCTCCACTCCCTTCGTCTCGAATTGGTAAGAACAAGAGGGTGCCCCCAGAGTTTTTTGGGGGCACCCTCTTTTATATGGCCGTCAGCGAGATCCGATCACTTCCGCGGATCGCCTCCACCATATCGTACCAAGCCTGGGGCTTGTTAGGCAGCACGGCATAATAGGTGGTCAAGAACTGGGCCACCAGCGCGCCCGGCAGTGACTCCAAGGTCTCATCGTAGGCCAGGAAGCACAGATCCAGCTCCCCCACCGCTTCCCCGTCTCCCTGCCAAGAGGGATGTACGTAGGGAAAGTCCAGCTTCCGGTAGCCCAAATGGGCCAAGACCTCGCGGCGCACGAACGGGTTCATGGCCTTCACCCCGCCGAACTCATGCGCTCCGATCAGATACGGGTTGTAGATTTCGGCGAACATGCCGGTAAGACGCCTCCCGCTGCGGGCCGCCCAATCGTTCAGCTCCTTCTGGCGGTTCCGTGCCAGGAAGGGACCTACGCCCAGCCCGTCCCGGCCGATGATCGTGAAGTCCGTCATGGCTGCTTCCATATCCGGGTAGTACCGGTACTCCGTCGCGCCTACGACCTGACCTTCGTGTACCGCGGCATAAACCCGAAGCCCCTCATCCTTCAGCGGCTCGGCCCACAGGCTGAACTCCAGAACCTCCTCAGGAGGAAACACCTCCTGCATCAGCCGGTGCATCGCCGCAAAATTCGGGTCGTCGATCGATGTGATCCGCACATATTCCATGGATTGCGCCTCCTCCTCTATTCTTCCGGAACGAATGGGTTGCGCCATTCCATCAGCACCGCGTTGTTCCGGGATTCTTCATCCTCCAGATACCCATGGGCCACCGCCACCGGGGTCCGGCCGCACCGCAGCAGGAACGTCAAGACCGGGTCCTTCTCCCGGCCGGCCAGCACTTCCGTCAGATAGGCCTCCGGCGTCATCCGGTCCGCCACCAGATGGTAGCCGGACATGCGCCCTCCGCCCAAGAGCCGCTTGGCTCCCAGCTGTACGGTGACTTCGTACATGCTCTGCATGAGCCACTTGCCGAGGCCGAGCTTCCGGTACTCGGGGGATACGCTGATATCCACGATATAGAGAGTTTCCCCCTCCGGATCGTGATTGCGGATGTAGCCTTCGTCCGTAATTTCCGCCCACGTATGCTCCGGCCGGGACGGATCGAAGCGGACCCGAAGCCCCGTCATGGAGCCTGCCAGTCGCCCCTCCACCTCCACGCACAGCGCCCCCTCCGGGAAAAGCCGGATATGGTTGGACAATTGCTCCTTATTCCACCAGAGCTCCTCCGGGAATGGCGGCGGGAAGCATTCGGACTGGATGCGGATGAGCTCGTCAAAGTCCGCCTCCCCGTACGTGCGAATCACGGTCTTCCTCGGGCTTCCGTCCGGAGCGAAGGTGTAGAAGGCCTTGTGCAGCCGGCCGGGGGTTCTGCCTGTCGTTCCGCCCATAACGCGCTCCTCCTTCGGTTAAGCCTTCCAGTCCGGATACAGATCCGTCCGGCGGTCTCTCCAGGTCGTGACGCTGCCCCGCTGGCGGACCTCGCCGAGCAGCTCCAGATCGAGGTCTGCCGTAACGAGCATGTCTCCGTTCACTTCCCCCTCCGCCAGAACGCCACGGGGCGGGAACGGGATGTCGTTCGGCGTCAGAATCGCCGCCTGCCCGTAATTGGCGCGCATAAAGTCCACATTCTCCAGGGCGCCGACGGTTCCCGTCGTCACCACATAAATCTGGTTCTCGATGGTTCGGGCATGGCAGGAATACCGGACCCGGTGGAACCCATGCCGGTCGTCCGTGCAGGACGGACAGAATACCACATCGGCCCCCATGGCCCGAACCATCCGGACGATCTCCGGGAATTCAATATCGTAGCAGGTCAGCATGGCGATCCGCCCCTTGGTCGTATCGAAGACGCGGATGCCATCCCCCTTGTTCATGTTCCATTCGTTCACTTCGGTGGGCGTTATGTGCAGCTTCGCCTGCTCCTCCACCCGTCCGTCCGGATAGAAGAGGAAGGCCGTGTTGTAGAGCTTCCCTTCCCGTTCCACCACATGGGTACCTCCGATGATGTGCATCCCGCTGGTGCCGGCCAGCCGCCGGAACAGCCCGAGATACTCCTCGGTGAAGGACGGCAGCGCCGTAATCGGCAGTCCCTCCCCTTGGCCGTCCCCGATGGAGAGCAGCTGTGTGGTCATGAACTCCGGAAACAAGAGAAACTCCGTGCCGTATTCCCCGGCCAGCTTCACGTAATGCTCCACCTGGCGGGCGAAGCCGTCGAAGCCGCTGATCTTGCGGAGCTGGTACTGTACCGCCGATACGCGGATTTTCACAGGTCATCCCTCCCTCTAGTGACATAACAGCTTTATCATAATGGAAGCATTCGGGTGAATCAAACGAGCCGGGGACTTTTGGCAACCGCAGCAAAAAACCGTTCCCTGAAAGGAACGGTTCCTCTTCCTCCGGCGGCCATCGCCGGACCTCTTACATGCGGCTCTCCCACTTGGTCTCCAGCCGGCGGCGGCCCAACCGTCCGAGCATGGGCACCAGATGAACCCGGAAGCGGCCCACCAGCCAGAAGACCACCTCCACCAGCAGGATGGCGGACAAGGCGTCGAGAATCACATGCTGCTTGATCAATAACGTCGAGAGAATGATGACGAGGGACATCGAATAGATGATCAGCCGGTTCAACACGGTCCGGAACGCGCCGGCGTTCAGAGCTTTCATCATCAGATAGCTGGAGAAGCAATGGATGCTCGGGAAGCAGTTGTAGGGCTGGTCCCGGAGATATAAGAGCCGCACCAGACCGTCCGTCCAGCCGGTTCCCGCAACCTCGGGGCGCGGCACCGTCGTCTGGAAATAGACGTAGATGGTATAGCACACGGAGGCGCACAGGACATAGGTGACAAGCGTCTGGTAGTAGAGTCCTGGATCCCTCCGCAGGAAGTAAATGAGACACGCAAGGATGTATAGCATCCACAAGGCATAAGGCACCGCAAAGACAGGGACGAAGGGCATGGCCCGGTCCAGATCCGTCACGAGGCTGTATAATTTGTCCCCCGGCTTGTTGACGTAAGCGTAGATGCCGGCCATCACCGGAAATACGCCTAAGGCCGCAAGAGGGAGCACCTTTTTCCACTGCTGCAAAAGCGACATGCTGTTCCTTTCCCCTTCCCAGCCGTTACGCACTAAGGCCTTCAACAAGGCCGCGGCTGCCACCCAACCATCATAACGCGTTCCCTTGAAAATTACTGTGCCTGTTATCTTAAGAATTTCTTAACAATTCGAGTCGGATTTTTTGAATGAAATCATAAAATCCGGTTGACGCCCCATCGCCCTTCGGCTAAGCTATCCTGTACGTTGCTGAACGGATTGACCCAAACGTTCCAATCGAAGGAGGCTCGATCTTGAACCCGTCCAATGCCTTAAAGCCGGCCCGCAAGCTGAAGCTCCCCCTCCGGGAGTATGTCGGCCTGCTGTCCGAATATCTGAAGCCCCAATGGCCTTCCATGGTGGCTCTAGCCCTGCTCCTGGCCGCCGGCATCGCCATGCAGCTCGTCAGCCCCCAGATCATCCGCTGGTTCATCGATACGGCGAAGACCGAATCGGACACGTCAAAGCTCACGATGGCGGCCCTTCTCTTCATCGGCGTGTCCCTTCTGACCCAAGCGGTTCGGGTGGTAGCCGCCTACATCGGAGAGAATGTGGGCTGGGTGGCCACCAACCGACTCCGCGGCGTCGTCGCCTCCCACTGCTTGAAGCTGGACTTGTCCTTTCATAAGAAGCATACATCCGGCGCAATCATCGAGCGGGTGGATGGAGATATCAATGCACTGGCCAATTTCTTCTCCAGCTTCGTGATCCTGCTTCTGAGCAACCTGGTGCTCATGGCAGGCATCCTGGTGCTTCTGTTCCGCGAGAACCCGCTGATCGGCCTGGCCATGACCGCCTTCGTCGTGTTCGCCATGGCCACGATCCAGCGGATCCGCCGGTACGCCGCCCCCTTGTGGGGGAGGATGCGGCAGATCAGCGCCGATTTCTACGGCTTCCTGGGCGAGCATCTGGAGGGTACGGAGGATATCCGGGCCAATGGCGCCACCGGCTTCGTCATGCGCCGGTTCCATGCCCTGCTCCGGGATTGGCTGCCGGTCCGGCTCCGGGCCTTCGCCGGCTTTGCCGCCATGTGGATCACGACCATAGCCGTGTTCGCCTTGGGCAACTCCGTAGCCTTCGCAGTGTGCGTCTACCTGTGGCACCGGGGGGAGATCACCATCGGGGCCGTGTACATGGTATTCTATTATACCGAACAGCTGTCCCAGCCTATTGAGAAAATCCGCCAGCAGCTGGAGGATCTGCAGAAGGCCGATGCCAGCATCGGACGGATCCGGGAGCTCCTGTCCACGGAATCCAAGATCCAAGACGGACGGGAAGAGGCCCTTCTTCCCGACGGGCCGCTCTCCGTAGAGTTCGACGGCGTCCGCTTCGGCTATGAAGAGGACAGCCTGACGCTCTCGGACCTGCACTTCCGGCTGGAGCCCGGCCGTGTGCTCGGACTCCTGGGGCGCACCGGCAGCGGCAAGTCCACCACAGCCCGGCTGCTGCTGCGCTTCTACGATCCCCAGGAAGGAAGCGTCCGCCTCTCCGGTGTAGACATCCGGAGCTGCAGGCTCCATGAGCTGCGGCGGCGCGTCGGATTCGTAACGCAGAACATCGAGATCTTCCAGGGCTCGGTCCGGGATAACCTGACCTTCTACGACCCGGAGATCGCCGACGGCCGGATCGTGTCCGTGCTGGAGGAGCTGGGCTTGGGAGATTGGCTCCGCGCGCTTCCAGACGGCCTGGACACCCGTCTGGAATCTGGAGGCGGCGGATTATCCGCCGGGGAGGCTCAGCTCTTGGCCTTCGCCCGGGTGTTCCTGTCAGACCCGGGCCTGGTGGTGCTGGATGAAGCCTCCTCCCGCCTGGACCCGGCTACGGAGCAGAAGCTGGAGCTGGCCATAAGCTCGCTTCTTAGGAACCGAACCTGCGTCATCATCGCCCATCGGCTGGCCACCATCGGACGGGCCGACGACATCCTCATCCTGGAGGACGGCCGGATCCTGGAGCATGGAGAACGCCGCAAGCTCCTGGCGGATCCCGATTCCCGGTTCAGCCGGATTATGGAAGCCGGAATGGAGGAGGTGCTGGCATGAGTCCATTCCGATTAATGTGGGGGCTGATCCGCTACAAGCCTCTCTGGTATGCCTGGAACGCAGTAAGCTGGGTGCTCATCACGACGGTGCCCATCCTTCCCGGTCTCGTTACGAAGGAATTCTTCGACGTGCTGACCGGGGATTCACCCTACGGCTGGAACGTGTGGACGGTCATTGCGCTGCTCTTGGCCGCCACCCTGTCCCGAGTCGTCTTGATTATCATGGGCTTCATCTCGGACGTCAACTTCCGCTTCCGGGCCGCCGGGCTGCTTCGCCGGAACATGCTGGAGCATATTCTGAAGGAGCCCGGAGCCAAGGCGATTCCATGCTCCCCGGGAGAAGCGATCAGCCAGTTCCGGGACGACGTGGAGCAGGCGGAAGAGGCCGTCAGCTGGTCCGTCGATTCCATCGGCCTTGTGGTATTCGCCTCCGTCTCCATCTATATCCTGGTCGGCATCGACGCGCAGATGACCCTCTGGGTATTCGTGCCTCTGGTGGCGGTGGTGGCTCTGGCTCAGCTGTCCACCAGCTGGCTGCAGAAATACCGATCGGCCAGCCGGGAGGCCACCAGCCAGGTGACGGGCGCCATCAGCGAGATGTTCAATTCGGTCCAGGCCATCCAGGTAGCTGGGGCGGAGGACCGGGTCATCGACCAGTTCGAACGTCTGAACGACACCCGGCGCCGGTCCATGCTGAAGGATAAGCTGTTCTCGCAGATGCTGGACTCCGTATTCTCCAACACGGTCAACTTCGGCACCGGCTTCATCCTGATCCTGGCCGGCCGGAAGATGCAGATTGGCTCCTTCACGGTAGGCGACTTCGCCCTGTTCGTGTATTATCTGAATTTCGTCACCACGTTCATTCAGAACTTCGGGAAGTTCCTGACCTACTACAAGCAGAGCGCCGTGTCCGGCCAGCGGATGGCGGCCCTCTTGCAGGGCGCGGATCCGGAGAAGCTGGTGGAGCCGGCCCCTCTCTATCTGAAGGGCGAGCCGCCGGCGGAGACGATGGAGACATTGGCGCCTTCGGAGAAGCTCCGGGTGCTGGAAGCCCGGGACCTGACCTACCGGTATCCGGGCACCGGACGGGGCATCGAGGGGATTACGCTCACACTCCCCCAAGGCTCCTTCACGGTGGTCACCGGCCGCATCGGCTCCGGCAAAACCACCCTGGTCCGGACCTTGCTGGGCCTGCTTCCCGCCGACGGCGGGCGGGTGTACTGGAACGGGCAGCCGGTGGAGGATCCCGGCACCTTCTTCGTCCCGCCCCGCAGCGCCTACACGGCCCAGGTGCCCCGCCTTTACAGCGACACGCTGGCGGAGAACATCCTCCTGGGCCTGCCCCGGGCGGAGGGCCCCCTCGATGCGGCCGTCCGCGCCGCCGTGCTGGAGCATGACGTGAACGAGCTCCATCTGGGGCTCGATACCGTCATCGGCCCCCGCGGGGTGAAGCTGTCTGGCGGCCAGGCCCAACGGACCGCGGCAGCCCGGATGTTCGCGCGGGATGCAGAGCTGTACGTCTTCGACGACCTGTCGAGCGCCCTCGACGTCGAGACGGAGCAGAAGCTCTGGGAGCGGCTCTTCGCCCGCCGCCGCGCCGCCTGCCTCGTCGTCTCCCACCGCAAGGCCGTCCTCCAGCATGCGGACCGCATCCTGGTCCTGAAGGACGGACGCCTGGAGGCGGAGGGCAAGCTCGACGAGCTGCTCGCAGGCTGCGAGGAGATGCGTCGGCTGTGGCACGGCGAGCTCGAGTAGCAGCCTATATAGAAGCCAAACGCCCCCTGTACCGTTCGCAACGGTGCAGGGGGCGTTCGTGGTTATTCGCCCTTGCGCAGGGTCAGCGACTGGAAGCTCAAGGCATCCTCACCCAGATGGACGGTATGGAAATCCACCTGCTCGAAGAAAGGCGCTGCGGCAGCCTGCAAACCTTCATCCGTATAGAAGGAGAAAAACCGCTTCGGCTCGTAGGCATCCTTGTCCCAGATACCTTCGGAATCCTCGCCCCCGTACACCCCCCAGAAGAACAGACCGCCGGTCTTCAGCACCCGCCGGATCTCCTGAAGCACCTGCGGGATCAGCCGCTTGGGGATGTGCAGCAGACAGTTCTGCGCATACACCCCATCGAAGGAGCCGTCCTCATAGGCCAGCGCCTCCATATCCATCACATCGGCATCCAGCCCCTTCTCCCGGCAGAGCCGAACCATCTCCTCCGAGGCGTCGGCCGCGCGTACCTCCAGTCCGTGATCCCGGAAGTACAGGCTGTCATGCCCAGGGCCCGGCCCGATCTCCAGCAGCTTCCGCTTTCCCTCGTCCTTCATCCGCTGCAGGAAACGTTCCCGTTCGATCTGCTTCCATTCCTGCTTCTCCATTCGCTCCCGCTCGGTAGCGTGGCGGTTATAGGCTTCCTTCAGCCGTTCCGGTGACCATTGCTCCACTCGGATGCCCCCTTTTCCCATGCCCGTTTCGTAATCCGCCTCTTCACCGCGGACCGCCTTCTTCCATTATACTTGTCCGATTGAGTCCCCACGAGTCCCAAGAAGAGATCCCCGCGCAAAAAAACAGCCGAAACCAACCTCTGTTTCTCGCTGTTATACAATTTGATAAAAACTGTACCAACCATCAATAAACAGGCAATGTGTTGCAAGAAATTTCTTTTATATATGTGATTCTATTCACATACTTATTTTTCCAACCGTATACACCAAGGGTTTTCGGTTGTTTTTAGATATTCGTTATTTGTAATGATTTTCACAAATCAGTCACGATTACCCCCTTTCCAAAGTCCCAAGAAAGTATTATGCTAAGAACATAGAAACTGTATCAATACTTTATAGAACCTGTTTTAGGGGAGGAAGCTCGCGATGAAACAATGGGAAGGATTTCAAGGTGGGCAATGGCAGCAAGAAATCAACGTTCGGGATTTCATTCAGAAGAACGTAACCGTCTATACCGGTGACGAGGCATTCCTGGCCCCGGCTACCGAAGCAACCAATAAGCTCTGGAAGCAGGTTATGGAGCTGACCAAGCAGGAGATCGACAATGGCGGCGTCCTCGATATGGACACCGAGATCGTCTCCACCATCACCTCCCACGGCCCCGGCTATCTCGACAAGGACCTGGAAACCGTCGTCGGCTTCCAGACCGACAAGCCCTTCAAGCGGTCCCTGCAGCCCTTCGGCGGCATCCGCATGGCGGAGATGTCCGCGGAGTCTTACGGCTTCAAGGTCAGCGAAGAGATCTCCCGGATCTTCACCGAGCTGCGC